>NZ_JBFBBK010000035.1:0-93186 GCF_040682635.1 Streptomyces sp. NPDC051133
CCTGCTGACCCCGTACGTCAAGGGCGGCAAGATCGGTCTGTTCGGTGGTGCCGGCGTCGGCAAGACGGTGCTCATCCAGGAGAAGATCTACCGCGACGTGGAGGTGCCGGGCCGCCGTGCTGTCGGCGGCGCCCCCGCCGAGCCGCCGGGTGCGTTCCGTGAGCAACCGGTCACCCGAAAGAAAGGGTCGAGCCTGTGGATAACTTCCGAGGCTGTCGGTCCCGCCCCCTATCGTGGAAGCAGCGGTCGAGAGACGACACACGGGGGACCGACGGGGGACAGGACGATGGGTGCGACGGGCGGGATCAGCGAGATGCCACAGGTGACCGAGGGGCCGGGCGCGGCCGACAGCGAGGCGCTGGCCACGCTGCACCGGGTCTTCGGATACGAGGCCTTTCGGGGCGAGCAGGACGCGATCATCGAGCATGTGGTGGCGGGCGGCGACGCCCTCGTCCTCATGCCGACCGGCGGCGGCAAGTCGCTGTGCTACCAGATCCCGGCCCTGGTCAGACCGGGTACGGGCGTGGTGATCTCGCCGCTGATCGCGCTGATGCAGGACCAGGTGGACGCCCTGCGCGCCCTCGGCGTGCGCGCCGGCTTCATCAACTCCACGCAGGACTTCGACGAGCGGCGCATGGTCGAGGCGGAGTTCCAGACCGGTGAGCTGGACCTGCTGTACCTGGCACCGGAGCGGCTGCGCCTGGAGGGCACGCTCGACCTGCTCTCGCGCGGCAAGATCTCCGTCTTCGCGATCGACGAGGCGCACTGCGTGTCCCAGTGGGGCCACGACTTCCGCCCCGACTACCTCACCCTGTCCCTCCTCGGTGAGCGCTGGCCGGACGTGCCGCGGATCGCCCTCACCGCGACGGCCACCCGCGCCACGCACGAGGAGATCACCCAGCGGCTGAACCTGCCGACGGCCCGCCACTTCGTCGCCAGCTTCGACCGGCCGAACATCCAGTACCGGATCGTGCCCAAGGCCGACCCCAGGAAGCAGCTGCTCACCTTCCTCCGGGAGGAGCACGCGGGCGACGCGGGCATCGTCTACTGCCTCTCACGCAACTCCGTGGAGCGGACGGCGGAGTTCCTGACGGCCAACGGCATCGAGGCGGTGCCGTACCACGCGGGCCTCGACGCGGGCACCCGCGCCGCCCACCAGTCCCGCTTCCTGCGCGAGGACGGCCTGGTCGTCGTGGCGACCATCGCCTTCGGCATGGGCATCGACAAGCCGGACGTACGGTTCGTCGCCCACCTCGACCTGCCCAAGTCGATCGAGGGCTACTACCAGGAGACCGGCCGCGCGGGCCGCGACGGCCTGTCGTCCACGGCCTGGATGGCGTACGGCCTGAACGACGTCATACAGCAGCGCAAGCTGATCCAGTCCAGCGAGGGGGACGAGGCGTTCCGCCGCCGGGCCGCCGCCCACCTCGACGCCATGCTCGCGCTGTGCGAGACGGCCCAGTGCCGCCGGGGCCAGCTGCTCGCCTACTTCGGCCAGGACCCCGATGCGGCGGGCTGCGGCAACTGCGACACATGCCTGACCCCGCCGGAGACCTGGGACGGCACGATCGCCGCACAGAAGGTGCTGTCGACGGTGGTACGGCTGCAGCGGGAGCGCGGACAGAAGTTCGGCGCGTTGCAGATCGTCGACATCCTGCTCGGCAAGCGCACCGGCAAGGTGATCCAGTTCGACCACGACCAGCTGTCCGTCTTCGGCATCGGCCAGGACCTCGCCGAGAGCGAGTGGCGAGGCGTCATCCGCCAGCTGCTGGCCCAGGGACTGCTCGCGGTCGAGGGGGAGTACGGCACGCTGGTGCTCACCGAGACGAGCGGCGCGGTGCTGCGCCGGGAACGCGAGGTGCCGCTGCGCAAGGAGCCGAAGAAGCCGGCCGCCTCCCGGTCCCGGTCGGGCGGTGCGTCCGGGGGCGACCGCAAGGCCAAGGCCGCCGCGGCCGAGCTGCCCGGCGAGTTGCTCCCCGCCTTCGAGGCCCTGCGCGCCTGGCGTGCCGAGCAGGCCCGGGAGCAGGGCGTCCCGGCGTACGTCATCTTTCACGACGCCACGCTGCGGGAGATCGTCACCCGCCGCCCCGGCTCGGTGCGCGACCTGGGCACGGTGAGCGGGGTGGGCGAGAAGAAGCTGGCGACGTACGGGGAGGGCGTTCTCGCGGTGCTGTCCTCCCTCGACGGAGCGAGCCCGGCCGCCGGCGGTACCGACCCTGAGGACGACTGGCCCGACTCGGAGCCCGAGCCGGAGCCGGACGACTGGATATAGCCCGGATACGGCCCCAGCGGGCAGGGGCCTCACAGCCCCCGTGCCGCGTAGGCCCTGACGTCCGCGTCCGAGTCGGTCGTGGCCGTGGCGAGGGCCGCGCGGGCCTCCTCCGTGACCCGGTGCCGGGTCAGGGCCAGGACCGCCGCCTTGCGCACATCGGCGTTCGTGTCACCGAGTGCCTTGGCGAGCGCGGGGACGGCGGTGCCGGCATCGGCGGCCGACAGCGCGGTGGCGGCCCCGGACCTGACCTGCCAGGCCGGGTCCGCCAGGGCGGCCACGGCGCGGGCGGCGAGCGGCGCCGGGCAGCCGGTGGTGGCCAGCGCACCGAGCGCGGCACCGCGCACCAGCGGGTCGGTGTCCTCGGTGAGCCGGTCCAGGGTGCCGGACCGCAGCTCCCGGTCGGCTGCCGTCAGGGACGCCGAACCGACGGCGGCCAGCGCCTTGGCCACGGTGACCCGGACCTCCCGGGAGGGATCGTCCGCGGCATCCGCCAGCGGCCCGACCGCGTCGACGGACACGAGCGCCCGTACGGCCTCGGTGCGCACGGCGACGTCGGGGTCGTCCAGCGCCGCCGAGAACACCGCGGCCTCGCCGAGCCGCAGGGCACGCAGCACATCGAGGGCGGCGGCACGGACCACGGGGTCGGCCTGGGCGAGCGCACCGGTCAGGGCGGTGCCCAGGGCGGGCTCGGCCGGCAGGGTCTCGACGAGTTCGCGCAGTGAGGCCGCGGCGGCGGTGCGGACCTCGGCGTCGGGGTCGGCGAGGGCACCGGCCAGGGCCCGCCCGGTGCCGGGCGGCACGGTCTCGGTCAGCACCGAGACGGCCGTACGGCGGACAGAGGGATCGGCATCGGTCAAGTAGGGCTCGACCAGGTCGAGTTCGGGCTCGGCTTCGGCCAGCTCCAGCAGTTCCAGAAGCCGGGGCGAGGCGGTTCCCGGGGCATTGGCCCGGTCGTCGGCGGCACCGGAGGCACGCGCGGACGCCGGTCCGGCCGCGACCGGGGCCACCTCGCGCGGGCCGGCCGTGGCCACGTGCTCGCCGTGGACCTCGCCCAGCCGCCGGGAGGGACCGCCGACCGGGGTGAACTCCTCGACCGGAACCAGATACGGAGCCACGGGACGGGCCGTGAACTCCATCGCACCAGAGGGGGACTTGTGCAGATCGAGGTGATGGAACCAGGAGGCGTCGTCACGCCGCGGATGATCGAGCCGGTCGTGGTAGAGGCCCCAGCGGGACTCGGTGCGGGCCAGGGAGGCACGGGCGGCCATCTCCGCGCAGTCGCGGATGAAGGTGACCTCGGCGCACCGCATCAGCTCGTGCGGGGTGCGGGCGCCCATCGCGGCGATGTCGGCGTGCATCCGCTCGAAGGCCTCCAGGGCGAGGGAGAGCCGGGCGCCGGACTTCGGCGGTGCCACGTAGTCGTTGACGAAGCGGCGCAGCTTGTACTCGACCTGGGGCTGCGGCGGGCCGTCCGCGTGGCGCAGCGGACGGTAGATCAGTTCATGCGCCTCACGGACCTGGTCGTCGGGAAGCTCGCCCCGGTACGCCGTGTACTGGGCGGCGTCCGCGCCGGCGAGATCGCCGAAGACGAACGCGCCGATCATGTAGTTGTGCGGGACGCAGGCAAGGTCGCCGGCGGCGTACAGGCGGGGGACGGTCGTCCGGGCGTGGTCGTCGACGCGGACGCCGGAGGCGGAGTGGCCGCCGCACAGGCCGATCTCGGAGATGTGCATCTCGACGTCGTGGGTGCGGTAGTCGTGCCCGCGCCCGGAGTGGAAGGTGCCCCGGGTGGGCCGTTCGGTGGAGTGCAGGATCGTCTCCAGGGCGGAGACCGACTCCTCGGGGAGGTGGCTGAGCTTGAGGTAGACCGGGCCCCGGTCGCTGGCGACCTCGGCGGCGAACTCGGCCATCATCTGCCCGGACCAGTAGTCGGAGTCGACGAAGCGCTCCCCGTGCCGGTTGACCTGGTAGCCACCGAAGGGGTTGGCGACGTAGGCGCAGGCCGGCCCGTTGTAGTCCTTGATCAACGGGTTGATCTGGAAGCACTCGATACCGGTCAGCTCGGCGCCCGCGTGGTAGGCCATGGCGTAGCCGTCACCGGCGTTGGTGGGGTTCTCGTAGGTGCCGTACAGGTAGCCGGAGGCGGGCAGCCCGAGCCGGCCGCAGGCGCCGGTGGCGAGGACGACCGCACCCGCGCGGACGGTGACGAAGGCGCCGGTCCGGGTGTTGAAGCCGACGGCGCCCACGGCCCGGCCCTCGGCAGTGAGCACCCGGACCGGCATCACCCGGTTCTCGATCCGGATCCGCTCCCGCATCTCGCGCCGCCGCAACTGCCGGTAGAGGACCTTTTTGACGTCCTTGCCCTCTGGCATGGGCAGTACGTACGAGCCGGAGCGATGCACCTGGCGCACCGCGTACTCGCCGTGCTCGTCCTTCTCGAACTTGACGCCGTACGACTCCAGTCGCTGCACCATCGCGAAGCCGCGGGTGGCGGTCTGGCGGACGGTGGCCTGGTCGACGATGCCGTCGTTGGCGCGGGTGATCTCGGCGACGTAGTCGTCGGGCTCGGCACGGCCCGGGACGACCGCGTTGTTCACGCCGTCCATGCCCATGGCGAGGGCGCCGGAGTGACGGACGTGGGCCTTCTCCAGCAGCAGGACGTCGGCGCCGCGCTCGGCGGCGGTCAGGGCGGCCATGGTTCCGGCGGTGCCACCGCCGATGACCAGGACGTCGCAGGTCAGTTCCTCGGCGTCGGTGACGGCGGGAATCTCCAGGGAAGCGGGCGCGGGGCTGGTCACCGGGGTGCCTTTCAGGAGCCGAGCGAGGTGAGGATGTCGCGGCGCAGGGCCACGCGGGCGGGTGCGTCGAACGCCGCGCGGTCACGGGGGCGCGGTACGTCCCGTACGGCGACCACCCGGCCGGAGCCGAGCAGGGCCACGCGGTCGCCGAGGAAGAGCGCCTCGTCCACGTCGTGCGTGACGAAGACGACGGTCGCGCCCGTGCCGCGCAACACGTCCACCAGCAGGTCCTGCATGCCGGAACGGGTCTGGGCGTCGAGGGCGCCGAAGGGCTCGTCCATGAGGACCGCGCGCGGGCTGTCGGCCAAGGCGCGCGCCAACTGGGCGCGCTGGCGCTGCCCACCGGAGACGCGGTGCGGCAACTGCCCGGCCTGCTCGCTGAGTCCGACGCGTTCGAGCCAGGACGCGGCCCGGGAACGGCGTCCGGCGCGCGATACGCCCTTGATGGCGAGCGGCAGTTCGACGTTCCCGCGCAAGGTGCGCCAGGGGAGCAGCGCGTCCTCCTGGAAGACCAGGGCGCGGCCGGCCGAGGGGCCGGTCAGCGGGCTGCCGTCCACTTCGGCGGTGCCGCCCAGGGGAGGCAGCAGTCCGGCGAGCGTGCGCAGCAGTGTGGACTTGCCGCAGCCGGAGGGGCCGACGACGGTGAGGATCTCGCCGGGGGCGACGTCCAGGTCGACGTCGTGCAGCACGGGGGCGTCCGGGCGGCCGAGTACGGCGCCACGGAAGGTGAGCCGGGTGCCGCGCACGACCTCCGCGGGGGCATCGACGGGAGCGGTGACGGTCTCAGACGAGGTGCTCATCGCGGGCCTCCTCGGGGTCGTCCTGGCCCTGCTGCTGGGCGTGGGCCTTGTGCTCGGAATCGCCGTGGGCCGGGCCGGTGACGGCGGGCGGCCGGGGAGCGCGGGTACGTCCGCCGGGGACGTACGAGGTGCGGGGCAGCCAGCGGGTCAGACGCCGGCCGAGGAGTTCCACGGCCGTGGAGGTGACCCAGCCGAGGACGCCGATCGTGACCATGCCGACGAAGACGCCGGGGTAGTTCACCACCGTGTAGTCCTGCCAGGTGCGGTAGCCGACGCCGTACTGCCCGGAGATCATCTCGGCGGAGATCACACAGATCCAGGACACACCGATGCCGACCGACAGCCCGCCGAAGATGCCGGGCAGCGCGCCCGGCAGCACCACCGAGCGCAGGATCCGCAGCCGGCTGCCGCCCATGGTGCGCACCGCTTCCTCCCATACGGGGGTCAGGGCGCGGACCGCGTGCCGGGTGGAGACCAGCACCGGGAAGAAGGCGGCGGTGCAGGTGATGAAGACGATGCCCTGCTCGTTCGAGGGGAAGAGGAGGATCGCCACCGGGACCAGCGCGATCGCCGGGATGGGGCGGATCACTTCGAGCACCGGGCCGAGCAGGTCCTCGGCGAGGGGCGAGCGGGCCACGAGCACACCGGTCGCCACGCCCAGGACGGCGGCCAGGGCGAAACCGCTGAGGATACGGGTGAGGCTGTCGGTGAGGTCGGTCCAGTAGTCGGCACCGGCCAGCCGGTCGGCGAAGGCACCGGCCACGTCGGTGACCGTCGGGAACTGCGAGAACCGCAGCCACAGGTCGACGTCCAGGCTGGTCAGCAGCTGCCACAGGCCGAGGGCGGCGGCCAGCGAAACCGTCCGCAGCGCATACCGGGCCAGGGGCCGCCGGGTCATGAGGCCCGCTCCAGGGCGTCGCGGTAGGAGACCGTACGGGCGCCGCTGTGGGCAAAGACGTAGGCCTGCGCGGTCGCCGGGGCGACGAAGGGCAGCAGCCGGTCGCCGTCGGCCACCCAGACCGCCTTGTCCGCGAACCAGAGGGTGCCGGTGGTGGCGTCGGGCACATAGGCGGCGCGGATGCCGTCCTGGTGCCCGGCTACGTAGGCCAGCAGTGCGGCGGCGGACTTGAAGGAGACGGTCTTCTCGCTGCCCTTGGGCCACACCTCGCTCGCGGCCGGCGGGGGCGTGGCGGCGAGCCGCTTGGCGTATGACGCGCCGAGGGCCTTCTTCACGTACTGGTCGTCGACGAAGCCGTCCACGTCGATGTCGCCGGTCAGCTTGGCCGCCTTCAGCACGGCCACGTCCTGCTTCAGCGCGGAGACGAGCTGCGGTTTGACGGCCGGATCGAAGGTGGCGATGCCGTGGGTGCCGTTGTAGAGGTAGACGACCTCGGCGGGCAGGCCGGTCGCGTCGGCGACCTTCTCGGCCGCGGTGACGGGATGCGCGTTGAGATAGTCGGTGGCCTCGGCCTGTGCCCTGAGGAACGCCTCCAGGACGGCCGGGTGCTGCTGGGCGAAGTCCTCGCCGGCGGTGACGCCGTGGAAGGTGGGCAGGTTCAGCTGGGCCCCGTCGTACAGGGCCTTGGCCTTGCCCTGGTAGGCGAGCAGGCCGGGCCAGGCGACGAATTGCGACAGCGCGTCCACCCCACCGGAGGAGAGCGCGGAGGCGCCCACGGCCGGCTGCTGGTTGAGTTTGGAGATCCCCTGGTCCGGGTCGATGCCGGCGCGCTGCAGGGCCCGTACGAGGGTTCCGTCGGCGGCGGAGCCGATGCTCGTGGAGACCTTCTTGCCCTTGAGGTCCTTCAGGGACGTGAGCTTGGAGTCCGGGGCGGTGACGACGGTGTTGAGGCCGCCGCGCAGGTTGTAGCCAGTGACCGACACCAGGTGCGTGGGGTGTCCGAGCTGCTTGCCGCGGGCCGCGTTGAGGAGCAGCGGGAAGTCGCCCATCGAGCCGATGTCGATCTTCCCTGCGGTCATCTGCGCGGTGATCGGGGCGCCGGTGGCGTAGTCCTGCCAGTCGACCTTGTACGTGTGCCCGTCGTGCAGCGAGTTGAGCTGTTTCTCGAAGTAGCCGAGGGAGCGCAGCAGCGTTCCCGCGGTGACGGTGTTGATGGTCTTGGACTGGTAGCCGACGGTCACGGTGACCGTGGTGCCGCTGCCGGCCTCCGCGCTGCCGCCGCAGGCGGTCAGGGGGAGCAGGAGTGCGGCGGCGGACAGGGCGGTTGCTGCGCGTTTCATGGTGGTGGGACCTCTCACCGGAGCAGGTAGGGCATGTTGACCGTCACGGCTCCGGTGGGGCAGCGGGCCGCGCACGGGCCGCAGTACCAGCACTCGTCGACGTGCATGTACGCCTTGCCGCTGCTGTCGTCGATGGCGAGGGAGTCCAGCGGGCACATGTCCACGCAGAGGGTGCAGCCGTCGATGCACTTCGACTCGTCGATGGTCACGGGCACGTCGGCCCGCTGGGGCGCCAAGGGCATGGCTGTCTCCAGTAAACGTGCAGGCAGGGGTATGTGCGGCGGGTGCGTTACGACCGGTGGAGCAGGCCGCTCATGGTGATGCGGTCCCCGCGGAAGCGGATGAACTCCAGGTCGACGGGGCGGCCGTCGGCGAGGTGGGTGAGGCGTTCCAGCATCAGCACGGCAGAGCCGCGCGGGGCCTGGAGGACGGCGGCGGAGTGGGCGTCCGCGTTCACCGCCTCCAGGGTGATCTCGGCGTGGCCGAGGGGCTGTCCGGTGATGGCTTCCAGGAGGCGGAAGACATCGGTGTTCTCCAGGTCGGCGCCGAGCAGGGCGGTGCCGATGTCGAGCGGGATGTAGGTGAGGTCGAGGGAGAGCGGGAGGCCGTTCAGGCGGCGCAGGCGTTCGATGTAGAGGACGTCGGCGCCCGCCGGGACGCGGAGGCGGTCGGCGACCGGGGCGGGTGCGGGGGCGGGGCCCATGGTGCGGACCTCGTTGGTGACGCGGCCGTGTTCGCGGAGGGTTTCCGCGAGGCCCATCAGCCGGTCGAGCCCGTGGGGGTACTTCCGGGCGACGACCACGGTGCCGACTCCGGGCAGCCGGTCCACCAGTCCCTCCGCCCGGAGCAGGTCCAGGGCTTGGCGGACGGTGTTGCGGGAGGCGCGGTAGTCGGTGGCGAGTGTCGACTCGTGGGGCAGGGTGCCGTCCTGGAACGCGCCGGTGAGGAGCTGGCGGCGTAGCAGGTCGGCGAGTTGCCGGGCCCGGTCCGCTCGCAGCCGGCGACGTGCGCGGTGGGCGGCGACGGTGGTCGCGGCGCCCTGACCGGCGTGGTCGCGGGGGCGGTCGGTGGGTGGCATGGCTGGAACCATACCGAGGCGGTAGGGAAAGAGGTGTTGCTGCAGTGTTGCGCCAGGTGACGGCGTGTAGGACAGGGTGCTGAGCTGCGGCTTTGCGGTTGACGGGGTGAGATCTGCCACCCGGCCGGGGCGCCAGGCCGTGTCAGGACAGGGCCGTCAGCCCTGGCGCGAATGTGATCAGCAGCGGCAGCAGCGGCACCAGGGCGGCCACCGTCGTCGTCAGGGCGCGGTGCCGGCGCAGCAGCCGGGGCGGCGGCTCCAGCAGGCGGTCCACGCGCTCGCCGAGGAGGCGACGGCTGGAGGCGCAGGAGAGGACGCCCCGGTGCTGGTTCAGCTCGATCAGCGCGAGAGCGGTGGTGAGGTGACCGCAGCGACGGGACGCCGTGTCGTCGGCGGCCAGCTCGACCAGGCGGTGCGTCTGGTCGCAGAAGTGGGCGAAGAGCGGGACGCGCGGGAAGCCGGTGGCGAGCGCGGTGGACAGGTGCAGGAGCCAGTCGTGGTGGGCACGCGCGTGCCCGCGCTCGTGGGTGAGGACGGCGTCCAGTTGGTGGCCGGTGAGGCGGTGCAGCGCCCCGGTGGTGACGACCAGTTGCGGCGGGTGCCCCGGCATCCACCAGGCGTCCGGGTACTCGTCCTCCAGTACCAGCATCGGGCCGCGCGCCGCCGGCAGCCCGGCCGGCAGGTCGGGGGCGCGCTCGCGCAGCTGCGCCCGGGCCTGGCCGCGGCTGCGGCGGGCCTCGACGAGTTCCCGGCCCAGCATCGCCGTCGTCCAGGCGGCCCCGCAGGCCAGCAGCACGGTGAGCGCGGCGGCCCACACCGGTGCGGCGGACAGGTCGTACGCGGCGGTGACGGCGGGCGGCGCGGGCGCGAACACGCGGTCGCGGACGGTGTGGAAGACGGCCGCGGCGCCCAGGACCAGTGCGGTCAGACAGCACAGCAGGACGGTGGCGACCAGGCACTGCCAGACCCACAGCGCGACCACCGGATCCCGTTCGGGCCAGGCCGCCCGGGTCAGCGCGCGCGGTGCCGGTACGGCGGCCGTCAGGGCGACGACGCTCAGCAGGAGCAGGCAGACGGTCATGCCGGGGCTCCGGTTCCTGGTCGGAGGCTGGTGCGGGTGTCGGTGGTGCCGGGGCGACGCGCCGGGCGGTGCGTCGCGTGGTGCGTGTCCCGCCAGTATGACGGTGTGGGGCCGTGAGAGTCAGGTCTCGGCGGCGATCCGTCCGTCTGTCTTCGACCCCCGTGAGACGCGCCCTTGTACTCACCGCTTGTATCAAGCGGTCAATCGGTCAAGCGGTGAGTACAAGATGCTCATCCTGGGGGGCTTGTGGCAGTTCCCTGCCACAAGCCGCGTCAGCCCGTCACGACGCGTCCGCTGACCTCGCCCAGCCCGACACGGCCTCCGTCCGCACCGGGTGCCCACGCCGACAGTGTCACCACGTCCCCGTCCTCCAGGAACGCGCGCTTGCCGTCGGGGAGTTCCAGGTGGTCGCGGCCGTTCCAGGTCAGCTCCAGCAGGGAGCCCCGCTGGCGTTCCTCCGGACCGCTCACCGTGCCCGACCCGTACAGGTCACCGGTGCGCAGGGAGGCGCCGTTCACCGTCATGTGGGTGAGTTGCTGGGCGGCGGTCCAGTACATCGTCGAGAACGGCGGTTCGGAGACCACGTGGCCGTTGATCGCGACGGAGATCCGCAGGTCGTAGCCGCCGGGCTCGATCCCGGGTGCCGCGTCGTCCAGGTAGGGCAGCAGTGGGTGGGTGCGCTCCGGGGGCGCCACGCGCGCGTGCTCGAGCGCTTCCAGCGGGGTGATCCACGCCGACACGGAGGTCGCGAACGACTTGCCGAGGAAGGGGCCGAGGGGGACGTACTCCCAGGCCTGGATGTCCCGCGCGGACCAGTCGTTGAGCAGGCAGAGGCCGAAGACGTGGTCGCGGAAGTCGGCGAGCGCGACCGGGCTGCCCAGCTCGGAGGGCACGCCCACGACGAAGCCGACCTCCGCCTCGATGTCCAGCCGGATCGACGGGCCGAAGACGGGTGCCGGGTCGCCCGGGCCCTTGCGCTGTCCGGACGGCCGTACGACGTCCGTGCCCGAGACGACGACCGTGCCGGAGCGGCCGTGGTAACCGATCGGCAGATGCTTCCAGTTGGGCGTCAGGGAGTCCTCCGCGTCCGGGCGGAAGATCCGGCCGACGTTGCGGGCGTGGTTCTCCGAGGCGTAGAAGTCGACGTAGTCCGCCACCTCGAAGGGAAGGTGCAGGGTCACCTCGGACAGCGGGTGGAACAGCGGCTCGACCGCCTCCCGGTGTGCGGGGTCCGTGATCCATGACGTGACGGCACGCCGCACCTCGGACCAGGTCGCGCGGCCGGCGGCGAGCAGCGGGTTGAGGGTGGGGCGGGCGAGCAGCGCCTGGTGCGGCGAGCCGAGCACGGCGGCGGTGGCGCCCGCGTCGAGTACCTGGTCTCCGAGCCGGACGCCGACCCTCCGCTCCGTGCTGCCGGACGGCGAGAACACGCCATAGGGAAGGTTGTGCGGGCCGAAGGGGTCGCCCTCGGGGACGTCGAAGGGGGGCATGGGGTACTGCCTCACTCTCATCCGGGCCATGCATGGCGCTGTGTTCCATGTGGTCGCGCCACACGTTACGGCCGGGACGCGTGTCTTGGGCAGTGTCCCCAAGGGGTTGTCGTGTGGTGTCTAAAGAGTTCGCAATGTCCGAATAGGCCTTGTCGGAGGGGGCAATTCCGGCTTAGCGTCCTTTGGGACGCGGACGGGGTGGGTCCGTACCGTTTGGGGGGACACGTGGGGGGACCCGTGGCCGGAGACGCCGTCGGTGTGCCGTTCGAGGCGGACCGTGACGTACCAGGAATGATCGTCAAGTTCGGCGACTATCCGCTGCACCACGGCGGTGTCGGCGCGATCCGCAGCCTCGGCCGCCTGGGCGTGCCCATGTACGCCATCACGGAGGACGCGTACACGCCCGCAGCCTCCTCGCGCTATCTGAAGAAGGCCTTCGTGTGGCCGACGACCGGTGCGGAGGACCCGGGCCACCTGGTCGAGGGACTGCTGCGCATCGGCCGCCGCATCGGCCGCCCGACCGTCCTCATCCCGACGGACGAGGAGGCCGCCGTCCTGATCGCCGAGCACCAGGACGCACTGGCCGGATCATTCCTCTTCCCGCGCGTGGACCCGGCTCTGCCCCGCCGCCTCGCCAGCAAGCAGGGGCTGCACGAACTGTGCGCGGAGCACGGCATCGCGAGCCCCGCGGCGGCGTTCCCGCAGTCGTACGACGCAATCGTCGCCTTCGCCGACACGGCACGTTTCCCCGTGGTGGCCAAGAACCGCGAGGCGTTCGTCCGGCGCAGACGCCCCGCCGTGAACGGCACCACCAGGATCGCCACCCGCGAGGGCCTGCTCAGCCTCGCCCGCGACTGGGGCGACGAACCGGGCGTCATCCTCCAGGAGTACCTGCCGCGCGAGGAGGCCGAGGACTGGATCGTGCACGCCTGCTTCGACGCCGACTCCGGTCCGCTCGCGCTGTTCACCGGCGTCAAGGTGCGCTCCTGGCCGCCGCACGCGGGGATGACGGCGAACGCGTACGTCGTCGACAACCCGGAACTCGCCGACCTCGCCGTCCGTTTCATCAAACAGATCGGCTTCAGCGGCATCATCGACCTCGATCTGCGCTTCGACCGGCGCGACGGACAGTACAAGCTTCTCGACTTCAATCCGCGCATGGGCGCCCAGTTCCGGCTCTTCGAGAACGAGTCGGGGGTGGACGTCGTCCGCGCCATGCACCTGAATCTGACCGGCCGCGCCGTACCGGAGGGGGAACAGCGCGCCGGCCACCGTTACATCGTGGAGAACATCGACCTCCCCGCCCTCCTCGCCTACCGCCGCAGCGGCTATACGACGCCGCACGCGCCGGTGAAGGCGAGCGGGACGGAGCTGGCCTGGCTCGCGGGTGACGACCCGCTGCCGTTCCTCACGATGCTCGCCCGCTTCGTGCGTCCGGGCGCGAAGCACCTCTATCAGCTGTGGCGGACCAACCGCCGTGGCAGCAGCACCTCCACGAAGTAGGCAAGGCCACGCAGAGTGGCGCACCGTGTCCTGGGGAGGGACTTCGTGATTCGACCGGTTGCAGTCATCGGGGCCGGGCCGTTCGGCCTGTCCACCGCCGCCCACCTGCGGGCGCGCGGCATCCCCGTCCGCGTCTTCGGCGACCCCATGGTCAGCTGGCGCGACCACATGCCTCAGGGCATGCTCCTGAAGTCGACGCCCGTCGCCTCGAGCCTCGACTGCCCGCAGTCCGGCCACACCCTCGCCGACTACTGCGACGCGGCCGGAATCCGCCGCCTGGTGACCGACGAGGACATCATCCCGGTGGAGGCCTTCATCGGTTACGGCGAGTGGTTCCAGCAGAAGCTGCTCCCCGACCTGGAGCGGGTCCGGGTCGTCTCCGTCGACCGCGACAAGAGCGGCGGCTTCGAACTCAAACTGGACTCCGGAGAACTGTTCACCGCGCGCGCGGTCGTCGTCGCGACCGGCCTGTCGGGGCTGGCCCATCTCCCCGCGGAGCTGGCGGGCGCGGCGGCCGACGGCCCGGCCCCGACCGGCCCGGTCTCGCACAGCTCCCAGCACCACGACCTGAGCCGCTTCGCCGGCAAGGAACTGATCGTGATCGGCGCGGGCCAGTCGGCGCTGGAGACGGCGGCGCTCGCCGCCGAGGCGGGTGCACGCGTGCGCGTGGTCGCGCGCGGGCGGGGCCGGGTCGCCTTCGGCGCCCCGCCCTGGGACCAGCCGAAGCTGCGCCCGGAGTCCCCGTTCGGCCGCGCCTGGTCGCTGTGGGCGCTCAGCTACTACCCGCACCCCTACCGCTACCTGCCCGAGCCCGCCCGCCACTACCTGGTCCGCCGGGTCCTCGGCCCGCTCGGCGCCTGGTGGCTGCGCGAGCGTTTCCAGAGCAGCGTGCAGGTGGACGACGTCGCGCGCGTGGTGGGTGCCGAGGCGCCGGACGGCAGCCCCGTCCTCACCGTCCGCACGCACGGCGGCCGCAGCGAGCGGCTCACCGCCGACCACGTCATCGCCGCCACCGGCTACCGCGTCGACATCGCGGCGATGGACTTCCTCGGCCATGAACTGCGCACCCGGCTCGAGGTGAGCCGCGGCGCGCCGAAGCTCGGCCCCGGCTACGTCTCCTCCGTCCGCGGCCTGTACTTCACCGGTCTCCCGGCGGCGTCGTCGTACGGCCCGGTGATGCGCTTCGTCTGTGGCACGGAGTTCGCCTCCCCGCGCCTGGCGAAACACCTGGCGGCGGCACACGGCTGACGACGGCCGGACCGTCCGCGGCGGACCGAACGCACCCGGAACATCGGGGAGTGCGTGCGGTGCCGCGGAGCGCGTGAGGCCGCGGGCGGACCGGCACACCGGTCACGGCGCGCGCGTGCACGTCCCGACGGCGAACGTGCGCGCCGCGCTGTGGCCGCCCGAGCGGATCGTCCGGCTCTCCGACCGTCCCGGGGAGCCGGTGCCGGGACGTGCTGCGGGAGGAGGCGGCCGGCCGCTGCGACGAGGAGCGGCCGGCGGCGCCGACTGCGCCATCAGGGGGCAGCCGGGCACCACTTGGGGTCGAGCAGCACACAAGTGCGCGCAATCACAGGTGAGTCGGCGGGGCGTGGTGTCCGTATTCTCTGATCATGGCACCCACCCCCGCGTATGCACTGATCGCCACCGACCTGGACGGGACGCTGCTGCGCCGCGACGACACCGTCTCCGACCGGTCCCTCGCGGCGCTCGCGCGGGTGGCGCGGGCCGGTGCGCGCCACTTGGTGGTGACGGGCCGCCCGGCCCCGCGGGTACGGCCCCTGCTGGCCGGCCTCGGCTGCGGGGGGCTCGCGGTGTGCGGGCAGGGCGCACAGGTCTACGACGCCGCGAGCGGCCGTCTGCTGTGGTCGGTGCGGCTGGACCGGGAGCTGGCCGAGACCGCGCTCGGCAAGATCGAGGCCGAGGTGGGGCAGGTCTACGCGGCCGTCGACCAGGACGGCGTGGACGGGCTGACACTCATCGAGCCCGGATACCGGATGCCACACCCGACCCTGCCGGCGGTGCGGGTCGGGCGGCGCGAGGACCTGTGGCGCGCGCCCATCAGCAAGGTGCTGCTGCGCCACGCCACCCTGTCGGACGACGCATTGGCGGCCCTCGCGCGGGCGGCGGTGGGGTCGCTGGCGACGGTCACCATGTCGGGGCCGGGGACCGTGGAACTCCAGCCGTGCGGGGTGACCAAGGCGACCGGGCTGGCGCTGGCCGCCGAGCGGCTGGGCATCGCTCCCGGCCGGGCGCTGGCCTTCGGCGACATGCCCAACGACATCCCGATGTTGGACTGGGCCGGACACGGGGTGGCCATGGCCAACGCCCACCCCGAACTCAAGGCGGTGGCCGACGAGGTCACCTCGTCGAACGAGGACGACGGCATCGCCGTCGTCCTCGAAAGACTGTTCCCGACCGACTGACCGGAACATCAGTAGGAGCCTGTGCCCCTAGCGCGGCGACGCCCGTCAGTAGGCGCCGAACACGTTGTCGATCGACCCGTACCGGGCGGCCGCGTAGTTGCAGGCGGCGGTGATGTTCGCGACCGGGTCGTAGATGTCGGACGACGTTCCGGCCACGTGGTACGCGTTGAAAGTGGGGTCGATGACCTGGAGCAGGCCCTTGGACGGGATGCCCTTGGCGGCGTTGGAGTCCCAGAGGTTGATGGCCTTCGGGTTGCCCGAGGACTCGCGGATGATGTTGCGGTAGATGCCGTTGTAGGAGCCCGGGATGCCCTTCTGCGCCATGACCGAGAGGGACTCGCGGATCCAGCCGTCCAGGTTGTCGGGGTACCCGGCCTGGGTGGTCGCGGCCGTCGTGGCGGCCGGGGTGGCGGCGGACGCGCTGGCCGCGCCGATGAGCGGCAGGGCGAGGACGGCGGCACCGGTGCCGGCGACGGCGACGGTGCGGATGAAGCGGTTGCTCCAGGTACGGCGGTGCTGAGCGGCAGCAGGCATGGGAAAGTTCCTCTCCGTCGCCTGCGAGGTGAGCTGTCGGGTTCGGGCGGGGAGGTGCCCGGCCGTGCCCTCTGGGAAGGCACGGCTTCACCCCTAGCCGTTCCGGCGCGACGTGTGCCGTCCGATCCGGCGCTTACCTGGGTCCCCCGCTCCTGCCGCATGGATGAGTTCGTCGATGGGGATGCGGGCGGCGGCAGGATTCGGCGTTCCGCCCGACGGCCCGGAACGTATGCGAGAGCACATGTCGGGAACAAGTTAAGGATTCATGGAACGCCCCATTTGACCTTGGTCTGTGCCGTATGGGGTACTTGATCCTTTGCGTTCGCCAATCCTCAACTCGGCGGTGCGGCAAGGAAGGAGGCGTCGACGGGCAGGCCTCGGGTGCCGGGTGGGGGTGCGTGACTCAACTCACGGAATAGCGAATTACGTCAAATCGGACATGGGGGATTCGGGCGATTTGCGCTCGGGTTCGGCCGGCCGTGGAACCCCTGGCGAGGTGCCCGTCGTCGTCGAGGGGGGTACCCGTCGTCGTGACCGTGGCCGCAGCGGTACGGAGGGTGGCGCGCACGTTACTCCGCTCGCCCCTCGGTCCGCGACAAAGCGGTCAGATTGCGGTTAAGTCGATAAATGTCCGTTCTTACTATCCGATCACAAACATAACGGTCATGATCCGATACCGCCCAGGCTGGACCGGTGGGCGCTATCGGTGATCGAAACAGGACCGGATACGCTGACTTGAGTGATGGCAGCGACCTATCGACAAACCGCGTAAGCGCCAGCAGACACCAGCAGACAGGAGACCCCTCGTGACCGTCGTCGGGCCGTTCGGGCTGAGCGTGCGGGACCAGGCTCTGGAAGCCGATGTCCAGGCCGGATTGGCGGCTGTCGAGGAAGGCTTGCTCGAGGCCACCAAGAGCGAGGTCCCGTTCATCACGGAGGCCGCGCAGCACCTCGTACGGGCCGGGGGGAAGCGGTTCCGGCCGCTGCTCGTGATGCTCGCGGCGCAGTTCGGCGACCGCTATGCGCCGGGCATCGTGCCGTCGGCCGTGGTCGTGGAGCTGACCCACCTCGCCACGCTGTACCACGACGACGTCATGGACGAGGCGGCCGTGCGGCGCGGCGTGGACAGCGCCAACACCCGCTGGGGCAACTCCGTCGCGGTCCTCACCGGCGACTTCCTCTTCGCCCGCGC
Organism: Streptomyces sp. NPDC051133; assembly: GCF_040682635.1. Lineage (NCBI taxonomy): Bacteria > Bacillati > Actinomycetota > Actinomycetes > Kitasatosporales > Streptomycetaceae > Streptomyces > Streptomyces sp. NPDC051133. The sequence continues at coordinate 17,416 of NZ_JBFBBK010000035.1, forward strand.
CTCCCAGATCCTCGCCGACCTCGGCCCCGAGGCGGTCCGGGTGCAGGCCCTCGCGTTCGAGCGGCTGGTCACCGGTCAGATCCTGGAGACCGCGGGCCCCTCGGACGGCCGTGACCCGGTCGAGCACTACCTGGACGTGCTCGGCGGCAAGACGGGCTCGCTGGTGGCGGTGTCGTGCCGGTTCGGCGCGATGATGTCCGGCGCCGACGAGACGGTCGTCGACGTGCTCACCCAGTACGGCGAGCGGCTCGGCGTCGCCTTCCAGCTCGCCGACGACGTCCTGGACATCGCCTCCGACTCCCACGAGTCCGGCAAGACCCCGGGCACCGACCTGCGCGAGGGCATCCCGACCCTGCCCGTGCTCCGGCTGCGCGAGCGGGCGGCCCGGCTGGGGCTGCCCGAGGACATCGCGCTGTGCGAGCTGCTGGACTCCGACCTCAGCGACGACGCCCGGCACGCCCAGGCGCTGGCCGCCCTGCGCGACCACCCCGCGCTGGAGCAGGCCCGGCGGGACACCGTCCGGTACGCGGAGGAGGCGCGGGCCGCGCTGGCCCCGCTGCGGGAGTGCGACGCCAAGGCGGCGCTGCTGGAGCTGTGCGACGCGGTGGTGCACCGCGCCGGCTGAGCACCGGCGCCGGCAGGTGCGTCGTCCCGCCCGACCCCTACGGGTCGGGGGAGTCGCCGCCCCTACGTGTCATACCGCAGGCGTACACGGAGTTGGCTCCGAGGTCTGACGCTTCCTCATGGCCGATTTGGTGAGATGGAAACCACGGAAATCACCACTCCTCACCGATTCGGGTGAGAATGGCGGCTCAGGTGGACCAGCGTGAGGACAGCCGCCGCCGACGACGGAGGTAAGGCACACATGGCACCGTACGAATCCGACGACACAGCGGGCGTCGCGCGGGACGAGGACCCGCGCTCCGGCCGGCGCAAGGCCGCCCGGTACGCCGTCCCCGTCGCGGTGGTGGGGGTGGCAGCGGCCACGATCGGGCTGGTCCCGGCGCTCGCCGACTCCGGTGACCCCGACCTGCCCAGGATCACCGCGCAGCAGCTCATCAACAAGATCGCCAAGTCGGACGTGCAGCAGCTGTCCGGCACGGTCAGGATCAGCACCGACCTCGGCCTGCCCGACCTCGGCGGCCTGGAGAGTGGCCTGATCTCCGGGGCGGCCAAGGGGTCCGGCGACGGATCCTCCGCCGACCCGAAGGCCAGGCTCACCGAGCTGGTCTCCGGCATGCACACCCTGCGCGTGGCCGCCGACGGCCCGGAGAAGCAGAAGGTGTCGCTGCTGGAACAGGGGTCCGAGTACAGCGTCATCCACGACGGCAAGGACGTCTGGGGCTACGACAGCAAGAGCAACGAGGTCCACCACGGCACGGCGGCCGACTCCGGCAAGGACCACAGGGCCGAGCCCCCGGCCACGCCCAAAAACTTCGCCGACGAGGCGCTGAAGTCGGTGGACGACACCACGTCCGTCACCGTCGACGGCACCGAGCAGGTCGCCGGGCGCGACGCCTACAAGCTGCTCATCAAGCCCCGGCAGTCCGGCACCACGGTCGGCGCGATCAGCATCGCCGTGGACGCGAAGACGGGCATGCCGCTGAAGTTCACCCTGACGCCGAAGAGCGGCGGCGCCGCCGTGGTCGACGCGGGCTTCACCCAGGTCTCCTTCGCCAAGCCGGATGCCTCCACCTTCCGCTTCACCCCGCCCAAGGGTGCGAAGGTCACCGAGGACAAGCAGCAGCCCGGGGAGCGGAAGCACGCGCCCCTGCCCGGCGGCGACTTCGCCAAGGGCCCGGGCGGCGCCACCGTCGTCGGCAAGGGCTGGACGTCCGTCGCCACCTTCGACACCGGCGCCAAGGGCGGCCTGCCGAGCGGCTCCAAGGCCGGTGACCTGGGCGGATTCCTCGGCTCGCTCGGTGACCACGTCTCCGGGAAGTTCGGCAAGGGCACGGTCTTCTCCACCCGTCTGGTCAACGCCCTGATAACGGACGACGGCAAGGTCTACGCCGGCGCGGTGACCAAGGAGGCACTGGTGAAGGCGGCGGACGCGGGCAAGTAGCCCCTTTCGGGCACCACGGGACGCGCCCCTTCGGGGGCGAGGACACGAGGGGGGAGTCGATGGCAGGACCGTCCGCCACGGAGCGGGACCCGGGCCGGGCGCGGGAGAGCGTCATCGCCACGCGCGGCCTCACCAAGCGCTACCGCGGCGGACACCTCGCCGTGGACGGTCTGGACCTGACCGTCCCGGCGGGCAGCGTCTTCGGCTTCCTCGGTCCGAACGGCTCCGGCAAGACCACCACCATCCGCATGCTGATGGGTCTGATCGAGCCGACCGCGGGCACGGCGCACGTCCTGGGCCGGCCCATGCCCCGGTCGGCCCGCGCGGTCCTCCCGCAGGTCGGCGCGCTCATCGAGGGCCCCGCCCTGTACGGCTTCCTCTCCGGCCGGGACAACCTGCTGCGCTACGACGCCGCCGACCCGACCGCCGACCCCCGCACCCGGCGCGCCCGGGTCGCCGCCGCCCTGGAGCGGGTGGGCCTCGCGGCCGCCGCCGGCAAGAAGGCGAGGGCGTACTCGCTCGGCATGAAGCAGCGGCTGGGCCTGGCCGCCGCGCTGCTCCAGCCGCGCGGACTGCTGGTGCTGGACGAGCCGACCAACGGCCTCGACCCGCAGGGCATGCGGGAGATCCGCACCCTGATCCGGGAGCTGGCCGCCGACGGCACGACCGTCTTCCTCTCCTCGCACCTCCTCGACGAGATCGAGCAGGTGTGCACGCACGCGGCCGTCATGACCCAGGGCCGGCTCGTCGTCCAGGGCGCGGTGGCCGACCTCGCGGCCGGGGCGCGCGGCCGCCTGGTGGTGACCACTCCGGACGCGGCCGAGGCGGCCGGGGTGCTCAAGGAGCAGGGCGTCGGGGACGTCACCGCCGACGGCGACCGGGTCACCGGTGAACCGCCCGCGCGGGACCTGGCCGAGGTGAACGCGGCCCTGGTCGCGGCGGGTGTACGCGTGCGGGGCTTCACGCTGGAACGCGCCTCCCTGGAGGACGCGTTCGTGGCACTGACGGGGGAGGGCTTCGATGTCGCGGGCTGAGACGTTCCAGGCGCCGGCCGCACCGGCCGCAGCGGCCGCACCAGCCGTACCGGGTGCCGGCCGCCCGAACCCGCTGTGGACCTTCGGACTGCTGCGCAGCGAGCTGGTCACCACCCTCCGACGCTGGCGCACGCTCGCCCTCCTCGGGGTGCTGGCCGCGGTGCCCGTGCTGGTCGGGATCGCGGTGAAGATCCAGACGCGGGGCGGTGGGACGGCGGACCACAGCGGACAGGGCCCGGCGTTCATCTCGCAGATCACCAACAACGGCCTGTTCCTGGTGTTCACGGCGCTGGCCGCGACGCTGCCGTTCTTCCTGCCGATGGCCGTCGGGGTCGTGGCGGGCGACGCGATAGCGGGTGAGGCGGGCGCGGGCACCCTGCGCTATCTGCTGGTCGCGCCGGCCGGCCGCACCCGGCTGCTGCTCACCAAGTACACGACCGTGCTGGCCTTCTGTCTGCTGGCCACCCTGGTCGTCGCGGTGTCGGCGCTGATCGTCGGCGCGCTGCTCTTCCCGCTCGGCGACCTGATGACGATCTCCGGCACCCGGATCGGCTTCACCGACGGACTCGGCAGAGCCCTGCTGATCGCCCTGGTCGTGGCCGCCTCACTGGTCGGCGTGGCGGCCCTGGGCCTGTTCGTGTCGACCCTCACCAACAGCGGCATAGCGGCGATGGCGACCACCGTCGGCCTGCTCATCACGGTCCAGATCCTCGACCAGATACCCCAGCTGCACGCGCTGCAGCCGTACTTCTTCTCGCACTACTGGCTGTCCTTCGCCGACCTGATGCGTGACCCGGTGTACTGGGACGACCTGACGAAGAACCTCGGTCTCCAGGCGCTGTACGCGGCGGTGTTCGGCTCGGCGGCCTGGGCGCGGTTCACGGCGAAGGACATCAGCGCGTAGGACATCAGCGCGTGGGACCTCGGCGCGTAGGTGCTAGCGGGCGGCCGTCTCGTACGGGAAGCGCGCGAGGGGTGCCTCCTGGGCGAAGAACGTCTTCGCGCGGCGCAGCGCGTCGGTGTCCCTCAGTACGTCCCCCGGTGCGCTGCCGTTGCCCAGCAGGACCCCGCCGAAGCGCATCCTCAGGTAGGCGGCCGAGTTGTTGAGGGTGCCGACGTACGGGTCGGCGACCGACGGCTCGGCGTCCGCCAGCGCGGCGATGCCCCACAGGGTGCGGCCGGCCAGGGTCTCCCGGAAAGCGAGGCCGGGGGTGCGCAGCCAGCCGGACCAGTGGTCCAGGTAGCGCTTGGTGTGGCCGGACACGGAGTACCAGTACAGCGGCGAGGCGATCACGAGGTCCGTGGCCTCAAGAGTGGCGTCCAGCAGCAGGCCGGGGGTGGTGTCCGGGGACGGGCGGGTGTGGTCGCTGTCGTGCCGCTGGTCCGTGAAGTCGGGCAGCGGATGCTCGGCGAGGCGGATCCAACGCTGTTCGACATCGCCGGGCAGCTGCTCGGCGGCCCTGCGGGCCAGCAGTTCGGTGTTGCCGTCCGGGCGGGAGCTGCCCAGGACGAAGAGGAAACGGCGGCTCATGGGTCCCCCAGGTGGTGATGTCGTACCGCGAATCAAGGCGTGTGCATTTTATGCACACGCAAGCAATCTCCGCCAGGGTGCGGCTGGTGCGAGGCTGTGACGTCACGGTGACGCGCGGAGCCCGGCGAGCCGGGAGACTGGTCGGCAGGACGCGTACGACCGGATCGCGACGCCGGGGGAGTGAGGAAGCACCGATGGCTCGACTCAGCTTCGAGAAGAAGCGGGCGCAGCAGCCCGCGGCGCATCCGGCGGTGGTCGCCGTCCGGGTGTTCGGCTCGGGAGGCGCGTCGGTGGGCGGGGCGTCGGTCGTGGCGGCTCCCGGAGAGGAGATCCAGCAGACCGTGCTGAACCACCTTCAGCGCCTGGCCATCAGCCTCGGTGCCCCCATACGGGCCACCATCCACGACGACCGCGCGGGCTGCGTCGTACCGCTGGAGGTCAGTGCGGACGGCTCCAGCCGGGTGACGGGTGAGCCGGTACGGCTGCCCCGGCGGGAGGAGTCCGGGGCTCCGGGGCCGCGGGGGCAGGGCACGGCATCGGCGGCGGGGGCGGCGGCGGACGTCACGGCGCCGCAGTCCGTGTCCTCCGTGAGTGTGAAGGTGCCGACGGGGCAGTTCGGGCCCGCGCCGGTCATGGACGTACCCGCGCCCGCACCTGTGCCCGCGGCTGTGCCCGCACCCGTGCCCGCACCCGCACCCGGGCCCGTGCCTGGCGCGGAGGCGCGCGGGTCCGTCACCTGTGCACCCGTGCCGACGCCCCTCGCGGAAGCGGCGGCACTCGCGCCCGTCATGGACGCACCGGTCCCCGCCACCACCTCCACCCCCACCCCGCCCCGGGGCTTCGACGCCGTGGCCGAGGAGGTACTCGGGGACGGGCCCGTGACCGAGACCGCGGAGGGGGCCGAGTTGCTCACCGGGCCGCTGACGCGCATCAACGAGGACGTGCGGGCGGGCCGGATCGAGGCGGCGGCCGAACTCGCCGACCGTACGGTCACCGAGGCGTCCGCCGTGCTGGGTCCCGACCACGCCGAAGTACTGCACCTGCGGGAACTGACCGCCTACATCGCCTACTTGGGAGACGACCCGGTCCGTGCCTGCCGGCTGTCCCTGGAACTCGCCGCACTGCGCAGGCGGGCCCGGGACGCGGAGGCCGCCTACGGCAACGTAGAGAGCGCGGCCACCGCCTGGCGCGCGGTGCGTGATCCGGAGGAGGGGCTGCGGCTGGGCCGCGACCTGATCGACCTGTGGACGGGCCTCAGTGCCGAGCCGGGCCCCGCCGCCGAGGATTCCCGGCCCCTGGAGTCGGCGCGTGCCCGTATGGTCCGCCTGGCCGACCGGGCGGCCCGCGCCGCGCAGTCCTGAGCACCGCGGGCAGCCGGTGAAGACACCCGGCGCCCGCCGGTCCTGACTTGCCCGCCACCCGCTCCGGGCTCGCCGGGAACGCGGACCTGCCCGTCTTCGGATGCGCCTGCCCGTCTTCGGATGCGCCTGCAAGTCTTCGGATCGGCCTGCCCGTCTTCGGATCGTCCTGCCCCGCTTCGATTCCGCCGGCCCTGCCTCGCATTCGCCGGCCCTTCCTCGCATTCGCCTGGCCCTCTGCATGCCGGCGGCCGCCCGCATCGCACGCGCGCGCCCTTCAACGGCTCATCGTTCGGGTCGAGTTCCCCCTCGCCCTCACCCCCCTCGCCCCCGCCCATGACGGCCAGGGGCCATTTCGAGCCATCTCACCAGCCCTGCCACGCAACGCCTTTGACGGGGCGACATGTGCCACGCACGGGTGACGTGTGCCCTATTTATTGATCTTGCGTACAGTGATGCATCTGTGATTACCTTTAAATCACGGTACAACTTTGAAGTTCGGTTGGTCGTCGGCCCGCCTCACGGGGGGCCAGTGGGGAGTCGGTCACATGAACGTCGTCGCGGCAGGCGGACACAACCTGTTGCGCAGTGCGCTGTGCGCGTTGCTCGCGAGTGAGGACGACATCGATGTCGTCGCGCAAGCCGCCGAGATCGGCCAGGTGACGGAGCTGGCCTGTCGGCACCACCCGGATGTCGTGCTGCTGCACCTGGAGCGCGCGGACCTCGCGGCGGTGCACACCGTGCTCGCCCTGCGGGCCGACTGCCCGGGGACCCGGATCATCGCCATGACCCCGTTCGAGGACCGGGCGTTCCTGCGGGCTCTGCAGCGGGCCGGTGCCCAGCGGTGCCTGTCCTCCCGGATCACCTACGCGGAGCTGGCCGCCGCGGTGCGCGGCGAGGCCCGCGACCGGTCCGCCGTCTCTCCGCTGCTGGCGCTGCTCACCCCGCGTGAGGCGGAGATCATGCGGCTGGTGGCACGGGCGCTCAGCAACCGGCAGATCGGCCGGCGCCTCGAGATCACCGAGGACACCGTCAAACGCCACCTCTACAACGTCTTCAAGAAGCTCGACGTCGGCTCCCGCCTGGAGGCGGTCAACCGGCTCTACGGCGGCCGGTCGATGACCGCGCGCTCCGAGGCCACGCATCCCGCCGCCTAGAGGTCCTCGGGACCGGGCCGCCGCCGAGTGACGGCTCCGGCCGGCCCGGACCCCGGCGAGGTCCGGCGGGGTCCGGGCACGAGCCCCAGGACGCCGGGGGGGCGGCGCCGTCGGCGTGCGCCGCCCCCCGGCCGGTGGGTTCAGCGGGTGGTGGTCACGAACTCCGTGAAGCCGCCCTCCCGCAGTTTCAGCTGGGCGTGGATGTCGCCGCCCAGCCCGAAGAAGCCGATGGCGCCGCCGTAGTTCTGCTGGTAACTCATCCACAGCAGCACGACGTTCACGATGCGTCGCGGACCCGGGGCCCCCGGCGCCGGGAAGGGGTTCGGCAGCGTGGCCCGGTAGTGGCCCTTGCCGGCCGCGTCGGCCAGGAACACGTTCGGCACACCCAGCGGGCCGGGCCGGAACGGGCCGTTCGGCGCGGGCGCGAGGTCGTGCTCCCGCAGCGACATCACCGTGTACATGCTGTCCGGCACCAGCCCGGAGAACTCGAACCGGAACTCGGCGTCATGGCCCCCGTTCACGGTGGCCACCTCCAGGGAGCCCTGTGCCCGCACCCACTGTCCCAGAGTGACGGGCTCACGGATCCTGCGTCCGTCCTCGGGCCGCAGATCGGGGATCGGCACCTCGTGGAAGGGGTGACTGGGCCTGCGGATACGGTGCGCCTGGGGGCACTGGTCGGGGGCGAACAGCATCGGGTAGTTGTTGGCCGGCAGGGGCAACGGCAAGGTGTACAGGACCATGTCCCGGTCGGCACGGGTCAGTTCGGCGGGCTCGACCGGCAGCTCCCGCACGATCCGGTACGGCAGCTGATCCCCGTGCGGCGGCACCTCGCTGTCCGGGGAGACGATCGCCGAACCCCACTCCGAGCGGACCGAGCCGCCGGGGCCGGGCCGGTTGATCCGGCCGATGACGACGAAGTCGCCGTCCCCGTTCATCACCTCGCTCGGCGGATAGGTCGGTCCCTGGGTGGTCAGGCTCAGCTCATAGGTCGCGGTGGGCATCGCTCAGGCCTCGATCCGCGCGTACGTCTTCGTGAACAGGCCCTGGTCGCCGCCCCGGGTGACGATGTACTTCTCCCGCACCTCGGTGAGGATCGCCTCGTACCCGGGTGTCCGGAAGACCGCGTTGTGCTGCGCCGGGGGCACCGAGAAACCGGCCACGAACAGCACGCCCGGCTCGGTGCTCAGCAGCGAGTGGTAGGCGAGGAACACCTCCGACTCGGGTGCGGCGCGCACCGTTTCGAAGATGGTGCGTTCCCGCCAGCCGCGGTATCCGTCGATCACCGGCGGCCTGACCTCGACCCGGCGCAGCTGGACGTAGGGCGTCCCGGGCAGCGGGTCTGCGGTGTCCTTGACCGCTTCCACGAAGTCGTGGACCTGGCGGCGCAGGTCGCCGGCGAGCGTCGGGGCCAAGGCGTCCCAGAGCGCCGCGGCCTCCTCCCGGAGCGTGGCCAGCTCCTCCAGGCGGGTCAGCGGCCGCAGTTCGAGCAGGCAGTGGTCCTCAAGCGACCGGTAGAGCCGGCGGCCGTCGGGGCGGTCGGCCTGGAACTCCAGCCAGCCCTTGACGGCCCGGTCCAGCTGGTCCGGCTGGACGGGTGCCTCGGTGACGAGCAGCAGCGGTGCGGACATGGTGATGTCGTCCCATCTGAGAGAGGTGTGCGGATGCGGTGCGGGACTGCCGGGCGCAGTCAGGGGGCGCCGCCGGCCGCCGGTGCGGTGAGGCGCACCGGGGCGCGGTCGGAGGGGGTGAAGGCGTCGACGCGGATCTGCCGCCAGACCCCGTGCACCAGGAACGGGTCCTGCCGGAAGTGCTGTTCGACGCTCTCCCGGTCGGGGCCGGCGACGATGAGGAGGCTGCCGACCGCCCGGCCGCCGTCCTCCGCGACCAGCGGCCCGTACAGCAGGGGGTCGAGGCGGCCCGAGCGCAGGTGGAGCGAGTGGTCGGGCCGCAGGCGCGCCCGGAGCGCCTCGGTGCCCGGGGCGTCCAGGCAGTGCACCACCCACAGCGGCGGTGTCATGGCGTCGCGGCGGGTGCGGGGGCCGCCGACAGGGCGGCGCGGATCGCCTGCCGGGCGGCCATGGACTCCTGCTTGACGGCGACGGCCTGCGGCACGATGCGTACGGTGGCGTCGAACTCGGCGGCCTGGCGGCCGTCCTGGGTGACCGTCACGGTCAGTTCGAGGGTGTCGCCGACCGGGCCGGCGTGCCGCGCGCGCAGCCGGAGGCCGACGGTGGCGGGGAGCGGGAAGACGAAGCTGTGGAACTCCGCGCGGATCGCCGCGATCACGAAGCGCCGGGGCTCCCCGTCCGGGAGCAGGAACCGTTCGGTCACCGCCGTCCAGGTCTGGCGCGCGGCCTCCAGCAGGGTGACGGCCGGGATGTGCTGTCCGGTGAGGTGGTCCGACAGCACCTCCACGCGCTGGTCGAGCAGGAGCGGGGCCGCGTAGGCGTCCGGGCCGGTCCGCCGCACCTCGCCGATCAGGACGTTGTGTTCCTGGCGTTTGTGGGTCGGGAGCCGGTCGGAGGGCAGGGGCAGGTCCGTGCCGGTGAGCGCGCCCAGCTCGCGCCGCTCGCCGGCGGTCAGGCCCTGGCCGGGCACGAGCGGGGTGGCCGCGGACAGCTCCCCCGCGCGCAGTCCGTCGATCAGTTCGGACACGGGTGCCGTGCCCGGGTTCTGCAGGAATTCCTCGAAGCGATCGCCCACGACGACGCGGGCGGCGGGTTGGTGCGGCATTGCGGACATCCTCGTTTCATGCGGAACGGGCGCGGACTCTGCGGCCGGGCACGGACAGCGGGCGCCGGCCCACGCGGAATGCCGGCGCGGCGGGTCGTGCGGCGCCCGCCGCAGGGCGGTGGGTCGTACGGCGGCAGGTTGTACGGCGGCAGGTTGTACGGCGCTGCGTCGTACGGCAGGTCGTACGGCGGTGCGTCGTACGGCAGGTCATACGGCGATGGACCGCGACAGGGTGCCGTGGTAGGCCCCGACCAGGTCGGCGACCGTACGGACGTCGGAGATCAGCAGCTCCTCCGCGAAGGGGTCGACACCGGTGTCCGCCTCCAGCTGGATGATGAGCCGCGCGAGCAGCAGCGAGGTCAGACCGAGATCGGTCAGCCGCTCTGCGCCGGTGATCGGCGCGTGCTCCACTCCGGCTTCCGCGAGCAGTTCGGTCAGTTCCCCGAGCACGATGGTCCGGGTGGTTTCCTCACTCAGCATGTGATGCCTCCGTCGACGACGATGGACTGTCCCGTGATGAACGACGCCTGGGGAGAGATCACGAACGAGACGGCGTCGGCGATCTCGTCCACGGTGGCGATCCGGCCCAGCGGCGTGCGCCGGGCGATCCGGCCCCGGTCGGTGTGTGTGACGTCCGTGGTCAGGTCGCTGTCGAAGAACCCGGGCACCACGGAGTTCACACGGATGCCCAGGGGGCCCAGCTCCCGGGCCAGCGCGCGGGTGAGGCCGTCCAGGCCCGCCTTCGCGGCGGCGTACACGGCCACGCCCCGGTAACCGCGGAGCGCGTTGATCGAGGAGATGGTGACGATCCGCCCGCCGCCCGTCCGGCTCATCGCCCGGGCGCAGGCCTGGGTCAGGATGAGGGGCCCGGTGAGGTTGGCGGCGATGCCGGCCGCGATGCGGTCGGGGCCGGTGGTCACGAACAGCTCCAGGTCGGGCAGGGCCGCCGCGTTGTTCACGAGCAGGTCGATCCGGCCGTACCGGCGCAGCACGTCCGCGGTGAAGCGGCGCAGCGACGCGGGATCGGTCAGGTCGGCCGCCTCCCAGAAGAAGGTCTCGGGCGCCGACTCCGCCGTCCTCGTCACGAACGCGCCGGCGGACCGGCTGAAGGTGGCGACCCGCCAGCCGTCGGCCAGCAGCCGGCTCACCAGGACGGCGCCCAGCCCCCGGCTTCCGCCGCTGATGACGGCGACCGGGCGTGCCGCCGTGTCCGTGGACCCCGTCATGCCAGGCTCCTGACCTTCTTGAAGCGCTCGGAGTGCTGGGGCGCGGACGACACCTCGACGAGGGCGGGCACCTTGAACGGCTCCAGCCGGGCGGCGCAGTGCCGTCGTACGCGGTGCGCGACCGCGCGGTGGTCCTCGTCGTCGGCCAGCTGCACGGTCACCGTGACCACGGACCCGGTGACATGGCTGGGCCGGCCGCGGACGGTGGCCTCGGCGACGTTGTCCACCTCCAGGACGACGCTCTCCACCTCGCTCGGGTAGACCTTCTCGCCGCCGACGTTGATGATCTCGGAGCGGCGGCCGAGGATCCGCAGCCAGTCGCCGTCGGCCTCGACCACGTCCTGGGTGTCGAAGTAGCCCTCGGCGTCGAACGGGGCGGGGGCGTTGAGATAGCCGAGCATCGCCATGTCGGAGCGGACCCACAGCACCCCGTCCACGATGCGGTGGTCGAAGCCTTCCTGGCCGAGCTTCACCCAGAGGCTGTCGTCGTCGCGCGACTTCGTCGGCAGGATGCCCAGTTCGGAGAGCCCGTACGTCTGCTTGAACCGCACCTGTGGCAGCGCCTGCTTCAGGCGCCGCAGCGTGCGCAGCGGCATCGGCTCGGTGCCGTAGGTGATCAGCTCCAGGGAGTCGGTGGCACGCCGGTCCAGCACCCCGGAGATCAGCACCATGTTGAGGAAGGTGGGCGTGGTCGGCAGTACCTGGGCGCGGTGGCGCTCGGCGGCCGCGAAGACGGCGTCCGGGGTCCGCTCCGGCACCGTCACCACCGTGCCGCCCCGGTACAGCGTGTGCAGCAGGGTGTTGATGCCGCCGATGTGGTCCAGGCTGAGGAAGGACAGGATGCGCTGGGGCCGGCCGCCGGGCCGGTACCGGCCGAGCACCTTGCCGAAGTCCAGCACCGACGCCTTGCTGCGGCCCGTGGTGCCGGAGCTGAACAGCACCAGCCCGGGCCTGCCGCTCTCGCGGAGCCCCCGGTACAGCTCGTGGCCGGCGCGGCGGCCGGTGCGCTCCAGCGTGCGGTCGCCGGACCGGCCCAGCCGTACGGTGGTCTCCACCTCGGCCACGTCGAGGAACTCGGCGCGCTTCGCGTCGGGCAGCGCGGTGAGCGGTACGACGATGACGCCGCGCTCGATCAGGGCGAGCAGCCCGGCGCAGGACTGCGGCGAGCACGGTCCCTCCAGCGTCACCACGTCCCCCGGGCGCACGCCCTGCCGGTCGAGGAACCGACGCCACTCCCGCACTTCCTCCAAGAGCCCGGCGTACGTGGTGGTGGTCCCGTCGAAGACGACGGCCTCGGCGGTCCCGTATTTCTCCAGCACCGCGGTCGGGGTGTCTGTCACGGATTTCCTCCGGAAGTTGTCCGATGCCATTCCCCACAAGCGGTGGGAAGTCGTCCTTCCATGACTTTAGGGGCCGTTCCTGCCCTGCTCAACGGGCCTTTGTGGCGCCGGAGTTCCTATGTTCTCCTGGCCATCCCGATACGGGTACGGCGCGGGAATACGGGAATTCCCGCGGTCTCGGCGGGCCGACGCGAAAAGGCCGTCCTCCGCCCGGTGGAGGGGCGGAGAACGGCCTTGCGGGAAAGGAAGGGAAAGCGTGGGGCGGCGTGAATTCAGGAGGCGGGTTGCTCGTCCGGGCCCGGGACCGGGACCGGGGCGGCCGCGACCGGGGCGGTCGCGGGCGCCGGCCGGGGCGCGTGTGCCTCGCGCGAGGAGACGAAGACACCCAGGATCACCACGAGACCGGCGCCGATCTGCAGCGGTGTCACCGGCTGGCCCAGCACGAACGAGCCCAGGACCGTGAACACGGGCACCAGATGGAAGAAGACGGCGGTGTCGGCGACCCCGATGTGGCTGACGCCGTAGTTCCAGAAGACGTACGCCAGCACGGTGGCGAGCAGTCCGACGAAGGCGAGCGCGGTCCACACCCCGGCCGGCAGCGCCCCGAGGACATGGGGCGTCGGCCGCGGGCTGACCTGTGAGGCCACCACCCACAGCCCGGCGCAGCCCATCAGGGTGGTCAGCCCGGTGGTCACGACCGGTGTGCTGTCCTTGACGTACCGGCCGCCCAGGATCGAGTAGAGCGCCAGACAGGTGGTGGCGCCCACGCACATCAGGTCGCCCACGTTCGGCGGCTCCAGCCGGCGTACCGAACCGGCGAGGATCAGCACCGCCACCCCGGCGAAGCTGACCAAGGTGCCGATCTTGTGCCCACGGCTGATCCGCTCCTTGTGCCAGACGCCCGCGATCAGCGCCGTGACCAGCGGGTTGGTCGCCTGGATCAGGGCGCCGTTGGTGGGGGAGGTGTGCCGCATGGCGAAGAAGAACAGCACGTTGAAGAGGACGACACCCACCAGGGCCATCGCGAGGAGCGGGCGCCAGCTGCTGCGCAGGGCCCGCAGCGCGACGCGCCGCCGGACGGCGAGGACGGCGAGGACGGCCAGACCCGCGATCGAGTAGCGCAGCGCGGCGCCCGCCGGCGGCGACACGTGGCGCACGGTGTAGTTCACCAGGTTGAAGGTGGCACCCCAGAACAGCGCCGACATGGTCAGCATGAGGTAGATGGTTTTTCTGCTCATGGCGTTCTCCGGCCGCTCGGGGCGGACGGAGCGCCCGCACGGGCCGGACCGTCCCCGGGGGAGGTGGTGGGTTCAGCGGGAGGCCCGGGCGAGTGTCCCCGTGTCGGCGGGCAGGACGGGCCAGCCGTGCCGGACGGCGTGGTCGGTCAGGACCGGGTCGTGCCGGCCGACCACGTGGGGACGGCCCACCAGGCCGAGCATCCCGAGGTCGCTGGCGTGGTCACCGTAGGCGGAACAGGCGGCGGGGTCCGCGCCGAGGCGGGCCAGGGTCTCCCGCACCGCGTCGGTCTTGGCCTCGCCGATCATGGCGCGCCGCACCTCGCCGGTCAGCCGTCCGTCGGGTCCGGTCAGCGGCTGTGAGCAGAGGACGACGTCGGCGCCGAGTTCCTTGGCGAGCGGGTCCAGGCAGCCGGTGAAGGAGCCGGAGACCAGGACCACGGTGTCGCCCGCCGTCCGGTGGTCCGTCAGCGCCCGCACGGTCGGCAGCACGAAGGCGTCGGGCAGCAGCCGGTAGGCCTCGTACCACTCCCGGCCGGCCTTGAGCAGCTCGGTCCACGAGGCACCGGCGAAGTGGCGGTAGTAGGCCAGGTTCACCTCGGTGCGCGGGACACCGCTCGCCCACATGCTCCGGAAACGGCCCATGACCGCGTGGAAGTCGGTCTCGTCGCCTCCTTCGCGCAGCGTCCAGAAGCGCAGGAAGTCGAACATGCTCTTGGCGGTGATGAGCGTCTCGTCGACATCGAAGAAGGCAGCTCGCCGGTTCGTACGCATGACGCGGTGGGGTCCCTTCGGAAGTGAGCACGCCGCTCGGCCCGATGACGATAAAAGTCCCGTCCGGGCGGTCGGGCGCCGCTTGCACGAAGGTGGTAGGACCGCTTCGGGTATGGCAGTTCGGTCTCGCTGAAAGACGCATTGCCCCTGCGTGAGAGCCAAACCTAACGTCGAGGCGTACCAGCCCCGGAGAATCTCCCTACAGTGAGGAATCGAAGATGTCTCAGCCGAATGCGGGCGCCGTCGCGCAGGAGTTCTGGGCGAAGCTGCAGAGCGGGGACCGGGAGGGCGTGCTGGCCATGCTCCCCGACCGGCTGGACTGGTTCGTCCCCGGCGACCCGCAGCGGGTGCCGTGGGCCGGCCGGCGCACCGAGAAGGCGCAGATCCGCGAGTTCCTGCAGATGCTCGGCGGCACCATGAAGCCCGAGCTGAACAAGGTGGACCAGGTGATCGAGCAGGGCCCCGAAGCCGTGATACTGGGCTACTTCGAGCACCGCTGCCGTGCCACCGGCAAGCTGTTCGCCTCCCCGTACGCCCTGCACCTGACGATCGCCGACGGCCTGGTCGTGAACTACGACATCTACGAGGACACCCAGGCCCTCGTCGACGCGCTCTCCTGACCGTGGCGCGCACCGGGCAGCCCGGCACCGCGCCGGGCGTCGCGGAGGCCGACCTGGACCTCGGCGACCACGTCACGCGGCTCCTCGACCGCCCGGCCCGCGACCCCGCCACCGGCGCCGATCCGCTGGTCCTGGTCCACGCGCTGGGCCTGGACCGGCGGATGTGGGCGCCGGTCGCGGGGTGCCTGCCGCCGGACCGCAGGGTGATCGCCTACGACGTCCGCGGCCACGGCCGGGCGGCCGGCGCCCCACCGCCCGCCACCGTGCGGGACCTGGCCGAGGACCTGCTGCGCCTGCTCGACACGCTGGGCCTCGCCCGGGTGGCGCTGGCCGGGCTGTCCATGGGCGGCGCCGTCGCCCAGACCTTCGCCGTGCACCACCCCGGACGTCTGTCCGCGCTCCATCTCGTGGCCACGGCCGCCGATCCGCAGCCCGCCTATCTGGAACGCGCGGACCGGGTCGAGCGGTACGGCGTCGTCGAGCAGCTGCCCGCGACGCTGGAGCGCTGGTTCACGCCGGCTTTCCTGGCGGCGGACCCGGAGCCCGTGCGCTACGCGCGCGAAACCCTCGCCGGTGTGCGTGCCGCCGACTTCGGCGCGGGCTGGCGGGCGCTGGCTCGGCTGGACGTCCGTGCCGGGCTGGGCGGGCTGCGGCTGCCGGTGCGGGTGATCGCCGGAGGGGACGACCCGGCGACCCCGCCCGCCCTGATGCGCGGCATCGCGCAGGACATTCCGGGAGCCGAATTCGTGATCATCGATGGCGTGCGGCATTTGCCGGCCCTGGAGGCGCCGGAGCGCCTCGCGGCCCTCCTGCGCCCGGAATTCCGGCGTCCATGACCCGAAGCGAGGGGGGCATGCCACTTCGGTGGCAGAAGAAGTCCCCCGCACCGATGTGACGGCTAGCTTGGCAGCAGCCGAGTCAGCCGAAAGGGAAACGTCTTGTCTGATCGATCCGAAATAGTCGCCGTTCAGAACTCCGTTGACATAACCCTGGCAATCACGAGTGATCTGCGCCGGTTCGAAATCCGTCAGATTCTGGAGAAGAGCCCGATCGTGGGGAGCGTCCGGATGGCCGGCGACCCCGCCGCCGCGCTCCGCGAGACGCTGACCGCGCCGGACCGCATCGCCGTCCTGGCCCTTGCCGACCTCATGGGGCCGCTGTCCGCGGTGCCCGAGATCGAGAAGGGACAGCGGGTCTCCGCCCTGGTCCTCGTCACCGAGGCGGACGTGGTCGCCCTGCGCCGGCTGCCGGACATGCCCGGGGTCGGCTACCTGGGGCCGGAGGACCTGACCCCGGCCGGACTCGGGCACGCGCTGTCGCGCATGGCGGCGGGTGAACCGCCGGTGCCGGCCTGGCTGGTGCAGAGCCTGCTGGCCACCTGGCGGGCCGAGCCCGAGCGCGCCCGGTCCGCGCCCCGGCTCACCCCGCGCGAGCAGCAGGCGCTGGTGCTGCTGGTCGACGGGCTCAGCAACAAGCAGATCGGCAGACGGCTGGGCATCTCCGACCACGGCGCGAAGCGTCTGGTGGGCAACATCCTCGCCAAGCTGGACTGCCCGAACCGCACGTCCGTCGTCGCGCTCGCCCTGCGGGACGGGCTGTACGACCAGTGCCTGCGCAACCGCTAGCCGTCCACCGCGGCCGGCCCGGCCACCCACCCGGCACACCCAGCACGCGCACACCCACCCAGCGCACCACCCCCATGACCCACCCCCCCACACCAACCCGCACACCAACCCCCGCACACCCACTTCCGCACACCCACCCCACACGGCCACCCCACCGGGGCCCGGGTCCCGCCCGCACGGCGCGCCCCGGGCCCTTTCGTCACCGCCGGGTTGCCCCGGGCCGCGTGTGACCCGAACCGTCGCCGGTCCGTCAGGCCCTCGGGTTGAACGGGTCCGCGACTCCCTGGCCGGTGTCCACCCAGACGCTCTTCTCCTCGGTGTACTCCCGGAGCGCGTCGGGGCCGTTCTCCCGGCCGAGGCCGCTGTGCCCGAAGCCGCCGAAGGGGGTCGCGTAGGAGGTCTTGCGGTAGTTGTTGAGCCACACGGTGCCGGCCCTGAGCCGGGCCGCGACCCGGTGGGCGCGCTGCACACTGCCGGTCCACACGCCCGCCGCCAGCCCGAACGGGGTGTCGTTGGCGATGCGCACCGCGTCGTCCTCGTCGCGGAACGGGATGACCGCGGCGACGGGCCCGAACACCTCTTCCCGGGCGATCCGCATGTCGTTCGTGACGTCCGCGAACACCGTGGGCCGCACGAACAGGCCCGCGGGCAGTGCGGGCACCTTGGCGGGCACCCCGCCGGCCACCAGCCGGGCGCCGTCCCGCTGGGCGATCTCGATGTAGCGGAGCACCTTGTCGTACTGGGCGGGACTGGCGACCGTGCCCATCTGGGTGGCGGGGTCGGTGGGGTCGCCGACCCGGATGGCCTCCGCGCGCTCGGCGAGTCGCTGGACCACCTCGTCGTACAGCTCCCGCTGGACGAGGATGCGGGAGCCGGCCATGCAGGTCTGGCCGCTCGCGCCGAAGATGCCGGCGACCAGCCCGTTCAGCGCGGCGGGCAGGTCGGCGTCGGAGAAGACGATGTTGGGGGACTTGCCCCCGAGTTCGAGGGACACCCGCTTGAGGCCGTGGCCGGCCGCGGCGGCGATGGCCCGGCCGGTCTCGGTGGCCCCGGTGAACGCGACCTTGTCGACCAGCGGATGCTCGACCAGGGCGGTGCCGCAGGGGCTGCCGAGTCCGGTGACCACGTTGAACACCCCCGGCGGCAGGCCGCATTCGGCGGCGAGTTCGGCGAGCCGCAGCGTGGAGACCGGGGTGATCTCGGACGGCTTGGCGACGACGGTGTTGCCCGCCGCGAGCGCGGGGCCCAGCTTCCAGGCCAGGAGCAGCAGCGGCGAGTTCCACGGTGTGATGGCGGCGACCACCCCCAGCGGCTCACGCACCGTGTAGTTGACCATGCCGGTCACGTGGAGGGGGTTGGTGGTGCCCGTCGGCAGTTGGGCGAGGCCGGCGTAGTAGGTGAAGTACTCGGGCAGCAGCCGGACCTGACCGGCCATCTCGCGCAGCAGCTTGCCGTTCTCGCGGACCTGCAGCCGGGCGAGCTCGTCGGCGTGGTCGGCGATCGCCTCGCCGAAGCGGATGAGGAAGCGGGCCCGGTCGGCCGCCCGCCAGGTCGGCCACGCGCCCTCGGTGAAGGCGCGGCGGGCTGCGGTCACCGCCAGGTCGACGTCGGCGCCGGTCGCGTCGGGCACCCGCGCCCAGACGTCCGAGGTGGCGGGATCGGTCACGTCGAGCAGCGTGCCGTGGGCCGGGACGTGGGCGTTGTCGACGAACAGGCCGTGTTCCGCGACGGAGTCGGCGGCGGAGTCTGGCGAAGGGATCATGGTCCCAACATTGTCCTACAATGGGTCAATGGGTCAATGGGTGTTGAGGGCGGGTGTGAGACAGTGACGCCGCCGGAGTCGTCCGGATCACCGTCGGCGGGAGGGCCGTTGAACATCACACGTGTCGTCGCGCCCGTCCGGGCGCAGGTCGTCGAGGTCGTGCGGGCCGACATTCTCAGCGGGACGCTCGCCCCGGGGCAGCGGCTGGTCGAGCGGGAGTGGTGCGAGCGTCTCGGCGTCTCGCGGAACACCCTGCGCGAGGCCTGCCGCCAGCTGGAGGCCGAGGGTTTCCTGGACATCCCCCCGCACAAGGGCCCGATGGTGGCCGTCCTGACGGACGAGGACGCGCGGGGCATCTACGAGATCCGGGAGGCACTGGAGTCGCTCGCCGTCCGGCTCTTCGTGGAGCGCGCCGACGACGCCCGGGTGGCCCGGCTGCGCGCGGCGGTGGACGAGCTGACCGCGGCTCACGCGTCGGAGGACGTGGCGGCGATGCTGGTGGCCAAGGAGCCGTTCTACGACGTGCTGTACGAGGGCGCGGCCAACCGGGTGCTGCGGGAGCAGGCCACGGTGCTCGGCGGGCGGCTGGCCCGGCTGCGGGCGCGCTCGCTGGGCCGGGAGGGCCGGCCGGGGGCGAGCGTGGCGGAGATCGACGCGGTGATGCGGGCCGTCGAGGCCCGGGACGCCGAGGGGGCGGCGGCGCTGTGGGCCGCCCATGTGCGTGCGGCGGCACGGTCCGCGCTGCGGGAGCCGGTGGGGTCGGTGTGCCCCTGAGGGCGTGAACCGCGGCTCCGGCGGGCGGGGGCCGGCGAGCCGGAAGGAAGCGGCCGGGCCCCCCGTGCCGTGGCGGCGCGGGTCAGCAGGTGACGGCCGGTGCCTTCTCCGGGGCCTCGCGGATGCAGGGGGTCAGCAGCCGGAGGATGTCCTGCAGCTCCTGGTGGAGCGAACGCGGCTCTCCCGGCCGCTGGGACCAGCGGTACAGGGCGCCGAGGTAGGCGTCCCGCAGGATCAGGCCGAGCAGGTGCGGATCGGTGCCGGTCCGTACGTCGCCGCGATCGAGACCGTGGGCGATGATCTCGGCGAACGTCGCGGCCGTCCCGGGCTCCTCGGTGAGCGGGCGGCCGGTCTTCACCCAGGCGCTGACCATGACCCGGGCGACGGCGGCCTCGTTCTCGTTCATCCGGGCCAGGTGGGCCAGACAGTGCGAGAGCCGGCTGAGGGTGGGCTGCGCGGGATCGAGGTCGTCGACCAGGTCGGTCAGGATCAGCCTGCGCTGTTCCGACCAGGCCGTGATGAGGTCCTCCTTCTGCGGGAAGTGGTTGAAGAAGGTCCCCCGGGCGGTGTCGGCGAGTTCCGTGATCTCGTCGATCGTCGTCTCGTCGTAGCCCTTCTGCTGGAACAGTGTGAGCGCGGCTTCGTACAGGCGCCCCGCCATGCGTTGTTTGTTGCGCTCACGTCGGCCGGTGGGCTCGGGGCGCTGAGTTGCCGCTGTTGCCATGGACATCATCCCTGCGGGAGTGCGGATTGTCCTCCGGCGGTGCGCGAAGCGGAGGCGGCGGGCTGAGCCCTCACCGCCTCCGGCTGTCGGAGTGGGAGTCTCGGCCCGCCGCAGGCACGCTGACGATCCGTAACGGGTCGTTAA
Organism: Streptomyces sp. NPDC051133; assembly: GCF_040682635.1. Lineage (NCBI taxonomy): Bacteria > Bacillati > Actinomycetota > Actinomycetes > Kitasatosporales > Streptomycetaceae > Streptomyces > Streptomyces sp. NPDC051133. Next base: position 37,518 of record NZ_JBFBBK010000035.1, read on the forward strand.
CGGACACTCAAGCAGAATAGCAATTCTCGGTCTGGAGTCCAACTTTGGTTCGCAGACCTTCAATTCGTGTCCGCTGCCCCGACGCCCGCTCCGCCAGCTCCCGCAGGGAGTCGCCGCCGAGCAGATCCGCCGAGGTCAGCTCGATGCCGAACGTGCTCTGCAGCTGCCGGCCCAACCGGACGGCCATCAGCGAGTCCAGTCCGTACTCCCGCAGGCTCCGGCGAGGGTCGAGCGCCTCTCTGTTCAGACCCAAGGCCGCAGCGGCATACGACAGGAGCACCTCCTCGGGACTCTGTGCGGGCCGGGCGCTCTCGGCGGTCTCGGCGGTGCGCTGGGCCGGGATGACCGCCCGCGGACTCTGGGCGGCCGGCGGTGCCACGGGCGAGGACAACGGTGTCGCGGCGGGCGCGGCGGGGGCGTCCGGGGCCGCCGCGGGGGCGGAGGCGGCGGACGCGACCAGGTCGACCGTGCGCTGAGCGGTGGCCAGCACGGTCCGGGCGACCCCGGCGAAGTCCTGCAGCGGCCGCCTGGCGAAGGCGGACACGAGGCGGTCGAGACCTCCCCCGAACACCCCGGCCGCGCGGGCCGGCAGCCGGTGCATCCGTATGCCGGTGAACTCGGCCAGCAGCCGGCCCTCGACGCTCACCAGCCGGACGTCCGCGAGCGCGCCACCCGGTGCGCCGGTCCACCGCACGAGGCTCCAGAACTGTTCGGCCGGCTCCGCGTGCAGATGTACGGAGTCCATGGAGACCGGCAGCGGGGTGCCCGCCGGATCGTCCTGCGGGGCCGCGGCGAGCAGCGGCTGCAGGGCGCACTCCATGGTGGCCGGCCAGGATCCGGCCACCGCGTGCACCTGCGCCACCGCCTCCCCGTCGCGCCGCCACGTCCGGTGCGGAGCCGGGGCCGACAGCCCGTGCCGGGCGGCCAGCCGGCGGAAGCCGGCGTGGTCCAGGTCGCCGTCGCACCGGGCCAGCGCCCGGCCGAGTTCGGCGGACCAGTCGTCGGCGCCGTCGTCCGCCGTGGTCAGTACGGCGGTCAGGGCCTCCTCGGCCGCCTCCGATCCGCGCACCGCCCTGACCCGCAGCCGACGCTCCCCGTTGTCACCGGGCGCGTCGAAGGTCACCCGGACGGCGGTCACGCCCGGCAGGCCGACCGGCTCGTCGCCCAGGCGTATCTCCCGCAGGGCGACGGCACCGGACGCGGGCAGGCAGGCCGCGGCCCGTCGGATCGCGTCCATCGCGAGCGCCGGGTACAGCACCTCCCTGCCGTACAGGGCGACCCGCTCGGGCGCGCTGCCGCCGTGCAGTTCGGCCAGGGGCACGTCCCGCACGACGCTCGCCGGCGCGGGCCGGGCGCCCGCGGTCCGCAGCCGCACGAAGCGGGTGTCGTCCCAGACGGGCCGGGGCAGCCGGGCGTGCTGCGGGCCGCCCGGGAACCAGCGGCCGAAGTCGACGTCGACGCCCAGGGCGTGCACGGCGCCGAGCGCCCGGGTGAGGCACTCGCGTTCGTCCTGGTGGCGCCGGAGCGAGGCCACGGCGGTCTGCGGGAGGCCGGCCTCGGTGAGGGTCTGCCGTATCGCCGGGACGAGCACGGGGTGCGGGCTGACCTCGATGAACACGCTCTCCCCGGCCTGCGCCGCGGTGCGCACGGCATCGGTGAAGAAGACCGGGCGACGCAGGTTGTCCGCCCAGTACCCGGCGTCCAGTCCGGGCCCCTCCACCAGGGCGCCGGTCACGGTGGACAGCATCGGGACCTCGGCGGGGCGCGGGCGCAGTCCGGCCAGTTCGGCCAGCAGGTCCGTGCGCAACAGGTCCATGGCGGGACTGTGCGAGGCCACGTCGACCTTCACCACGCGGGCGAAGCGCTCCCGCACCTGAAGCTCCACGGCGATCTCCTGGACGGCGCCGGCGTCCCCGCTCAGCACGGTCAGCCCCGGGGCGTTGCGGGCGGCGACGGTCACCAGACCGCCGTGCGGCGCGACGGCCTCCTCCGCCTCGGCGGCGGACAGATCGGTGGCGAGCATCAGTCCCTGCCCCGAGAGCCGCTGCATCAGCCGGCTGCGACGGCAGATCACCGCGGCGGCGTCCGCGAGGGTGAGGATGCCCGCCACGTGCGCGGCGGCCACCTCGCCCATGCTGTGCCCGATGCACAGGTCCGGCTCGACGCCCGCGGCGCGCCACACGGCCGCCAGCGACACCTGCACCGCCCAGAGCGCGGGCTGCACCACCTGTACGGCGTCCGGCAGGGGCGCGTCGTCCAGCAGCACGGCGAGCACCGAGGTGCCGGTCTCGGCCCGCACCAGTGCGTCGCACTCCGCCATCTTCTCGCGGAACTCCTGTGAACTGTTCAGGAGTTGACGGCCCATGCCGAGCCACTGCGAGCCCTGCCCGGGGAAGACGAAGACCGCGCGGCGCGGGCCCCGGAAGCCGGCTTCCGCGACGCCGCCCTCGGCGATCTCCGTGCCGGCGGCCAACTGTGACAGGCGCGCGGCCAGTTCGGCGCGGTTCTCACCCGTCACCCAGAGCCGGTCGTGGTGGTGGTCCCGGGAGCGGGCGGCCGTACCGCAGTAGGCGCGCAGCGGGGTGGTGCTGTCCTCGCCGAGCCGGCGGGCGTGGCCGGCGGCGAGCCGGCGCAGCACCCGGGGCGAGCGGGCGGAGAGGACCAGCAGGTGCGGGGCGTCCCGGACCGGCGGCGCGGGCGGCTCCGCGGTCCCGGCGGGCTCGGCCACGTACTCGCCGATCACGGCGTGGGCGTTGGTGCCCGCCAGTCCGAACGAGCTGACGCCGAGCGTCGCCCGCTCGCCCCGCGGGGTCAGGGGCCGGGCGGAGAGCGCCACCTCGAGCGGGGAGCCGGGGCCGCGCAGCAACGGGTGCGGGTCGGTGACGTGCAGCGAGGCGGGGACCTGGCGGTGCTGGGCCATCAGTACGGCCTTGATGAGGCCGGCGATCCCGGCGGCGGCCTCGGTGTGCCCGATGTTCGTCTTGACCGAGCCCAGCAGCAGCGGGGCGCCCGCGCGGGTGTCCGCCACGGCCGAGCGCAGCGCCTCGAGTTCGACGCCGTCGCCGACCTGGGTGCCGGTTCCGTGCGCCTCCACGTAGTCCAGCTCGCCCGGCTCGATGCCCGCGGCCTGCCAGGCGGTGCGCAGCATCTGTGCCTGGCCCTCCACGGCGGGCTGCACCAGCAGGCCGCTGCTCGCTCCGTCGTTGGTCACGGAGCTGCCGAGCAGTACGGCGCGGACGGGGTCGCCGTCGCGCACCGCGTCCGCGAGCCGCTTGAGGACGACGACGCCGACGCCCTCGCTGCGGACGAAGCCGTCCGCGGACCGGTCGCCGAACTTGCAGCGGCCGTCGGGGGAGAGCATGGCGCCCTGCGAGTACGCGATGGCGTCGGCCGGGGTCAGGACGAGGTTCACGCCCGCCGCGATCGCCAGGTCGCTCTCGCCGGCCAGCAGGCTCTGCCGGGCCTGGTGCACGGCGACCAGCGAGGACGAGCAGGCGGTGTCCAGGACCAGGCTCGGGCCGCGCAGGTCGAAGGCGTAGCTGACGCGGCCGGCGGCCACCGCGCGCAGCCGGCTGCCCACCGCGCTGCGGATGTCGTGCTCCACCGGACCGGGCCACTCGTCGTACTCGGCGGTGGCCTGGCCGACGAACACGCCGGTCGGGCTGCCGGCCAGCGCGGACGGTCTGACCGCGGCGTCCTCGAACGCCTCCCAGACGACCTCCAGGAGCATGCGCTGCTGGGGGTCCATGCCCTGGGCCTCCAGCGGAGAGATGCCGAAGAAGGCCGCGTCGAACCGGAACGGGTCGTCGAGGAAGCCGCCGTACCGGGAGACGGTACGGCCCGGGGTGCCGGACTGCGGGGAGAAACAGGCGTCGGCGTCGAAGCGCTCCCGCGGTACGCGGGTGACGGCGTCGCCCCCGTCGGTCAGCAGTCGCCAGAACGCCTCGGGGTCCGGGGCGCCGGGAAACCTGCAGCCTATTCCGATGATCGCTACAGCCTTGCCGTCCATGCAGTACATCCCCCATCTGCTGTGCCACACGACCGATCCATGTATGGATCAACGTTCGGATGGTACACGTGAGGCCAGAATTGACCTCCAGTCTTTTAATTTTTTGAACAAGCCCATAACGCGCCAAAGTTGATGACCCGTCAGTAGGGCCGCCGTACGGCGCTCCGGGCGGGGGATGGGCCCGGGCACCGTACGGCGGCCCTGACGGACGTGCGCGGGATCAGGCCGCGGAGCGGGTGTCGCCGTACTGCGCGGCGGCCCGGTTCATCCGGGCGATCTCCACGACGGACGCCGCCGCGATCAGCTCGCCGCACCCGCTGGAGGCCAGCTGGCGCAGCGTCTCCGGGTTGCGGCGCAGCTCGCCGCAGACGAAGAAGTGCACCCCGTGCTTGGCCGCGATCTCGCAGATGTGGTCCACGACCTGGCGGTTGACGCGGCTGAACGGGTCGACCTTCACCTGGTCGCTGCTCCGGTCCACGCCGTTGAGCAGGGCGAACAGGTCCGAGGTGCCCACCGCCACGAAGGCCGGCCGGCAGGTCTCGATCAGCTCCGGCAGCTCGTAGAGCATCGCCGGGACCTCCAGCGTCATCCCGAGCCCGACCCGCTCGTCCAGCCCGGCCTCCTGGAACATCGCGGCGACGTGCTGGAACTCGGCGATGGTGGAGACGAACGGGATGCTCACGTCGATGCGCAGCTCGGGGTGGTCCTCCAGCACCCGGCCGATCGCCCGCAGTTCCGGCCACCAGCGGTCGGCGATCCGGGGGCCGCGCACCCCGAGCTCGGGGTTGGCCTCCTCGGCGACCTCGATGCCGGTCTCGCGCAGCTCCGCCGAGGTCGGGTCCGACAGCACCAGGCGGATCCGTCGCCAGCCGCGGGCGGCCAGCTCCGCGACGGACGCGGTCAGGTACTCCTCGATGCGCTCCTCGGAGTAGAACGCCTCCGGCTCCTCCGCGAACAGCTGGAACAGGCAGAACTTCAGCCGGAAGTAGCCCACGTCGTGGATGTTCCACGCCTTGTACAGGGCCTCGTTGTCGTCGTTCATGTAGGAGCAGATGGCCGTCACGGGCAGCGGCAGCCGGTCCAAGTCGACCAGGCCGTCGTTGTCGACCTGGTAGCGGGCGCCCTCGCGGACCGCAGGCAGGTCCTCCACCAGCACCAGGGCCTTGCCGCCCTCCTGGAGCATCTTGCGGGCGTGGTCCGCGAAGTGTTTCTCGCCGACGGCCACCCCCGCGATCCGCGGGTCGTCCAGCGCGGTGCGGACGGTGGAGAAGGTCAGCGACTGCTCCACCAGGAGCAGCGGCCCCGCGTCACCGGCGGGCGGCGCGCCGCGGAACGCCGTGGCCGCGAACGGCAGATCGGTCTTCACGAGGGTGCGCGAGGGGAGCGAGGCGGACCCGGAGTCGAGCCGGGCGGAAAGGGTCAGGTCGAGGTCGAGGGGCAGGGACTGCGTCACGGTCATATCTCCAGGGAAGGCAGAAGTGTCACTGTGTCGGCGCCGCTCAGCAGCCGTTTTCCGGCTTCCAGGACACTTCCCGAGTAGCCGGCGGTGTTGTGCACGTAGGCCTGCGTGATGATCTCGGTGATACCCGAGCCGGGCAGCGCCTCCGGGATCACCTTCAGGTGGGTGGGCGCGGTGATGACGGTCGCGGCGGCGCCCGACTGGGAGAACGCCCGCGAGCCGACGGGGATGTCGGTCGTGTGGATCACGTTCGGCATCGCCTCCCGGGCCCGGTCGAACCCGGCGCGCACGGTGTCGAAGTCCAGGGCGGCGCGGACGAAGAACCGGCTGACCTGGTAACCGGGCGGCTGGGTGAGCACCCGCAGCGAGACGGTGTTGAGCGCCTGGACGCCGGGCAGCCGGGTCATCGACTTCTGCAGCTGGGAGAAGCCCGGCCGCAGGTTGTCCCGGGCGTCCTCGCGCCGGGCACCGATGCCCTTGGTGCCGAAGCTGCTGGACGCGGTGTCCGGGTGGACGATCTCGGTCTCCGCCCGCACCAGGCCCAGGTCCGCGACACCCGCGAGCGAGGCGGCCTCGACCACCCCGCGCAGCTGTGCCGCCCAGCCGACACACTGGCAGCTGCCCAGCGAGAAGAAGCCGTCACCGGCCGGCACCGGTTCCTTGATCCCGAGCACGGACACGTCGGCGCCGTCGAGCGGGACGTAGAAGGCGGGGATCGCGGTGTTCTCGGCGACGCCGATGACCCGGCCGGCCACGGTGCCGATCCGCTCCAGCATCGCCCGGGAGCGGATGTGGTCGCGGTGGGTGGCGAGGACGGCGAGGTCGAACGGGCCCAGGCCGAGCACCGCGTCGTCCTCCACGTCATAGAAGTGGACCCGGATCTTCCGCCCCTTGACGAGCAGGAGCGAGCTGTCCTCGTCCACGCTGACCTGGCCGTACAGGGACGGGTCGGCCAGCAGGATCCGGCCCACCAGCTGCTGGAGCGAGGAGAGCGGTTCGAGCGCCCGGTCCGCGGCGATGGGCCGGGTGACCACGTCCGTGATCATGAAACCGTCGCGCTCGGGGTCGTTGAGGCTGAGCAGGTTGCTGCCGATGTCGGCGCCGGCGCCGAACAGGATGGCTGTCTTCATGGTCGGTCCTTGGAAGGGGTCAGGGAGCCGGCGCGGCGGCGCCGACGGCCCGGCGGGTGGCCAGCAGGGTGAGGGCGAAGGCCAGGACCACCACCGCCACGGCGAGGATCAGGGCGCTGAAGCGGCCGGGGAGCAGGAAGCCGGCCAGCACCAGCACCGGGGTGGAGACCAGCCCGGAGATCTGCTCCAGGCGCCCGGTGCGGGCGGCCTGCAGACCCGGAGCCAGCCCGGCCCGGCCGAGGCCGGCCATGGCCATCGGCCGCACTCCGCCGGAGAAGACGCCGAGCAGGGTGATCGCCACCAGCGCCACCGGCAGCCGGTCGGGGAAGAGTCCGAACAGGGCCAGGGAGACGGCCGTTCCGGCCAGACCCACCGGCGCGACCACGTCCGGTCCGAAGCGCTCCCCGATCCGGCCCGCGTACCGCGCCGAGAGGAAACCCGCGAACGTGAACAGGCCGAGGACCGCGCCGATCGCGGCCAGGTCCACCTCCAGCCGGACGAAGAACAGGAACGGCAGCAGGCCGACGTACGGGGCGAGCGCCGCGACGCGGCCGGCGATGTAGTACGCGCTCCACCAGCCGGTGCCGGCCGGCGCCGCGGCCGGTGCGGTCGCCGGCCGCGGGCCCGCGGGCGCCGCCGGAGCGGGCTCGCGGACCGCGAGGACCAGCACGAGCGCCAGCAGCGCGGCCGCGGCCGAGCAGTACAGGACGGCGGTGTGGATCCGGCTGAACAGCACGGCGCCGATCACGCCGGCGACCATCACCGACATGAACATCCAGCTCTGCATGACCGCGCCGAGCCGCCCGCGCCGGGCCGGGTCCGGGACCAGGCCGGCCAGCAGGCCGGCGTCGGGGCCCGCACTGATGCTGAAGCCGAAGCCGCCCAGCACCTGACCGGCCGCCGCCGTGGCCACCGTGGGCACGGCCATCAGCAGCAGGCCGGCCGCCTTGCACGCCTCGCCCAGAGCGATGGTGCGCCGGGCACCGAGCGCCCGGATCAGCCGGGGGCCGGCCGGACCGGACAGGGCGACCGTCGCGCCGTAGACGGCGAGCAGCGTCTCGATCACCGGCAGGGACAGGTCGCGCTTGTAGAACAGCACGAAGAGGACGGGCAGATGGAAGTAGAAGCGGGAGATGATCCGGTACGCCGTCAGCAGCCGCAGCGAACTCCGGTCGGTCTCGGCGTGCGCGGGAGCGGCCACCGCGGTCACGTGCGCACCTGTCCCATCCGGCCGGTCAGCGCCTTCTTGTACTCGGCCGGGTCGGTGACCAGGTTCGGGAAGATCTCCACCAGGTCCTCGGTGGGGAAGCGGCCCGCGCGCACCAGGTACGGCACGTCGAAGGTGAAGTCCGCGACCGTGTTGCCCTGGTCCTGCCCGGCGGCGTCGTCCCAGGTGACCGGGCCGCCGTCGACGAACAGGTCGACGCTGGACCCGAGATCCTCCAGGGCCTGTTCCCGCGTCACCAGCGCGCCGCCCGCACCGGACAGGTTCGCCGAGGTCAGCGCGATCGGGCCGAACACCTGCGTGATGTCGTACTGCGGCCGCCGGCCGTGGCACATGATGCCGATCGTCGGGGCACCCATCGTCATCTGCTCGGGGAACGGGTGGTCCTTGAAGAAGATCGGCGTGATCAGGCCCGGCAGCAGCCTGCCGAGGACCGCGTCGTCCACGAAGTCGGGGACCTTCACGTACTTCCCGATCTCCGCCGGGTCCGGGATCGCCAGCGTCAGCGGACCGAACTTGGTGCGGCGCTTGGCCTCGAAGACGCGGGCGACGGCCTCCGCGTTCTCCGGGTCGCAGAAGACGCCGTAGTGGGTGGCGCTGGGGGCGATGACGAGTCCCCCGTCCTGGAGGACCTTGACGGCTTCGGCCACCGCGGCGGGCCCCGCGGGCACGATCCTTGCCTTCGCGGACACTGTCGTTGCCTTTCTCTCTGAGAAATTGACGGCCGGTCCGGGAAATCCGAGGGGGTATTTCCCGGCGGCCGACATCAGTAGACAGAAATCCGGAACGGCCGCCAAGGGTAATTCGGTGCGAGCGAAAGGGGATAGCCGTTCGGGGAGCGCCGGATCAGCAGCTCGAAAGGCGCGTTGTGGGCGCAACGACGGCCCGCCTAGTCTCGCCGGGACAACGATGGGCACGGGAGGCCAGGCATGGAATTCGACGTCGTCGTGGAGATACCGCGGGGCTCGCGCAACAAGTACGAGGTGGACCACGAGACCGGCCGTCTCCGGCTGGACCGCCGGCTGTTCACCGCGACCCACTACCCGGCGGACTACGGTTTCGTGGAGGGCACCCTCGGCCAGGACGGGGATCCGCTGGACGCGCTGGTGCTGCTCGAGGAGCCGACCTTCCCGGGCTGCGTCATCACCTGCCGGGCGATCGGCATGTTCCGGATGACGGACGAGGCCGGCGGTGACGACAAGCTGCTGTGCGTCCCGGCGACCGACCCCAGGGTGGCCCACCTCCAGGACATCGGCCATGTGCCGGAGTTCGACCGCCAGGAGATCCAGCACTTCTTCGAGGTGTACAAGGACCTGGAGCCCGGCAAGTCCGTCGAGGGCGCCGACTGGGTCGGCCGCGCGGCCGCCGAGGAGGAGGTCACCGCCGCGGTGAAGCGGCTGGCCAACTCCCGTCAGGGACTGTGATGCGCTGAACGGCGCCGACGCCGGCGCCTCGTACGACGATGCCCAGCGGTGCGGGAACTCCCGCGCCGCTGGGCATCGTTGTGCCGGCATGACGCCGCACGTGACCCCCGCGCCGCCCGGGACGCCCGCGCTGCCCGCGCCGGCCTCGGCGACCGGGCCGGCCGCTGCGCCGCCCGAGCCGGCCGAGCCGCCCGAGCCGGCCGAGCCGCCCGAGCCGGCCGAGCCGTCCGAGCCGTCCGAGCCGGCCGAGCCGGCCGAGCCGTCCGGTCAGGAGGCCCGCGCCGTGCGTGCCGCGCGGGTCACCTCGGGCAGCGGGTCGGCCCGGCGGGCGACGTCGAGCAGGGCGTGCAGGGTGCGTTCGGCCGGACCCAGCCGCGGCCGCCACTGGGCGACGACGCTGACCGGGCGGATCCGCTCGGCCAGCCGCAGCTCGATCAGCTCCCCCTCCTGCAGCTCCCGGGTCACCGCCAGCTCCGGCAGCAGCGACACCCCGTGCCCGTGCCCGGTCAGCCGCAGCAGCGCCGACAAGGAGCCCTGGATCATCGCCAGCTGGGCGCCGGCCAGCAGGTCCCGGCCGAAGCGGTCCACCAGCATCTCCGAGGTGCACCCGGGCTCCGCCACCAGGAAGTCGTACTGCAGCATCTCCTCGGGCGTCACGACCTCCTTGCGGGCCAGTGGATGGCTCGGCGCCGCCACCAGCACCGTCCGGTCGTGCCCCACGACCGCGTGCGGGCCGAGCGCCCGGATGCCGTTGTCGTACTGGAAGACCAGATCCAACTCACCCGAGCCGAAGGCCTGTTCCAGCGTCCGCCGGTTGGCGACCGTCAGCTCCACGTCCGCGCCGCTGTCCGCGCCGCCGTCCGTGCCGCCCGCCCCGTACTCCAGCGCGGCCAGCACATCCGGCATCCACACGTGCGCCAGCGACTCCTGCGCCCCGATCCGCAGCCGCGGCCGGTCGCCGCGCGCCGCCCGGCGCATCCGCTCCTCCAGCTCCAGGGCTTCGCGGGCGTGCGGCAGCAGCCGGGCGCCGGCCTCCGTGAGCACCGCCCCGGTGCCCGCGCGCACCAGCACGCTCACCCCGAGATCCGCCTCCAGCCGCTTGAGCTGGGCGCTGAGACTGGACTGTGCGTATCCCAGAGCCTGTGCGGCGGCGGAGATACCACCCTGGTCGGCGACCGCGACGAAAGCGCGCAGATAGCGAGAGTCCACGCCAGCAGCATAGCCGCCATCGGACTTTCCGATGGGGGTATCGGAGTTACGGCGTCGCAGGTCCGCGGGCCGCTGGGACACGCTGCAGTCATGACTACAGCCGACCCCCTTCCCCGCCCCACCGGCGTCGCCGCCCCGGAGGCACCCACCCGGACCCCCGAGCCGCCCGCGCCGTCCGCTCCGTCCAAGTTCCTCGCCAAGCTGACGTTCGCCGGCATCGCCACCGGCAACCTGCTCGTCCTGCTCGACACCTCGATCCTCAACGTGGCCGTGCCCGACGTGCAGAAGTCCCTGCACCCGGCCGCCGCCGCACTGCCCTGGGCCGTCGACGCCTACACCGTCGTCTTCGCCGGGCTGCTGCTCGCCGGCGGTGTCATCGCCGACCGGTGGGGTGCCCGGCGCGTGTACGCCACCGCGCTCGGCCTGTTCGCCGCCCTGTCCGTGGTGTGCGCCCTCGCGCCCAACGTCGGCTCGCTCATCGCCGGCCGTGCGCTGCTCGGTGCCGCGGGCGCCGGCCTGGTCCCCGCCTCCCTGGCGCTGCTGATCCACCTGAACCCCGATCCCGCCCGCCGCACCCGCGCCATCGGCGCCTGGACCGCGCTCAGCGGCCTGGGGGCCGCCGCCGGACCCGTGCTCGGCGGCGCCCTGGTCGAACTCGGCGGCTGGCGCCTGGTGTTCCTCGTCAACCCGCCGATCGCGCTGGCCGCGCTGCTCCTCGCCCGCAAGCTGCCGGTGCCGCCGGTGCGCGCCACCCGCGCCCTGGACCGTCCGGGCCTCACCCTGTCCACCGCCGGACTCGGTCTGCTCACCTTCGGCCTGGTCGAGGCCGGCATCGAGGGCTGGGGCTCGCCGCAGGCCCTCATCCCCATCGTGGCCGCGCTGGCCTGCTTCGTCGCCGTCGCCCTCGTGGAGCGCCGGGTGGCCTCCCCGGTGCTGCCGCCGGCCCTGCTGGCCCTGCCCAAGGTACGGGCCGCGATGGTCGCCGCCGCGGTGTCCTGCTTCGCCTACTTCGGCGGGATGTACATGTTCGCGGTGTGGCTGCAGCACACCTACCACCTGACCCCGTTCAAGGCCGGTCTCGCCTCGCTGCCGATCGCCTTCCCCGTCTGCGTCATGCCGTTCTTCACCGGCCGGCTCGTCGCCCGCTACGGCCCCCGCCCGATCCTGCTGACCGGCATGACGGCCTCCGTCGTCTCCGGTGTGCTGCTGGCCTTCGCGGTGGGCCACCACCCGCCGCTGCCGCTGATCCTCGCCGCCGAGCTGACCCTCGCCGCGACCGGCACCCTGTCCATCCCCGGTGCCGCCGCCGCGATGGCCGTCTCCGCCCCGCCGGAGTACGCCGCGACCAGCCAGGGCGCGCTCAACGGCATCCGCCAGGCCGGCTCGGCCCTCGGCGTCGCGGTGCTCGGCACGCTCGGCGCGCTCACCACCTCCGGTTACGTCCTCATCGGCATCGGCCTGGTGGCCGTGCTGCTGGTGGCGAAGGCGACGGCGAAGCCGAGCGCCTGACGGACCGCACCCTCGCGTCTGCGACGCGCACGGACCGGCGCCCCGGGTAACTCCCCCGTCCCCGGGGCGTCACGCGTCGGCGGTCGGCGGCCGACGCGGCAACACGACAGCGGCACCACCTTTCCGGTGGTGCCGCTGTCGTTCGTGTCGTCGGTGCCTCGTGGGCAGCCGGACAGGCTCAGTCCGCCAGGACCGCCGCGATGCGCTCGACGGAGCGCGGGTCGAACAGGATCGAGTAGTGGTTGACGTCGTCCAGCACCTCGTCCCGCAGCTCGGGCAGCCGGCGCCGCCACTCCGCGACGACCGCCTCCGGGATCATGCCGCCGGGCTCGTTCACCCGGCCTCGCGAGGCACGCAGCAGCGCCAGCGGGGAGGCGACCTTCTCCAGGGCCGCCCCGATCTCGGCCCCGTGCGAGGCCAGCCAGCGCCCGTTCTGCCGCACGGCCTCCTCGCGCACCCGGGAGCGGAAGCCGGCGGCGGTGTCCAGGGCGTCGTAACGGGCGTAATCCTCCGAGCCGGCGGTGCGCCAGCCCGCGAAGACCGGATGGTCCAGGAAGAACGTCCCGTACGCGTCCAGGGTCGGGAAGGTCCGGCCGAGCCGCTCGATGGCCTGCCCGAACATCCCCTGCATCACCCGCTCGGGATCGGCGCCTTCGGGCACCGCGAGCGGCAGACCGCCGTCGATCATGACGACCTTGCGGAACGACCGCTGCGCGCCGACCAGCGCGGCGAGGGTGCCCCCCATCGAGTGGCCGGTCAGGACGGTGTCCGGGCCGGCGAACCGGTCCACCACGGACAGGACGTCCTCGGCGAGCCGGTCCAGCCCGTACGGCCCGGGCAGCAGGTAGCTGTGCCCGTGCCCGCGCAGGTCCATCGCCAGCAGGCTGTGGTCCTCGGGGAGGGCGGCGGCGATCGGTCCCCAGGTCCTCAGCGACCCGAGAATTCCATGGACGGCGATCACCAGCCGGTCGCCCCCGCCGAACCTGGCGAGGCGCAAAGTCCCGTCCGCCACGCTGATTTCATCAGTCTGTGTTTTCATGCGGGCACCATAGACAGGCGGAATACCGACCGGACAGAAAGCCTTTCGGGGTGGTCCGCGCGGTACGGCGGACCGGGTATACCCGATCGTTCATGCCCGAAAGGGGGTGCCTTTAAAGGGCGTTGTGCCGTCACCGTCGGAACCCTTGAATGGGCCCGAAAGGAATCCCGACTCCCGAGGACGTGCCGTGACCGACAGAAGGCCGCCGCTTCCCCATGACTTCCTGCCTCCGGTGCCGTCGTTCACGGTACTGAGCGACGACATCGCGCCCGGGGCGCTGCTCGGCGCCGACCAGACACTGGCCGGCGCCAACCTGTCCCCGCAACTGCGCTGGGAGGGCTACCCGGCCGGGACCCGGAGTTTCGCGGTGACCTGCTTCGACCCCGACGCGCCGACCGGCAGCGGGTTCTGGCACTGGGTGCTGTTCGATCTGCCGGCCGGGACCACACGGCTGCCCCGGGGCGCGGGCGGCGCCGGCTTCACGGGACTGCCCGCCGGGGCCGTGCACGCCCGCAACGACTACGGCACGCGGGACTTCGGGGGCGCCGCACCCCCCGAGGGGGAACGTCACCGCTATGTCTTCACCGTCCACGCCGTCGACCAGGAACGCCTCGGTCCCGACGCGGAGGCCTCACCCGCCGTGGTCGGTTTCCACCTGCGCTTCCACACCCTGGCCCGGGCCCGGCTGATCGCCGAGTACGCCGTCCCGGCCACCGTCTGAGCGCGGCCCGCGCGGGCCCTCAGGCGTCCACCGGGGCGGCGTCCGACGTCTGCACCCGGGGTACGACGATCGGTCCCCGCGGCCTCCTCGTGGCGCGCAGCGCGTCCCCCGTGAGCAGGAACAGCGCCAGCCAGACCAGGGCGAACCCAGCCCAGCGCTCGGGCGGCATGGCCTCGTGGAAGTAGAGGATGCCGAGCAGGAACTGGAAGACGGGGGCCAGGTACTGCAGCAGGCCCAGCGTGGACAGCGGCACGCGGATGGCCGCCGCGCCGAAGCAGACCAGGGGCAGCGCGGTGACGACGCCGGTGGAGGCGAGCAGGGCCGCGTGTCCGGTGCCGTCGTTCACGAAGCTGGACTCGCCGTGCGCCCCGAGCCACAGCAGATAGCCGAGCGCGGGCAGGAACTGGATCGCGGTCTCGGCGGCCAGCGACTCCACCCCGCCGAGCCCGACCTTCTTCTTCACCAGGCCGTAGGTGGCGAAGGAGAGGGCGAGACAGAGGGAGATCCACGGCGGGCGGCCGTAGCCGACGGTCAGCACGGCCACGGCGGCGAAGCCGGTCGCGACCGCCGCCCACTGCACGGGCCGCAGCCGCTCCTTCAGCAGCAGCACGCCCATCGCGATGGTCACCAGCGGGTTGATGAAGTACCCGAGGGAGGCCTCGACCACATGGCCGGAGTTCACGGCCCAGATGTAGATGCCCCAGTTCACGGTGATGACGGCCGCGGCCACGGCGACCAGCGCGAGCCGGCGGGGTTGGCGCAGCAACTGCCCCGCCCAGGCCCAGCGCCGCACGAAGAGCAGGGCCACGGCGACGAAGACCAGGGACCACACCATGCGGTGGGCGAGGATCTCCATCGCCCCGGCGGGCTTCATCAGCGGCCAGAACAGGGGGACCAGCCCCCACATGCCATAGGCGGCGAAGCCGTTCAGCAGGCCTGTTCGGTGCTCACCCTTGGACGTCCCGGCCACGGCCCCTCCTTCTTTTCGCACCCACGCACGCGTGAACGAAGGTAGCGCCGCGCACCCCCGGCTGTCATGTCCGTATCGCCATACGGTCATGACAGCCGGGGATACGGGGGAGAGGTCAGCCCTTGAGAGCTGCGGTGACGGCCTCCGCCAGCGGGGTGGTCGGGCGGCCGATCAGGCGGGACAGGTCACCGGAGGTGACGACCAGCTCGCCCTTCTCGACGGAGACGTCCACGCCGGCGAGGATCGCCGCCAGCGGCTCCGGCAGTCCGGCGCCGGAGAGGATGCCGGCGAAGGTCTCGACGGAGACCGGGCTGTAGACGATCTCCTTGCCGGTCTGCCGGCTCAGCTCCGCCGCGTACGAGGCGAAGCCCCAGGCCTCGTCGCCGCCCAGCTCGTACGTCGTGTTCTCGTGGCCCTCGCCGGTCAGCACCGCGACCGCGGCGGCGGCGTAGTCGGCGCGGGAGGCCGAGGAGATCCGCCCGTCACCGGCGGCCTGGACGACCGCACCGTGTTCCAGCACCGGCGCCAGGTTCTCGGTGTAGTTCTCGTGGTACCAGCCGTTGCGCAGCAGGCTGTAGGGCAGCCCGGAGGCGAGCAGCACCTCCTCGGTCGCCCGGTGGTCGTCGGCCAGCGCGGCCGTCAGGGTGCCGGGGGCGCTGGTGTACGCGAGCAGCGCCACACCTGCCGCCTTCGCCGCGTCGATGACGACCCGGTGCTGCCGCACCCGGCCCTTGTCGAACTCGTTGCCGGAGATCAGCAGCACCTTGTCACCCGCGGCGAACAGGTGGTCGAAGGTCTCGGGCGCGTTGTAGTCGGCCACGGCCAGCCGCACGCCGCGGGCCGCGAGGTCGGCGGCCTTCGCCTCGTCCCGTACGACTGCGGTGATCCGCTCCGCCGGGACCTTCTCCAGCAGCTGCTCCACGACGTGCCGGCCGAGGTGTCCGGTGGCTCCGGTGACGACGATGCTCATGGTCGACAACTCCTTGTGGGACGTCTTGTGTCTGGGTAGGACACTCACCCTAGGAGGGTCGCTAACTGTTGGAAAGTACCCACTTTGAAGTAAGGTACGGGCATGGTGGTAAGTGGTTCCCAGGGCGACGGCGAGGCCATGTGCCCCCATCGCCCTGGTCATCGAGCACGTCACCAGCCGCTGGGGCGTGCTGGTGCTGATCCAGCTCTTCGACCGGCCCTATCGCTTCAGCGAACTCCGCCGGGCGATCAGCGGCCTCGGCGGCCGGGGCGTCAGCGAGAAGATGCTCACCCAGACCCTCCAGACGCTGGAGCGCGACGGGCTCGTCCACCGGGACGCCAAGCCCGTCATTCCGCCGCGCGTCGACTACTCCCTGACCGGACTGGGCCGTGAGGCGGCGGAGCAGGTGCGAGCTCTGGCGCGGTGGACCGAGCGGCGTATGGACGACGTGCTCACCGCCCGCCAGGCATACGACGAGGCCCGGGAAATCCAGTCCCGGGCCTCGTAGTCACACGCTGAGCGGGCTCAGCCGACGACCGTCCAGGTGTCCCCGCCGGCCAGCAGCGAGGCCAGGTCGCCCTTGCCGCGCTGCTCGATCGCGGTGTCGAGCTGCTCGGTCATCGCCGTGTCGTAGACGGGCCGCTCCACCGAACGGAACACGCCGATCGGGGTGTGGTGCAGGGTGTCCGGGTCGGCCAGCCGGGACAGCGCGAAGGCCGTGGTGGGCGACGCGGAGCGCGCGTCGTGCACCAGGACGTCCGCCTCGTTCTCCGGCGTCACCGTCACCACCCGCAGATCACCGGTCTGCCGGTCCCGTACGACCCCGCGCGAGGAGTCGGGGCCGAACCGGATCGGCTGCCCGTGCTCCAGCCGGATCAGGGCCTCCTCGGCCCGCTCCCGGTCCTTGAGGGCGTCGAAGGCCCCGTCGTTGAAGATGTTGCAGTTCTGGTAGATCTCGATCAGGGCCGTACCCGGGTGGTCGGCCGCCTCGCGCAGCACCTGGGTCAGATGCTTGCGGTCGGAGTCGATCGTGCGCGCGACGAAGGACGCCTCCGCGCCGATCGCCAGCGACACCGGGTTGAAGGGGGCGTCCAGTGAGCCCATCGGCGTCGACTTGGTGATCTTGCCGACTTCCGAGGTGGGGCTGTACTGGCCCTTGGTCAGGCCGTAGATCCGGTTGTTGAACAGCAGGATCTTCAGGTTGACGTTGCGGCGCAGGGCGTGGATCAGGTGGTTGCCGCCGATGGACAGCGCGTCGCCGTCACCGGTCACCACCCACACGCTCAGGTCACGGCGCGAGGACGCGAGGCCGGTCGCGATGGCCGGGGCGCGGCCGTGGATGGAGTGCATCCCGTAGGTGTTCATGTAGTACGGGAAGCGGGAGGAGCAGCCGATGCCCGAGACGAAGACGATGTTCTCGCGCGCCAGGCCCAGCTCCGGCATGAAGCCCTGCACGGCGGCGAGGATCGCGTAGTCACCGCAGCCCGGGCACCAGCGCACCTCCTGGTCCGACTTGAAGTCCTTCATCGACTGCTTGGCCTCGGCCTTGGGGACGAGCTGCAGCAGCCCGTTGCCGGAGTCAGTCATTGATGGCCTCCTTCAGCGCCGCGGCGAGCTGTTCCGCCTTGAACGGCATGCCGTTGACCTGGTTGTAGGAGTGGGCGTCGACCAGGTACTTCGCCCGGATCAGGGTGGCGAGCTGCCCGAGGTTCATCTCGGGGATCACCACCTTGTCGTACCGTCCCAGCACCTCACCCAGGTTCCGCGGGAAGGGGTTGAGGTGGCGCAGGTGCGCCTGTGCGATGGACTCACCGGCTCTGCGCAGCCGCCGTACCGCCGCCGTGATCGGGCCGTACGTCGAACCCCAGCCGAGGACCAGGGCCTTCGCCTCGTGCGGGTCGTCGACCTCGATGTCCGGGACCTCGATGCCGTCGATCTTGGCCTGGCGGGTGCGGACCATGAAGTCGTGGTTGGCCGGGTCGTAGGAGATGTTGCCCGTGCCGTCCTGCTTCTCGATGCCGCCGATGCGGTGCTCCAGACCCGGCGTGCCCGGGACCGCCCACGGGCGGGCGAGGGTCTGCGGGTCCCGCTTGTACGGCCAGAAGACCTCGGTGCCGTCGTCCAGGGTGTGGTTCGGCCCCTGCGCGAACTGCACCCGCAGATCGGGCAGTTCGTCGAGGTCCGGGATCCGCCAGGGCTCGGAGCCGTTGGCCAGGTAGCCGTCGGAGAGCAGGAAGACGGGGGTCCGGTAGGTCAGGGCGATCCGGGCCGCCTCCAAAGCGGCGTCGAAGCAGTCCGCCGGGGTCATCGGCGCGACCACCGGGACCGGCGCCTCGCCGTTGCGGCCGTACATCGCCTGCAGCAGGTCCGCCTGCTCGGTCTTGGTCGGCAGACCGGTGGACGGCCCCCCGCGCTGGATGTCGACGACCAGCAGCGGCAGCTCCAGGGAGACCGCGAGGCCGATCGTCTCGCTCTTGAGCGCGACACCGGGACCCGAGGTGGTGGTCACCGCGAGCGAGCCGCCGAACGCCGCGCCCAGCGCCGCGCCGATGCCGGCGATCTCGTCCTCGGCCTGGAAGGTCCGCACACCGAAGTTCTTGTGCTTGCTCAGCTCGTGCAGGATGTCCGACGCCGGGGTGATCGGGTAAGAGCCCAGGAACAGCGGCAGATCCGCCTGCTGCGAGGCCGCGACCAGGCCGTAGGCGAGCGCCAGGTTGCCGGAGATGTTCCGGTAGGTGCCGACGGGGAAGGCCTTGGCGGCCGGCGCGACCTCGTAGGAGACCGCGAAGTCCTCCGTCGTCTCGCCGAAGTTCCAGCCCGCCCGGTACGCGGCGATGTTCGCCTCGGCGATCTCCGGCTTCTTCGCGAACTTCGACCTCAGGAACTTCTCGGTGCCCTCGGTGGGCCGGTGGTACATCCAGCTCAGCAGGCCCAGCGCGAACATGTTCTTGCTGCGCTCGGCCTCCTTGCGGGAGAGGTCGAACTCCTTGAGCGCCTCCACCGTCAGGGTGGTCAGGGGCACCGGGTGGAGGCTGTAGCCGTCGAGCGAGCCGTCCTCCAGCGGGGAGGCGTCGTAGCCCACCTTCTGCAGCGCGCGCTTGGTGAACTCGTCCGTGTTGACGATGATCTCGGCGCCGCGCGGCAGATCGCCGATGTTCGCCTTCAACGCGGCCGGGTTCATCGCGACCAGCACGTTCGGCGCGTCCCCCGGGGTGAGGATGTCGTGGTCGGCGAAGTGGAGCTGGAAGGAGGAGACGCCGGGCAGGGTGCCGGCGGGGGCGCGGATCTCGGCGGGGAAGTTCGGCAGGGTGGAGAGGTCGTTGCCGAAGGACGCGGTCTCCGAGGTGAACCGGTCACCCGTGAGCTGCATACCGTCACCCGAGTCCCCCGCGAACCGGATGATCACCCGGTCCAGACGCCGCACGTCCTTCGCGCCGCCCGGTTTGCGCTGTTCTCCTACGACGGTTCCGTCGGTCTGCTCCGCTGGGCTGCTGACCTGGCTGGTCACTGAACTGGACCTCCTTCGAGGCGGCTGTCCGGGGCGTGGTCGTCCCACGGACCATCCCAGGATCAACCCTACGTCGGTTAGGGTCGCCTTCCCGAGGCCATCCACGGACTGGACAGCATTTCGAGACGGCCTTGTCGCGCTGGCTCCCATCATGGCGCTCATCTCTCAAGCGCCGATCAAGGCGCTCCCCGCGCGTTCCCGGGTTCTCTCCTGTTTTCTCCGCTCCGCCGGTCTGCCGCGGCGTATCCCTCTGTCTACATGTACGTTCCTGGACGGCTTCTGGCTTTCTTCGCCCACGGCGTCCGGGTACCCCCGGCCGCGGCGGCCGGGGGCAGACGTCACGAGTTCAGGTACCGGGGGCAGGCGTCACGAGTTCAGGTAAGTGAGGACGGCCAGCACGCGCCGGTGGTCCCCGTCGCTCGGGGCCAGGCCGAGCTTGAGGAAGATGTTGCTGACGTGCTTCTCCACGGCTCCGTCGCTGACCACCAGCCGGCGGGCGATCGCCGAGTTGGTGCGTCCCTCGGCCATCAGGCCGAGCACCTCGCGCTCGCGCGGGGTGAGCCCCGTCAGCACGTCCTGCTTGCGGCTGCGGCCGAGCAGCTGAGCGACCACCTCGGGGTCCAGCGCCGTACCGCCCTCGGCCACCCGCACCACCGCGTCGACGAACTCCCGCACGTCCGCGACCCGGTCCTTGAGCAGATAGCCCACGCCCCGGCTGGAACCGGCCAGCAGTTCGGTGGCGTAGCGCTCCTCCACGTACTGCGACAGCACCAGCACCCCGAGTCCCGGATGCGTCTTGCGCAGCGCCACGGCCGCCCGTACGCCCTCGTCGGTGTGGGTCGGCGGCATCCGCACGTCCGCCACCACCACGTCCGGCAGCGTGCCCTGGGCGTCCAGGTCGGCGACGGTCTTCACCAGCGCCTCCGCGTCGCCGACACCGGCCACCACCTCGTGTCCGCGGTCGGTCAGCAGCCGGGTCAGGCCTTCCCTGAGCAGCACTGAGTCCTCGGCGATGACCACCCGCACCCTGTCCTCCACGATCTTCCGGCCCCCCATGCCCGCTGGCTGACGACGCACGTTCGTCCGCGCGTCCGTACGAACGTCCAGCATTCCAGCATTCGCCCCGGGCCGCCGCCGAGCCGGGGAAACGGGGCGGGGTGGTGCCGGGGCGGGGGTCGCCGGGCGTGTGCGGAGCGGGGGTCGCCGGGCACGTGCGGGGTGGGGGTCGCCGGGCACGTGCGGGTGCGGGGGCCGGGGCGGCGCGGGTCAGGTCCGCCAGGGGAGTTCCGCGATCACCCGGGTGGGGCCGCCGGCCGGGGAGTCGACCACCAGGACGCCGTCCACCGCGTCCAGGCGCCCGGCCAGCCCGGCCAGGCCCGAGCCGCGGGAGGCGTCCGCGCCGCCCACCCCGTCGTCCATCACCTGGAGCATCAGCCGGTCCTCCGCCTGCCACACGTCGACGGAGGCGGACCGGGCGCGGCTGTGCTTGCTGATGTTCTGCAGCAGCTCGGAGACCGTGAAGTAGGCGATGCCCTCGATGGCCGCGGCCGGCCGCGCCCGCAGGTCCGCGGTGACCTTCACCGGCACCGTGCAGCGGGAGGCGACCGAGGACAGGGCCGCGTCCAGGCCGCGGTCGGTCAGCACCGCCGGATGGATGCCCCGGGCGAGGTCGCGCAGCTCCTGCAGCGCCGTCTTCACCTCACCGTGCGCCTCCTCCACCATCCGCGCCGCCGTCTGCGGATCCTCGCGCAGCTTCTCCTTCGCCAGGCCCAGATCCATGGCCAGGCCGACCAGCCGGGCCTGTGCGCCGTCGTGCAGGTCCCGCTCGATGCGCCGCAGATCGGCGGCGGCCGTGTCGACCACCACCCCCCGGTCCCACTCCAGCTCCACCACCCGCGCCGACAGCGGCGACGGCCCGAGCAGCCCGCGGACCATCAGCCCGTCCACGGTCGTCAGGGCCCGGATCAGCCACGGCGTGGCCAGCGTGAACAACAGACCGACCAGCGCGGTCACGGCGATCTCGAACGGGTTGTCGAGATAGACGCTGTGGTGTTGGTCACCGTAGAGCTGCAGGCCGCCCTGGCCGGCGTACATCGGGAACACCCAGAACCACAGGGGGTACGTCAGCATCGCCCAGCCGAACGTCCAGAAGGTCACCGCAACCGAGAACGAGAACATCGCCCAGGGGAACTGCAGCAGCGCGTACAGCAGGCTCCGCCAGGAGGCGCCGCTCTTGAGGACCGCGCCCATCCAGGCGAGCGCGCCCGGCTTGGACATCCGCAGCGGCTCCGGTTCGGCCACCTCCAGTCGCAGCAGCCCCCGCGCCCGCGCCCGCTCCAGCGACCCGAAGCCCCGGCAGCTCGCGAGCGCCGCGGCGAGCACCGGGACGCCGAGGAAGGTCACCAGCAGACCCGCGCCGAGCGACACCATGGTCACCGTCCAGCTGAACAGCACCGTCGCGATCGGCAGGCTCAGCAGGACGTAGCCGAACTCCCGCCGGCTGCGCGCCTCGACCGGCGCCCGCAGCGCGGCGGGCAGCCGGTGCGGGCGGTGGCCGGTTCCGGAGGGCCGCCCCTGCTCCCGCCCGTACCCGTGTCCGTACTCCGTGGCCATCGAATGCCGTCCCGTTCTCGTCGTTTCCAGCGGCGCTTCAGCCGTACGTCCACAGTCGTGCACGGCGCCGCCCCGGGCCATGGAGTCCGTCGGCGTCTCGGACGGGGGGTTTTCCCCACCCCGCGGGGCTACTCCTGCCGGTCCCGCCAGGGCAGTTCCGCGGTGACCACCGTCGGGCCGCCGGCCGGCGAGTCGACCACGAACAGGCCGTCCACCGCGCCCAGCCGGTCCGCGAGGCCCCGCATCCCGCTGCCGCCGTCCAGCCGGGCACCGCCCCGGCCGTCGTCCCGCACCTGGATGAGCAGCCGGTCCTTCGCGCGCCACACCTCGACGGACGCGGACCGCGCCCCGCTGTGCTTGCTGATGTTCTGCAGCAGCTCGGAGACCGTGAAGTAGGCGATGCCCTCGATGGCCGCGGCCGGCCGCGCCCGCAGGTCCGCGGTGACCTTCACCGGCACCGTGCAGCGGGAGGCGACCGAGGACAGGGCCGCGTCGAGGCCGCGGTCGGTCAGCACCGCCGGATGGATGCCCCGGGCGAGGTCGCGCAGCTCCTGCAGGGCCAGCTTCACCTCGCCGTGCGCCTCCTCCACCATCGCCGCGGCCGAGTCGGGATCCTCCAGCAGCTTCTCCTTGGCCAGGCCGAGCCCCATGGCCAGGTTGACCAGCCGGGCCTGCGCCCCGTCGTGCAGGTCCCGTTCGATGCGCCGCAGGTCGGCGGCGGCCGTGTCGACCACGACCCCCCGGTCCGACTCCAGTTCGGCGATACGGCGTTCCAGCTCGTTGGAGGGCGACAGCAGCCCGCGCACCATCGCCCGGTCCACGTTCGCCAGCCCCCGCGCGAGGTACGGCAGCACCGGCCACAGCACGAACAGCGAGGTCAGCACGGTGCAGAAGGTGAGAACGCCCCAGGGCAGCCGGATCAGGTCGTACAGCAGCGTCCGCCAGCCCACCGGGTCCTTCAGCGCCATCCACAGCCGCTGCAGCAGCCCCCCGCCCCTGGCGAGCGGCAACGGCGTCGGCTCCTCCACCCGCACCCCGAGCAGCCGCCGCGCGCGGGCCCGCTCCAGCTTCCCCAGCTGGCGGGCGCCGAGCAGGGAGAGCGCGAGCAGCGGCAGGCCGATCGCCGTGATGCTGAGGGTCCCGCCGGTGACCAGCACCGTGAGCGCGTAGACGAAGCCGAACACCGTCACCGGCAGGTTCAGCAGGAGATGCGCGATCTCCCTCCAGGTGTGCGCGTCATAGGCGAACCGGGGCGGAGGCAGGCGGTCGGTGCCGTCGGCGCCGTCGAACCGGTCGGTGCCGTCGGTCCGGTCGGTGCCGTCGGTCCGGTCGGGCCGGCCGGCGGCGGGGCGGGAAGCGGTCATGACGGTCAGCCTGCCGTGACCGGCCCCCTTCGCGCCATGCGGTACGCCGCCCTCCGCCGACGGGGGAAAACCCCACCACCACCGGCGCCGGCTGTCTCACGCCGTGACGGGCTGCTTACCGGTTCTTTATCAGGGCCTAGACTCCCGTGCGTACAGATCCTCGAATCACGTTGCATCACAGAGTTCACCAAGGTCACGAGGTCAGGGAGCGAGGGACGACGGTGCGGGAGACATTGGGGGAGTCGACGGTCGCAGCCGCGAACGTCATCGCGGCCGGTTACTTCCGGTCCTACTCGGTGGTCGGGCTGCTCGCGCTCATCGGCGTGCTGTTCGTCGCGGTCGCGTTCGGCGCCGGCCGGCTGCTGCGCCCGGTCGTACCGACCCCGGAGAAACTCCTGACCTACGAGTGCGGCGTCGACCCCGTCGGCGAGGGCTGGGCGCACACCCAGGTCCGCTACTACGTCTACGCCTTCCTCTACGTGATCTTCGCGGTCGACTCGATCTTCCTGTTCCCCTGGGCGACGGTCTTCGCCGCCCCCGGCTACGGCGCGACGACCCTCGTGGAGATGTTCGTCTTCCTCGGCTTCCTCGCCGTGGGCCTGCTGTACGCATACAAGAAGGGCGTCCTGGCATGGACGTGACCCCGGATCCCGTTTACCTGCCGGAGCCCAAGCGGCTCGGCGCGCTGGCCCGCCTGGCCCCCGAGCCGATGAAGGTGGTCCTGAACTGGGGCCGCCGCTACTCGCTCTGGGTCTTCAACTTCGGCCTCGCCTGCTGCGCGATCGAGTTCATCGCCGCGTCGATGGCCCGCCACGACTTCATCCGGCTCGGCGTCATCCCGTTCGCGCCGGGCCCCCGCCAGGCCGACCTGATGGTGGTCTCGGGCACGGTGACGGACAAGATGGCCCCGGCCGTGAAGCGCCTGTACGAGCAGATGCCCGAGCCGAAGTACGTCATCTCCTTCGGCGCCTGCTCCAACTGCGGCGGCCCGTACTGGGACTCGTACTCCGTCACCAAGGGCGTCGACCAGATCATCCCGGTGGACGTGTACGTCCCCGGCTGCCCGCCGCGCCCCGAGGCGCTGCTCCAGGGCATCCTCAAGCTCCAGGAGAAGATCGCCCGCGAGTCGCTGGAGGAGCGCTACGGCACCCACCGGCCGTCGGCCGCCGCCCTGACCAGCGACCTGGTCAAGCCCCCCGCCCCGGCCGGTGAGGGGGAGGCCCGATGAGCGCCGCCGTCGGCTGGCTGCCCGCCCCCGCCGAAGAACTCTTCGGCGCGCAGGCCACGGCCGAGGAGTCGTACGACGTCCTGACCGTGGACGTACCGCCGTCCTCCTGGCTCACCGCCCTGGAGACGGCCCGTACGACCCTGTCCTGCACCTACTTCGACTGGCTGAGCGCGGTCGACGAACCGGGCACGGGTTTCCGCGTCTCGGCGCACGTCGCCGCCCTGAACCCGGTCCGCCGCCTCCTGGTCCGTACGACGGTCCCGCACGACGCGCCGACGCTGCCCTCCGCCGTCGGCGTCTACGCGGGCGCCGCCTGGCACGAGCGCGAGACCCACGAGATGTTCGGCGTCCGCTTCGAAGGCCACCCGGGGCTCGAGCACCTGCTGCTCCCCGAGAGCTTCGAGGGCCACCCGCTCCGCAAGGACTTCGTCCTCGCCGCCCGTGTCGCCAAGGCCTGGCCCGGCGCCAAGGAGCCGGGCGAGTCCGACCACGGCGGCCCGAAGCGCCGCCAGATGCTGCCCCCGGGCGTGCCGGACCCCAACGAGTGGGGCCCGCTGAAGGGCCAGCTGCCCCCTGCCCCGGCCCGCCCGGCGCGAGCGGCGGGACGCGCGGCGGGCGAACGCCCGGCCCGCGCGGCCGGCGAACGCCCAGTACGGCGCGCCCGCACGGCGGCGGAGGGCTCCGCCAGCCAGACCGCCCAGACCGACGAGGCTGCTGGTGCTGGTGCTGGTGCCGGCACCGGCACCGGCGCCGGTGCGCGGCCGCGTCGGACGAGGAGCGCGAGCGAGGGCTCGGTGAGCCAGACGACGGCGCCGGGGCCTCAGGACGCGGCGGAGCGGAAGCAGGCCGCGGCCGAGGGCGACGCGAGCCCGGCGGCGGCCCGGGGCCCGGCCGCCGAGGCCTCCGTGGCCCATGAGCCCGGTCCGGCGCCGGCCCGTCCGCGCCGCGCCCGCAGCGCCTCGGAGGGCTCGGCCTCCCAACGGCCCCAGCCCCCGCAGCCGACCCCGGCCGAACCGGCTGAACCGGCTGAACCGGCCGAACCGGTCTCGGCCGAGGCCCCGGAACAGGTCCCGGAAGAGGTCCCGGAGGAGGTCTCTGAAAAGGACGGCGCTGCCCCGCCCGCCCGTCGGAGTCCGGCCCCCCGCAGCTCGGACGCCCCCTGGCACCACGCCCGCCCGGCCTTCGACGAGCCGGAACCCGGGCAAGCCCGCGAGACCGCAGAACCGGAGCCCGGCCGACCCGCCGAGTCTCCCGACGACACCGACGACACCCACGACGACCCCACAGGAGGCCCGCAGTGAACGACGCGCTGGACGTCGCCCTGCGACTCCTGGTCGTCTTCGCCGTCTTCCTCACCTTCCCGCTGATCGTCGGCCAGACCGAGCACAAGGTGATGGCCCACATGCAGGGCAGGCTCGGCCCGATGTACGCGGGCGGCTTCCACGGCTGGGCCCAGCTCATCGCCGACGGCGTGAAGTTCGCGCAGAAGGAGGACGTCGTCCCGGCCGGCGCCGACCGCCGTGTCTTCCAGCTGGCCCCCGCCGTGGCCCTGCT
Source organism: Streptomyces sp. NPDC051133 (assembly GCF_040682635.1). Classification (NCBI taxonomy): domain Bacteria; kingdom Bacillati; phylum Actinomycetota; class Actinomycetes; order Kitasatosporales; family Streptomycetaceae; genus Streptomyces; species Streptomyces sp. NPDC051133. Next base: position 63,450 of record NZ_JBFBBK010000035.1, read on the forward strand.
GCCGTACCTCCTGGTGCTGCTCGCCGTCCCGATCGGCCCGAGCGAGGGCGCGGTCGGCCAGGTCCTCGACGCGGGCGTGTTCTTCGTGCTCGCGGTGATGGGCGTCGGAGTGCTCGGCTCGCTCATGGCCGGATGGGCCAGCGCGAACAAGTTCTCCCTGCTCGGTGGCCTGCGCACGGCCGCCCAGCTGCTCGCCTACGAACTCCCGATGCTGCTGACGGCGGCCTCCGTCGCGATGGCCGCGGGCACGGTCTCCCTGCCCGGCATCCTGCACGCCTTCCACTGGTGGTGGGTGCCCTGGCAGATCGTCGGCGGCGTCGTCTTCTTCGTCGCCGGGCTCGCCGAGCTGCAGCGCCCGCCGTTCGACATGCCGGTCGCCGATTCGGAGATCATCTTCGGCGCCTACACCGAGTACACCGGCTTGCGTTTCGCGCTCTTCCTGCTCGCCGAGTACGCCGGCATCGTCGTCCTGTGCGGTCTGACCACCGTCCTCTTCCTGGGCGGCTGGCACGGCCCGTGGGGCGCCGACGGCCTCGGCTGGCTGTGGACCCTGCTGAAGGCGGCGATCCTCGCGTTCGTCGTCATCTGGCTCCGGGTCACCTACCCCCGACTGCGCGAGGACCAGCTCCAGAAGCTCGCCTGGACCCTCCTCGTCCCCCTCTCCCTCGCCCAGATCGCCCTCACCGGCATCGTCAAGGTGGTGATCGGCTAACCATGGCCCCCATCCCCGGCTCCGGCCTCGCCAAGGGCCTGGCCGTCACCCTGCGCACGATGACGAAGAAGCACGTCACCGAGCAGTACCCGGACGCCCTGCCCGAACTGCCGCCCCGCACCCGCGGCGTGATCGGCCTGTTCGAGGAGAACTGCACCGTCTGCATGCTGTGCGCCCGCGAGTGCCCGGACTGGTGCATCTACATCGACTCCCACAAGGAGACGGTCCCACCCGCCGCCCCCGGCGGCCGTGAGCGCAGCCGCAACGTCCTCGACCGGTTCGCGATCGACTTCTCCCTGTGCATGTACTGCGGTATCTGCATCGAGGTGTGTCCTTTCGACGCGCTGTTCTGGTCCCCGGAGTTCGAGTACGCCGAGACCGACATCCGCGACCTCACCCACGAGCGCGACAAGCTCCGCGAGTGGATGTGGACCGTGCCGGCCCCGCCCGCCCTGGACCCCGCCGCGGAGGAACCGAAGGAGATCGCCGCCGCCCGCAAGACCGCCGAGAAGCTGGCAGCCGCGCAGGCCGAGCCGCAGGAGGGCACGCCGTGAGTCACGCCCCGACCCTGTCCCCGGCCATGAGCCTCGCCGCGGCCCCGCACGGCTTCCTCTCCCCGACCGGCGTCGAGATCGCCTTCCTCCTCGTCGGCCTGGTCACCTTCGGCGCGGCCCTGATCACCGTCACCACCCGCCAGCTGGTGCACGCCGCCCTGTGGCTGGTGGTCGCCCTCGGCGGCCTCGCCGTGGAGTACCTGCTGCTCACGGCCGAGTTCATCGCCTGGGTGCAGGTCCTGATCTACGTCGGCTCCGTCGTCGTGCTCCTCCTGTTCGGGCTGATGCTCACCAAGGCCCCCATCGGCCGTTCCCCGGACGCCGACTCCGGCAACCGCTGGGCCGCCCTCGTCGTCGCGGTGGCCGCCGCGGTCGCCCTGGTGTGGGTGGTCGTCGACGCCTTCCGCGCCACCTGGATCGACCTGAACGGACCGGCCGCCGGCACCACCCGGGTCACCGGCGAGAGCCTGTTCCGGCACTGGGTGCTGCCCTTCGAGGCCCTGTCCGTGCTGCTCCTCGCGGCCCTGGTCGGCGCGATCGTGCTGTCCCGCAAGGCGAAGGCGGACGCGGCCACCCCCGAAAACCCCGCCGTCGTGGACGTACCCGGTGAGAAGGAAGGCGCCCGCTGATGCACCTCGCCTATCCCGCCGTACTCTCCGCCCTCCTCTTCTGCACCGGCCTGTACGGCGTCCTCGCCCGCCGCAACGCGATCCTGATCCTGATGTCGGTCGAGCTGATGCTCAACGCCGTCAACCTCAACCTGGTCGCCTTCGACGTCTGGCTCAGCCGGGCCGCCCGGGACACCCTGCACTCCGGTCAGGCGCTGACCCTGTTCACCATCGCCATCGCCGCAGCCGAGATCGGCATCGGCCTGGCGATCGTGCTCGCCGTCCACCGCAACCGCGGCACCTCCGACATCGACAAGCTCCGCGACACCGCCGAGGGCCCGGGGACCGAGGGCCCCGACTCCTCCGCGGCCGAGAAGGCTGAGGCCACCGCGTGACCACGACCACCCTCGCCGCCCTCGTCCCCCTCCTGCCGTTCCTGGGTGCCACGGCCGGCCTGCTGCTGGGCCGCACCGTTCCCGGGTTCGTCCGCCCGCTCGCCGTGCTGCCGCCGCTGGTCTCCCTGGTACTGGCCGCCCTGGTCGCCGTGCACCAGGCCGGCGGCCAGGCCGTCGACGGCCACACCGAGCTGACGCCCACCGGGTCCGTGCCGATCGAGCTGTCCCTGCACATCGACGGCTTCGCCGCGCTCGTCGCCGTCCTGGTCGCCTTCGTCGCGTCCTGCGTGCAGATCTACTCGACGGGCTACCTGCGCGACGACCCGCGCTACCCCTCGTACGCCGCTCTCGTCTCCCTGTTCACCTCCGCGATGCTCCTGGTCGTCTACTCCGGCGACCTGATCGTGCTGCTGGTCGGCTGGGAAGTCATGGGCATCTGCTCCTACTTCCTGGTCGGCCACTACTGGGAGACCCCCGAGGCCCGCGCCGCCTCCCTGAAGGCCTTCCTGGTCACCAAGCTCGGTGACGTGCCGTTCCTGATCGGCCTGTTCGCCCTCGCCACCGACGCCGGGTCCTTCCGCATCACGCGCGTGCTCGGTGCCGTGGCGACCGGCAACCTGCACCACCCGACGGTGATCGCCCTGCTGCTGCTCGCCGGTGTGGCCGGCAAGTCGGCGCAGTTCCCGCTGCACACCTGGCTCCCCGACGCGATGGCCGGCCCCACGCCGGTCTCGGCGCTCATCCACGCCGCGACGATGGTCGCCGCCGGTGTCTACTTCGTCGCCCGTCTCCTCCCGGTCTTCGAGGCCTCCCAGGCCGCGATGCTGGTCCTCGCCGTCATGGCCGCCGTGACCATGACCGGTTCCGGGCTCGCCGCGCTCGCCCAGGACGACATCAAGCGCGTCCTCGCCTACTCGACGATCGGCCAGCTCGGCTACATGACCGGCGCCCTCGCCGTCGGCGACCGCGGTGCCGCCGTCTTCCACCTCCTGTCCCACGGCGCCTTCAAGGCGCTCCTCTTCCTCGCGGCCGGCGTGATCATCCACGCCGCCGGAACCAACTCGCTGGCCGCCATGTCCCGCATGCACGGCCTGCGCGACCGCATCCCGGACGCCTACTGGACGATGACCGTGGCGCTGCTCGCGCTCGCCGCGATCCCGCCCTTCAGCGGCTTCTTCTCCAAGGAGTCCGTCCTCGGCGCCGCCGAGCACGCGGCCCACGGTCACACCGTGCACGTGCCCGGCGCCGCCGGCTGGATCGTGCTCGTCGCCGGCCTGGTCACCGCCCTGCTCACCGCCGCCTACGCGACCCGGCTGTGGCTGCTGGCCTTCCGCGGCCGGGGCGCCGAAGCCCCCGACCACGGCCGTCAGCCACTGACGATGACCGTGGTGCTGTGGGTCCTAGCGGTCCCGTCCCTGGCCTTCGGCGGGCTCGCCTACCGCTCGCTGCCCGGCTGGTTCGACGGCCAAGACCTGACCCCGGCCCTCCTCACCTCCATCCTCGGCACCGGCCTCGCGGTGGTCGGCGGCCTGCTCACCTACGGCGCCTGGCAGCGCACCACGGCGCTCGCCGCCCGCGCCCCGCTCGGCGCCGTCGCCGCCCATCCCGAGGGCGACGCCGGGCTGGTGGAGGCCGAGGCCATCGCCACCCACGAGCCGGCCTACGGCGACATCGCCTACGCCCCCGACCCGGCCGACCCCGGGCGGCTGCTGCTCGGCCCGCTGCACCGGCACGCGGCCGCCGGCTTCCACCTGGACGCCGTGTACACGGCGCTGTTCGTCCGCCCGGTCCAGGCCGGAGCGAGTCTCGTCCGGTTCCTCGACCGCGAGGTCGTCGACACCTACGTAAGCGGCGCCGCCGCCCTGCCCCGGCTGCTCGGCGCCGCCGTACGGCGGGCGCAGACCGGCAATGTGCAGACCTATGTGAGCGCGCTGCTCGCCGGCACCGTCGTCCTGGCGGTCGCCGTCGTCCTCGTCGCCACGGGAGCGTGAGCAGGCGTGATCGATATCAACGAGTCCGTGATGCAGTTCCTTCTGGCATTCGTCGTCGTCGGCCCGCTCCTCGGTGCCGTCGCCGCTCTCCTGCCCGCGCCACCCGGACTGAAGGGGAAGTCGCCCGAGCAGGCCGTGCTCCGGCACGGCGTCACCGTGACCGGCGCGATCCTCATCGCCGCGATCGTCCTCGCGCTCGGCTTCGACCACGGCCATCCGTCGAAGATGCAGGCCACGACCGACATCAGCTGGATCCCCGCACTCGACGTACGGATCCACCTCGGCATCGACGGCATCTCCCTCCCCCTCGTCGTCCTGACCGCGCTGCTGACCTTCCTCTGCGCGCTGTACTCCTACTTCAAGCCGCCCGCGGGCGGCTCCCCGAAGGCGTTCGTCGCACTGCTGCTCCTGCTCGAGTCCGGCACCCTCGCGACCTTCGCCGTCCTCGACCTGCTGCTGTTCTTCCTCGCGTTCGAGATGGTGCTCATCCCGATGTACTTCCTCATCGCCCGCTGGGGCGGCGAGGGCCGGACCCGGGCCTCGTGGAAGTTCATCCTGTTCACGCTGCTCGGCTCCGTGGTCATGCTGCTCGGCCTGCTCCTGATCGGGATCAAGTCGGGCACATTCGACATGGTGGCACTCGCCACTGACAACGGCCGGTCACTGACCGCATCCGTGCAGGTCATCGCCGTTCTGGCGATCGGGATCGGGCTCGCGGTGAAGACGCCGATGTGGCCGCTGCACAGCTGGCTGCCCGACGCCCACACCGCCGCTCCGACCGTCGGCTCGGTCCTGCTGGCCGGTGTCCTGCTGAAGATGGGCACGTACGGGTTCGTGCGCATCCTGCTGCCCATCGCCCCGCACGGCTTCCACACCTTCGCGCCGTACCTGGCCGCGTTCGCCGTGGTCGGGATCATCTACGGGTCCCTGGCCTGCCTGGCCCTCGCCAAGCAGGGCGCGAAGGGCGACCTCAAGCGCCTGATCGCCTACTCCTCCGTCGGGCACATGGGCTTCGTCCTGCTCGGCATCGCCACCATGACCCCGACCGGCGTGAACGGCGCCCTGTTCGCCAACATCGCCCACGGCCTCATCACCGGCCTGCTCTTCTTCCTGGTCGGTGCGCTGAAGGACCGTACCGGCACCACCGACCTCGACACCCTCGCCGACGAGACGGGCGCCGCGCTCTACGGCAAGGCACCGCGCCTCGGCGGCCTGCTCGCCTTCGGCGCGGTCGCCTCGCTCGGCCTGCCCGGCCTCGCCGGATTCTGGGGCGAGATGCTGGCGCTGTTCGGCTCGTTCGAGCCCGCCGCCGGCCTCAGCCGGCCCGCGTACCTCACCTTCATGGCGATCGGCGCGTTCGGCACCCTGCTGACGGCCGCGTACATGCTGATCGTGGTCCGCCGCGTCTGCATGGGCGGCGTGGAGCAGGAAGTCCCGAAGCTCGCCGACGTCCACGGGTACGAGTTCGCCGCCTGGACCCCGCTCGTCACCCTGACCGTCGTCGCCGGACTGTGGCCGAGGGCCCTGCTCGGCCTGACCGACCCGGCCGTGCAGCAGCTCCTCGCAGGAGGCACCCGATGAGCGCCCTGGCCCAGCCGCTCGCCGCGCCGGTGGTCCAGTCCGTGGACTGGCTCGCCATCGCCCCGCCCACCATCGTCGCGGTCGTGGCGCTCGCCGTCCTCGTCGCCGACCTGTTCCTGCCGGAGGCCAGGAAGGCCGTCCTCGGCTGGATCTCGGTCGCGGGACTGGCCGTCGCCGCCCTGATGCTGCTGCCGCTCCTGGACGGCGACCGCAGCACGTTCTGTCTGACCGGCGGCACGCGCGCGTGCAGCTACACCGCGGACCACTTCACCCTCGTCATCCAGTTCCTGGTCCTCGGCGGTGCCCTGCTCGCGGCCCTGCTGTCGGTCACGAACCTCGACGACGAGCGGCGGCGGGTCCCGGCCGGCGAGTTCTGGTTCCTGCTGCTCTCCTCCGCGGCCGGCGCCGCCCTGCTTCCCGCCTCCCGCGACCTGGCCACCCTGATCGTCGCCCTGGAGGTCGCCTCCCTGCCCGCCTTCGCCCTCGTCGGCATCCGGCACGGCGACAAGCGGTCCTCCGAGGCCGCCCTGAAGTTCTTCCTGTCCTCGGTCACGGCCACCGCGGTCAGCCTGATGGGCATCAGCTTCGTCTACGCCACCACCGGCACCCTCTACCTCACCCAGGTCGCCCAGCGCCTGCCCCACGTCGACGGGCAGCTGCACACCCTCGCCCAGACCGGAGTCGTCCTCACGCTCGTCGGCTTCGCCTTCAAGACGGCCGCCGTGCCCTTCCACTTCTGGGTGCCCGACACCTACGTGGGCGCGCCCGTGCCCGTCGCCGCCTACCTGTCGGTCGTCGGCAAGGCGGTCGGCTTCTCCGGCCTGATCCTCGTCACCGTCGTCGCGTTCCCGTCGTACGCCGACGTCTGGGGGCCCGCCCTCGCCGCCCTGGCCGCGCTCACCATGACCGTCGGCAACGTCGGTGCCCTGCGCCAGCAGGCCACGCGCGCGTACAGCGCGGTACGACTGCTCGCCTGGTCCTCGGTGGGCCAGGCCGGCTATCTCCTCGTACCGATCGCCGCCGCCGGCTACGCCAAGGCCCCCCAGAAGGCGATCGGCTCCACGGTCGCGTACGCCCTGATGTACGCCGCCGTGAACCTCGGCGCCTTCGCGGTGGCCGCCCTGGTGGGCCGCAGCCGGAAGCTGAACCGGATCAGCGACTACCGCGGCCTGTACGCCGGCAACCCGCTCACCGCGCTCCTCCTGGCGTTCTTCCTGCTGTGCCTGGCCGGGCTGCCGCCGGGCATCATCGGCCTGTTCGCCAAGGTCACCGTGTTCTCCGTGGCCGTCGACGCGGGCCTCGGCTGGCTCGCCGTCGTCATGGCCGTCAACGTCGTGATCGCGCTCTTCTACTACCTGCAGTGGACGGCCCTGCTGTTCCGCGCCCCCGAGGGCGAGCCCGCCCGCCACCGGGTCCCCGCGCCCCTCACGGCCGCCCTCGCCCTCACCGGGGTCCTCGGTGTCGCCCTGTCCGGAGCGCCCCAGCTGGTCCTGCGCTTCGCGGCCACCGGTCTGTTCTGAGGGCTCGCACACGACTCACCGCGCGCGCGTGGGGCACCCGTGGCCCCACGCGCGCGTACGGCCGCGGGGGCACGTCACCCGTACGGCCGACCGGCGCCACCGCAGGCACCTGGGAACTCGCGGCCGCCGCCTGGCGTTGACTCAGGCGGGAGGGTCCACTGGACGAAAGTGTTCCCCAGCTGCACGACTTGGAGGGCGAACCGTGCACCGCCGGCACAACGGGCTCAGGACCGCAGTACTCCTCGGGGGACTGTCCGCACTCATCATCGTCATCGGCAGCTTCTTCGGCCGTACGGGGCTGGTCGTGGCGGTGCTGATCGCGCTGGGCACGAACGCGTACGCGTACTGGAACAGCGACAAGCTGGCGCTCCGCGCGATGCGCGCCCGCCCGGTCAGCGAGTTCGAGGCCCCTGCGCTGTACCGGATGGTGCGCGAGCTGTCCACGCAGGCCCGCCAGCCCATGCCCCGGCTGTACATCTCACCGACGGAGGCCCCCAACGCGTTCGCGACGGGCCGCAACCCGCGCAACGCGGCCGTGTGCTGCACCGAGGGCATCCTGCGCCTGCTGGACGAGCGCGAGCTGCGCGGCGTCATCGGTCACGAGCTGAGCCATGTCTACAACCGGGACATCCTGATCTCCTCGGTCGCCGGAGCCCTCGCCTCGGTGATCATGTTCCTGGTCAACTTCGCCTGGCTCATCCCCGTCGGCCGCTCGGACGACGACGACGGTCCCGGCCTGCTCGGCCTGCTCCTGATCATGATCCTGGGCCCGCTCGCCGCGTCCCTGATCCAACTGGCCATCAGCCGTTCCCGGGAGTACGAGGCCGATGCCTCGGGCGCCCAGCTCACCGGCGACCCGCTGGCGCTCGCCGGCGCCCTGAGAAAGCTCGAAATGGGCACCCAGCAGCTTCCGCTGCCGCCCGAGCCCCGGATCGAGACGGCGAGCCACATGATGATCGCCAATCCCTTCCGCCCGGGCCAGGGACTGTCGAAGATGTTCTCCACGCACCCGCCGATGGCGGAACGCATCGCCCGGCTCGAGAAGATGGCGGGCGGCTACCGGTGAAGTCCGGTGACCGGTGAAGTCCGGTGACCGGTGAAGAACACCTTGGACCCGCGCTCGAAATGGATGAGCCATGAGCCAAATGAAGCACTGACGGGGGAAATCCCGGGCTGCCGCAGCGCGCCTGATCATCGTTCAATGCGCCCCGTCGTCATCCTTTCCACGGAGAATTCCGCGCCAAGGATGACGAAAGGTTGGTCGAGTGAAGCTCACCAAGCGGTTCGCGATCAGCACCGCCGCGATCGCGGCGGTTCTCTTCAGCGCCGGCGGCGCTCAGGCCCACAGCGACGGGGGACTCCTGTCGCGGCTCGGTGTCACGTCGCTGCTCCACGCCCCCTACCGGATGGGTGGCGGCTCGGGAGACAACGGGGGCGCCAGCAGCAGCGAGAACACCACCAACAACAATAACAACACTAATAACAACAATAACCCCGGAGGGGTGAATAACAACAACAATAACAACAACAACGGGAGTAACAGCACCAACACCAACAACAACATCAACAACAACAACGTCCTCAACGGCGCCGCCGCTCAAGGCGGGGGACTGCTCTCGCTGCTGGGTGTCCCCACACTCCTCCAGATCTGCTACCCGACGGGCCAGACCGCGCAGGGGAACAGCACCTTCACCGGCAGCCAGAACATCAACTGCCAATTCAGCTGACCGTCGTGGAGTCCTATCCGTGCCCGGGATGATGGAGTTTGCGGGCGGCTTCGTGGCGGGTGTGGACACCGAGTTTGCTCAGTACCGCGCCCACGTGATGCCCGGCGGTCTTGGGGCTGATGTAGAGCCGGGCGGAGATCTCGGCATCCGACAGGCCCTCGTTCAGCAGCTTCAGGACATCCATCTCCCGGTTGGTCAGCCCGTACGGATTCGCCCTGGTGGCCGCCCGTGGACCACGCCGGACCGGGCGGACACCGCGGGCCCGCATCAACGTACGGGTGCGAGCCACGGCCGGCCGGGCGCCGAGGGCCTCGAATGCGGCCAGGGCCTCGCGCAGTGCGGGCGGGTCGCCTGCCAGGCGGGCGAGCGCGGCGTCGTAGGGGCAGCCGAGGCTGTCCCATTGCGCGGCGGCACCGGCCCAGTCGCCGGCCAGCTCCAGCGCGTAGGGGCCCGCCGCCGGAACCTGTGGGGGCTCTCCTCCCGCGCGGCGGATCCAGCAGGCCAGAGGCCCGGACAGCCAGGGATGGGTACGGCCCGCCAACGAGGCCAGACAGCGTTCCGCCTCCGCCCGCACCAGCTCGTGCCCGCCGGCCAGCCAGGTCGCCTCGACCCGGGCCTCCCAGCCCAGGCCCGTGTCCAGCAGACAGTTCGAGTCGACCAGAGTCGCCGCCTCTTCCAGCAGCGGCCACACCTGGGACTTGCCCTGCCGGGCCCGCACCAGACCCATGACGGTCAAGGCCAGGGCCCGGACGACCGGTGGTGCGCCGGGATGGGACCGGACCTTCTGTGAGGCGTCGGCGGCCTCGCGCCACAAGCCCCGGTTCAGCAGCCCCCAACTGCCCCAGGCTCTCGTGCACAGCAGGTAGGTCAGCAGGTCACGGTCGAGGCAATAGGCTTCCGCCCGGCTCACGGCCGCGGTCGTCCGGGCGGTGTCCCGCTGCAGTGCCGCCAGCCAGCACATGATGAGCGCCATGAAGCCCGCGTCCACCGGCAGATCCTGGGCCATCGCGCTGGACACCGCCTGTTCGCAGTCCTCCCAGCCGGACCCCTCGCTCAGCATGCGTGCCGCCGCGGTGTGGAAGCGCGCCTGGACGAGCACACCCGCATCACCGAAGCGCTCTCCCAGAGCGATCGCGTTCTGGGCATGGGCGGCGGTGACCGCCGTCCCCTCGTGCTCGTAACAGGCCAGCTGGCAGAGGTTCAGGTACGCCCTGGCCAGCTCCCGGCTCGGCGCAAGCTCTTCGAGCACCCGGACCGCGTCCAGACCGGTCTGTCCGGCCTCGTCCGTGCGCCCGGTCGGCCACAGCCAGCACGACAGCCAGCGCATGTCCTCCCCCTCGCGCAGCCGGTCACCCAGCGCACGGCGCAGCCCGACCGCCGTACGGAGGGAAGCGATCCCCTCGTCCAGCCGGCTGGACAGGAGACAGGCCTGGGAGTGGCCCTCCAGCAGAGCGGCCTGTTGACCGGGCGGCAGGAGGTCGGCGTACTCCAGGGCGCGGGCGTACTGGGCGGCGGCTTCCCGGTATGCGCCCAATGCGGCGGCATGCAGGGCCGCTGCGGGCGCGTACTCCAACACGGCCTTCGGATCCCCGGCGCCCTCGGCGTGATCGGCCAGCAGCGCCAGATCGTCCGTGGCGACGGGGCCGGACCGCATCGCCGCCAGTACCTGCCGGTGCACCCGCAGACGGTGGGCGGCGGGCACGGCCTCCAGTACCGCCAGCCGGGTCAGCTCGTGGCGGAACTCGCTCACCTGTCCGTCGGTGCGAACGATTCCGCAGGCCACGGCCTCGTCGAGCGCGCCCTCCGAGTTCGGCAGGACGCCGGCCAGCAGCGGGAGCGAGACCCTGAGCCCCAGCACGGCCAGTACGTCGACCACCATGCGTGCCTCGGTCGACAGGCCCGCCAGGCGGCCGGCCACGGCCTCGCGCACCGTGGCAGGGATGGGCTCGGCAGGGGCGGCCAGGATCTCGGTGACGATGAACGGATTGCCGGCCGAGACGCGGTACAGATGCTCGGCGTCGACGGCGTGTCCGGTCGCCAGCCTGGCCACGGCCCGGCGGCTCAAGGGGGCCAGGTCGTGGCGGTACACCCACGAGTAGCCGGCCAGGGTGCCGAGGAGAGAGGTCAGGTCGTGGGTCCGGCCGATCTCGTCGTCGCGGTAGGTGGCCAGTACCAGCGCGGGAACGTTCGGCAGTCGCCGGGCCAGGTAACGCAGCAGGTCCATCGTGGCCTCGTCGGCCCAGTGGACGTCCTCCACGACCAGCAGACTGGGGTAGGTGCTCAGGTCGGCGAGCAGACAGTCGAACACCTCGTCGGAACGGCTCGTGTCTGTCAGGGCGGTCCGCACCGCCGGGCCCAAGCGCGGAGCCAGGTCCAGCAGAGGGCCCAGGGGGCGGGGTGTGGCCAGCGGGTCGCAGGCGCCGATCAAGACCCGGATGTGGGGATCGGCCACCTGGGCGAGACGCTGGACGACGGCGGTCTTGCCGACGCCGGCCTCGCCGCGGACAAGGGCCAGGCGTCCAGGGCCACTCACGGCAGCCTGCAGGTGACCGGCGAGGTCCTGGAGCACGGCGTCTCGCTCTAGCAGGTCCATCACCAGCCATTTTCTCCCCGTGCCCGGAGCCACGCAAAAGATCCACGACTGATCAAGGCCGATCGGCTGGTGGGTGGCCGGTAGGGGACGCCGGTGCGAGCTGGGGTGTGGGGGCCTGGGACGTGGGGTGTGCGGGGGTGGAACTTGGGGTGCGCACCCGATGTACCCCCGACTGCGGCGGGGCATGCTGAGTTCAGATCCCGGTACTCCGAGTTCGCGGGTCCCGACCGGTGCACGCCGAGTAGGACGCCTATCCCGCGCTTCCGGAAATGGGGCTGGCAGAAATGCGCAGCCACGCACTCCCGGAAGGTAAATCGACCGGAGCGACAGGTGCGTGAAGAGCCGTCAGATCAAGTGGATGGCTCACTGGGAAGCCTCCGGGATCCGACCAGGCGGGGCATTTGCGACGAATGCCGTCCGCAACCGAAATGGACTGCGCATCAGCACGGTCCAAACCCATCGGAAAGAAACCACCATGTCGAACAGGTATGCAAAGCGCGCGGCCCTGATTGCTGCATCGGCTGCTCTGGCGGCAGGAAGCGCCGCCCTGGCACCGTCCTCCGCCATCGCCGCTCCGGCGCCGACAGGGACTCACGCTACGGCGCCGAGCGACACCGGAGGAAACAACAACAACAATAACAACAACAACGGCGGAGGCGGGAACAACAACAATAACAACAATAACAACGGCGGAGGCGGGAACAACAACAATAACAACAATAACAACGGCGGAGGCGGGAACAACAACAATAACAATAACAATAACAACCGCAAGGGTGGGAACAACAACAACAATAACAACAACAACCGCAAGGGCGGGAGGGCGAACAACAACAACAATAACAACAACAACGGCGGACGAGCCAACAACAACAACAATAACAACAACAACGGCGGACGAGCCAACAACAACAACAATAACAACAACAATGGCGGAGGCGCGAACAACAACAACAATAACAACAACAACGGCGGACGAGCCAACAACAACAACAATAACAACAACAACGGCGGAGGCGCGAACAACAACAACAATAACAACAACAACGGCGGACGAGCCAACAACAACAACAATAACAACAACAATGGCGGAGGCGCGAACAACAACAATAACAACAATAACAACGGCGGGGGCGGAAACAACAACAACAATAACAACAATAATGGCGGAGGCGGGAACAACAACAATAATAACAACAACAATGGCGGGGGCGGGAACAACAACAATAACAACAACAACGGCTGAACTTGACGGTCCGGCGGCCGGGTGGTCCACAGTTTCCCGGCTGCCGGACTCTCATGTGCGTGCCCTGCAGCGCGCCGGCACAGTTCGCCCACGGCTTTCAAGGTGATGAGTATGAAGAAATCAGTCCTGCGGAGCGGCGGCCTCGCAGTAGTGGCCGTGTCCTGCATGGCGTTCGGCACCTGGAACGCTGCAGCGAGCGAAGGAGGTGCCCTGTCGCAGGAGCCGCAGACTGCGCCCATGTCCGCAACTCAGTGTTATGCGACGCGCGGAAACCCAAAGGATGTCGTGTGTTATCGGAATTCATGGAAGGCCGAGTTCAGGCATGGCGACATGGTCTACGTGCCCATTCTCATTCAGGTTCCTACACCACCCCATGCGACGTCGGTGACGGTTGTCGAGAGCCTGAACGACATTCGCCCGAGCAATTCGAGTCAGTAGTCACCGTAGCCATCACCGCGATCGCCGCCCTGGTCGAACCCGCCGAAGTCGCCGTGGGTGTCGCATCCGCCGTTTCCCCAGACCTCGTCGCAGCCGCGGCTCGAGTGGGGGTAGTGCGAGGGGATGTGAGCCGGAGTGGCCGCCGAAGCCGGCACCGCCGCAACGACCGCGGCACCGCCGGCCAAAAGAACACTCACGGCGGACACCACGAAGAGGTGCTTGCTGCGCTGTGCACTCATGGGCGAGACCTTTCGCGCCGTCCACCCGCGCCACATGCGGGGCGCGAGAATCACGACCGCGCCGACCAGCGGATGAACACTGCGGGTGGGCTGATCGGCCCACCGGTTCGCGAAAGCGCGGCCGTCACACGATCCCATTGTCGGCCACCGGTAGGGACGAATTCAAACGAGCTTGCAGTAAGGGGTTTCGATAAAGGGGACCTCACCGGCCGCCGAATGCCTCGTCCGTGGGCACGACCTCGCGTCCCAGGGGCATGAGCGAGATGGGGATGAGCTTCAGGTTCGCCCAGCCGAAGGGAATCCCGATGATCGACAGGAACAGAGGGATGCTCGTGACCAGGTGGGCCAGTGCCAGCCACCATCCCGCGAAGACCACCCAGATGACGTTGCCGACGCACGACGGCGCCCCGGCGTCGGGCCTCTCCACAGTGGTGCGGCCGAACGGCCAGAGGACGAATCCGGCGATGCGCAGCGACGCGATGCCGAAGGGGATGGTGATGATCAGAACGAAGCAGATCAGGGCAGCGATCAGGTAACCGATCGCCATCCAGAGCCCGCACAGGACGAGCCACAGGATATTGAGCAGCAGGTTGAACACCTTCATGATCGGTACCTTTCCAGGTCGCTCCGTCGGCATGCCTGCTGCCACCAGTATCGGCTGATCACGCGCCCGGACGGAACCGGAGCGCCGTTGTGACGCGACCGGGAACGTCCCGTGACGATCCCGCTCGGCATGGCGGTCTCCCCGTCGAGGCCGTCGCGCCCATCGACGCGTGAACGCGTTCGGAATGGCCGCGCGCTGACGTTACGTCACTTCCCGCGCCGGCTCGCCGACCAACCCTCCCACCGACCCGCCGACCACCGTCGTACGCCGTAGACGGCCGCGCCCACCGCAAGCACCCCCGCTCCGACGGCCACCGAGACGGCCGGCAGGGCGAACGCCAGCGTGGCGCAGCCCAGCAGGCCCACCACCGGGACCACGCGGGACAGCGGGGCCGGAGTGAGCGTCCACGCCGAGGCGTTGGCGACGGCGTAGTAGGCCAGCACGCCGAACGAGGAGAAGCCGATCGCGCCGCGGACGTCCACCGTGGCGGCCAGTACGGCGACCACCGCGCCCACGGCCGGCTCGGCCCGGTGCGGTACGTGGAAGCGTGGGTGTACGGCCGCCAGCGCGCCCGGCAGATGACCGTCCCGGGCCATGGCGAGCGTCGTACGGGACACACCCAGGATCAGCGCGAGCAGCGACCCCAGCGCGGCCACCGCCGCTCCTGCCCGCACCACGGGAACGAGCCCCGGCACCCCGGCCGCACGCACCGCGTCGGCCAGCGGCGCCGTCGAATACCCGAGCCGGCCCGTACCGAGGGCTCCGAGTACCGCGACGGCCACGCACGCGTACACGGCAAGAGTGATCCCCAGGGCCACCTGGATCGCGCGCGGAATGGTGCGCGCTGGGTCCCGTACCTCCTCGCCGAGGGTGGCGATCCGCGCGTACCCGGCGAATGCGAAGAACAGCAGACCGGCCGCCTGCAGCACCCCGCCGGCGCCCGACGACAGGCCGACGCCGAGCCGTCCCGCATCCGCCCGCCCAGAGGCGAGGCACACGACGACCACGGCGGTCAGGACGGCCAGGACCAGCGCCACGATCATCCTCGTCAGCCATGCCGACTTCTGGATACCGCCGTAGTTGACGGCGGTCAGGGCCACCACGGCGGCGACCGCCACGGCGTGCGCCTGCCCCGGCCAGACGTATGCGCCCACGGTCAGCGCCATGGCCGCACAGGAGGCCGTCTTGCCGACGACGAACGCCCAGCCGGCGAGATACCCCCAGAAGGCGCCCAGCCGCTCCCGCCCGTACACGTACGTGCCGCCCGAGGCCGGATAACGGGCGGCGAGACGGGCCGAGGACATGGCGTTGCAGTAGGCCACCACGGCCGCGACGGTCAGGGCGGGCAGCAGCCCCGTACCGGCCGCGCGTGCGGCGGGTCCCAGAGCGGAGAAGACACCGGCCCCGATCATCGAGCCGAGTCCGACGACCACGGCGTCCCGCACACCCAGCGTGCGCCTCAGGACGGCGGCGGAAGGTGTCATGCGCCGCACCCTACTGACCACGGCAACCGGTCGGCAGGCCGCTGACGTCCTCTTCATCGACACGTCACGTCACGTTGCGACGCGACCCACACGACACGACAGACACGACACCGACACGCACGCACGCGCGTGGACAGCAGGTCCTCACCGAAAACTCAGGGACCGGACAGTGCGGACACAGCGTGGAAGGGCAGGTTCACGGCATGAGCATCATCGGTTGGATCATCCTGGGACTGCTGGCCGGAGCCATCGCCAAGGTCCTCCTGGCGGGCCGTGACCCCGGCGGCTTCATCGGTACGACCCTCATCGGCATCGCGGGCGCCTTCATCGGGGGCTGGATCTCGGCCCGCTGGCTGGACCACCCGGTCAGCAAGCACTTCTACGACGGCGCCACCTGGGCCGCGGCCATCGGCGGCTCCCTGGTGCTGCTGATCCTCTACCGCATCCTGTTCGGGAACTCCCGCGACTGAGCGAGAACTCCCGCGACCGCGTGAGGAGGGGTGGGCACCGGCCGGTGCCCACCCCTCCTCATCTGCTTCCCGCTGGTGCCCTACCGGTAGTTCACGAACTGCAGCGCGAAGTCGAAGTCCTTGCCCTTCAGCAGGGCGATCACGGTCTGCAGGTCGTCGCGGCTCTTGGAGCTGACCCGCAGCTCGTCGCCCTGGACCTGGGCCTTCACGCCCTTCGGACCCTCGTCGCGGATGATCTTCGCCACCTTCTTCGCGTTGTCCTGGGAGATGCCCTCCTCGATCGACGCGAAGATCTTGTACTCCTTGCCGGAGAGCTGGGGCTCGCCCGCGTCCAGCGCCTTCAGCGAGATACCGCGCTTGATCAGCTTGGACTGGAAGACGTCGAGGACAGCCTTCACCCGGTCCTCGGAGTTGGCCTCCATGAGGATCTTGTCACCGGACCACGAGATCGAGGCACCCACGCCCTTGAAGTCGTAGCGCTGCGAGATCTCCTTGGCGGCCTGGTTGAGGGCGTTGTCGACCTCCTGCCGCTCGACCTTCGAGACGATGTCGAAACTGGAGTCGGCCATGTCCTGTGGCTCCTTGTATCGGGGGGTGCGTATCGGTGCGTGCCGGCGTGCGGCGACGGCCGCCGGGCCCGGCGGGAGACCAGGCCCATCCGGAACAGCCTAGCCACCCCGCGACCTGAGGGGTGGAGATCAACCGGGTGGCGAAGCACCCCCGTGCATCGGGTATTGTTTACGTCGTTGCCAGGGAGCATCGCCGAAAGCGTGTTCGACTGGCAGCGCACCATGGCGGTGTGCCCGAGCGGCCAAAGGGAGCAGACTGTAAATCTGCCGGCTCAGCCTTCCCAGGTTCGAATCCTGGCGCCGCCACACGGTGGGAAACCCCCTCTGATCAGGCTAGATACCTGATCAGAGGGGGTTTCTCGTTGTCAGGGACCGTTCGGTTCGGCGAGGACGAAGTGCGGGAGGATCACTCCGGTTCGTTCCACTCCTGTCGGGCCGCGTCGATCCGGCTGTTCGCCCGCTCCCGCGTCTGGCCCAGCACCTTGGCGTACACCTTGTGCAGCACCGCGATGCTGTGCCCGGCGCGACGGGCACACTCCATCGCGTCCACCCCGGAACTGAGCCAGAACGACAGGGTGCGCGCTCGCGGTCCAGGGCGAGTACTTCGGGCATCGCGGTCAAGCGCCGGCGGACCTCGGCCGCCTCGAAGCGGTTATCCATGGCAGGCCACAGCCCGAAGCCGGGAGGCGCCAACGGCGACGTGGAGGGGTCGCCGCTTCGGCCCAGCAGCGGCCGCCGTCATGGCCTCATGAATGAGGGATTGGCTGCGTTGCTTGCTGGCCCGCGTAGCGGGTGGCAGCCTGCATCTGCACCGTCTCACCCCTGCCGTCCTCAAAGATCAGCTCTGCGCCGAGGAACGTGCCACAGCGGCACGCAGCGCCGGCACCCTCCTGGCCACCGCATACCCAGGTGGGACGAGGGATCTTGCTGCTTGGCCTGCCTGGCCCGACCTGCTGCCCCACCTGCTGACGATCGCCCCGGCCGACCTGGTCACTGCCGACGCCCGCTTCGCAGCCTGCGAAGCGTGCCTCCATCTCGTGGACCGTGGCAGCGCACCGGTGGTCTTGGCTCGCCTCGATGACCTCCACCGGGCCTGGACCACCTCGCTGGGCCCCGATCACTTGCACACCTGGTGGGCTGCCAAATACCTGGCCCAGGCTTTCGCCGAAGTCGGTGACCACCAGCATGCCTACGAACTGGTCCGAGACCTGCTCGAGGGCTCAGTCTCCCACCCGCCGGCGCCCCGCCGTCTCCGAGGGGCGGTTGCGGCCCTGCCGGGAGGCGTCTCGGCGGGGCCGCGGCGCTCATGAGCAGAGGTTCACGTGCCGGACGGCCAGGACATGGCCCGCCGCGTCGATGAGGCGGCTGCGGGCGAGGTGTCCGCCGGACACGGCGTTGGTGATCGCCGTGGCGATCGAGGACGTCTGGGAGCCGACGTTGCCCTTCAGGTCGAACATGACCATGTCGGCGCCGGAACGCAGGGCCTGGACGGCGGCGGCGGGGATGCTGTAGCCGGCGGCGGAGATCGCCTTGGCGCTCAGCGAGTCGGTGACCACCAGCCCCTTGAAGCCCAGCTTGCCGCGCAGCTCGGAGCCGATGACGGTGGGTGACAGGCTCGCCGGATTGGTGGCCAGACCCGGCACGATGTTGTTGGAGACCATGATGGCCGGAGCACCGGCCTTGATCGCCGCCGTGAACGGCGGGATGGCCACCTTCTGCAGGGTGGACCAGGGCAGCGTGCGGGCGGGGCCGAAGTCGGAGTTGTAGTTGGAGCCACCGAGGCCCGGGAAGTGCTTGACGACGGGGATCACGTGCCCGGCGCGCAACCCGTTCATGTAGGCGACGCCGTCCTTGGAGACCACCGAGGTGCTGCCGCTGAAGGACCGCCATCCGTCGGGGTTGGTGTGACTGGGGGCCACGTTCCGGCCGTCGACGTCGACCACCGGCGCGAGGTCCATGTTGACCTGGGCGGCGGCCATCCTCGCGGCGACCTTGGTGACGTTCTGCTGGATCTGGGCCGGGGTCCAGTGCGTGCCCATGTACGCGGCCCAGGGCAGGGACCCGACGAGGTTCGCCATGCGCTGGATGCCGCCGCCCTCCTCGTCGGTCATCACCAGCAGGCCCAGGTGACCGGGTACGTGAGACTTCAGGGTGGTCAGCCGCGAGCCTAGGTCGGACGGCGCATTGCTGCCGAACAGCAGCACACCGCCCGCACCGGCGCTCACCTCGGACGTGGCATCGGACACCGAGGTCTCCGACACCGGGACGGCGATGGTCAGCATGGCCAGCCGGCGGTTCGACCACCCGGCCAGCTTCGTGCTGTTGGTGCAGGCCGTCGCGTTGGTGGCGGCGGTGGTGGTGGTGGAGGAGTCCGGCGTGAAGGACGAAGGGGAGTGGGACGGCGCGGTCGACGGGGCGGAGGACGCGCCGGTGCCGCTGGTCTGCGGGGACGCCTTCGGGGCGCCTGTGCCACAGCCCGCCAGGAGCATCGCCGCGACGGCGGCGGCCGCGCTCAGCCGTCGGGCGTTCCTGGCTCGGCCGCGGACCGGCAGCGGTGCTGTCGCGCTTCTGTGGTCGCGGTGCGACGGAAGATTCATCGCCCGGCCTCCTTCGGGAAGTCGCGACGGTGCCCGCCGCGCTGAAAGGCGTATGAGCCTGAGGTGGGTTTACGACGCGTGAGATGCACACCGGCCCGCAATTGTTCGCCGGTCCGCGTCCGAGTACCAGAATCTCGCGCCTCGGAGCCGGACGGAAGTCCAGCCGGGGTGAACGGGTGCCGCTCCGGGATTGACGGCGAGCGCGCTTCACCGCGTCCGGGCGACCGTCCGATCGGCTCCCGGTGGTCGCACTTCGGGCCACGTTCACTAGAATCGAACATGTGAACGATGACCGTCCCCTGACGCGTCTCGACATGCTGCGCTTCGCCCGCCGCGTCGTCGAACATCAGGCTGCCCGGCAGCTCGCGCTGATGGACCGGTGGATCGCGGACGAAGAGCGCCGGGAGGCGGAACGGCAGCGCCGTCTCGCCGTCCGGCAGGCCGCCCCGGACTGGCTGATCGAGCGCGCCCTGAGCGGCCGCGGAGCGGTCTACGTCCACGTCGGCGGTTGTACGAGCGCCGGCTCGCGCGCGCGGGGAGCCGGCAGGGAGCAGGCCATCCGCGCGCTCACCGAAGGAGGGATCACGCCATGCCCGCTGTGCCGCCCGGACACCGTTCTGGGGATTCTCGAATGACCGGCCCGGGTGCGGGTCCGGACGGTCCGGACGATGCTGGAGCCATGGCCGCGAAACGCCCCATCATCGTGCACCTGCCGTCCCCGACCGGCGGCCGCCGGGTCCGGGTGGACGGTGAGATCCTCGGCCTGGCGCACAACGTGCGGGACCTGGTGGAGTTCCTGCGCCGGGCGGGGCTGGAGATCGAGCCGGAGCAGGTGGCCGACTCACCGCTGATCGACTGGCGCGGGGTGGGGCCCGACCGCTGGGAGGCGGAGACCCGCACGTGAGCACGGTGTCGTCTCCGCCCTGCCGCGGGCAGACTGACGGCATGTCCTCCCGACGCAGAACCTGCCCCGTGTGCCGCCGCGACATCGCCGTCGTCGCGGGCCGCTTCGCGCGCCACGATCCGCCCGGCGCGCGGGAGAACGGGGATCTGGTCTCCTGCGCCGGTTCACGGCAGCCGGCTCAACTCGGCGTGCTCCAGCCGTCGCTGGACGGGTACGTCGTGCCGGACTTTCCCGGGCAGCTGCCTCTGTTCTGAGACGCTCTGAGACGCTCTGAGACGCCTGCCTCTGTTCTGAGACGCGGAGTACGTGTGCCGGTCGAGGTGAGACTTCGAAGTGCTGTGCCGGTCGAGGTCTGACGGGGTGTGACGGGGTGTGACGGCGGCGGGTTCGACCGTTCAACGGCCGGGAGCCGCCCTCAGTTCCCGGCCACCGACTTCACCGCGACCGACACCGGCGTCGACCCGCTGATCAGCTCCAGGGTCAGGCCCGCCGTCGCCGGCGTGTCCACCAACTCCGCCAGTACGGCCGCCACATCGGCCCGTGGGACCGAACCGCGCCCGGTGTGTGCCTCCAGGCGGACCATGCCGGTACCCGCCTCGTCCGTCAGCGATCCGGGGCGCAGGATCGTCCAGTCCAGGGCCTCCTGCCGGCTGACGTACGCGTCCGCCTCGCCCTTGGCGCGCAGGTACACGTCGAAGACGTCATCGCCCTGATGCGCGGGATCCGCGCCCATCGAGGACACGATCACGAAACGGTGCACCCGCGCGCGGACGGCCGCGTCCGCGAACAGCACCGCCGCGCCCTTGTCCACCGTCTCCTTGCGGGCCGCTCCGCTGCCCGGGCCCGCGCCGGCCGCGAAGACCGCCGCGTCCGCGCCCTGCAGATGCGCCGCGACCCCCTCCACCGAGGCGGACTCCAGGTCGAGCAGGACCGGTTCGGCACCGGCCGCCCGCAGATCGTCGCCCTGCTCGGCCTTGCGGATGATGCCCGCCACCTCGTCCCCGCGCGCGGCGAGCAGGCGCTCCAGCCGCAGCGCGATCTGACCATGACCACCAGCGATGACAATGCGCATGAAACCGACCGTACGCCCGAAGAGACGCAGCCGCCGCACGAGTTAACCGGCGCGGCCGGAGCGCGCCGGGAGTGTGCGCCGAGCGCGCGGCCGGAGTGTGCGCCGGGCATACGGCACGCGTGCGCGCCGGGCGCGGAGCGCGCACGCTCGGACACGCGCCGGGTGCGTGCCCGGCGCCGGATGCAGGGACCGCCCGCGCCCGGCACTCACGCTCCCCGGCCGCCGCCCCGCCGCGCCGCGTCAGCTCACGACAGCTCCCCGCGGCCCTGCCGCGGCAGTCCGAGTTCCGCTGCCGCCGCCGAGTTGCAGTACTCGCGGACCGCGCTCGTGCGGGCCACCACCCGGCCCCGGTGCACCACGATGCGGCTGTAGGCCAGCGAGAGCGCGCCGGGCAGGTGGTCGCCGCGTACGGCCAGGAGTTCCGCGGGGAAACCCGCCTCCACGCGGACCTCGGGGAGGCCGAGGACCGCGCGCGCCGAGCCGCACACCGCGTCGTAGGCGTCCTCGGCGCGCAGGCCGTGGGCGGAGGCGAGGAGATAGGCCGCCTCCAGGGGGTCGCCACGGCCCACGGGGTTGGCGACGTCACGCAGGGCGCCGCTGCCGGCCGCCACCCGCACTCCGGCCGCGCGCAGCAGCCGTACCGGAGCCGTGCCCTGCCGGTCGGCGCCGCCGCAGCCGCCCTGAGGGAGGCACACCACCGTCACTCCCGCCGCCGCGAGCTGGTCCGCGGCGCGGGAGGCGGCTTGTGCGGGCAGGCGCGCGAGACCGGCGCAGGGCCCGATCGTCACGCCGGGGCGCAAGCCACCCGCCATCGCCGCGAGCCGCGACAGCCGGGCCGGGTCGGCGGCATCGGTGTGCAGGTCGACCGGGCAGCCGTGCTCGGAGGCCACCTCCAGGACCGCCTCCACGTAGCCCGTGGGGTCCGGGTCCAGGTCCGGACAGCCGCCCACCACACAGGCGCCCATCTTCATCGCGTCCCGCAGCATCGCCAGCTCGTCGGCCCCGGCCACCCCGGTCAGCAGCCGGGGCATCGCCACCGTGGTCAGCTCCGCGAGTCCCCGCAGCGACCGCCGTGCCTGCAGCACCGCACCCAGTGCGCCGAGTTCCTGGACGTCGCCCACGCGCACGTGCGCGCGTACCGCCGTCGCCCCGTGCCCGAGCTGCAGCAGGGCCGCCTCGGTCGCCCGGCGCTGGACGTCCTCGGGGGCGTACGACACCGGGCCGGGGTGCTCGGCCGACAGGGCGGTGTCGCCGTGGGCGTGCGGCTCGGCCGGGGCCGGCAGGAGCAGGTATCCGCTCAGGTCCACCCGCGTGACGCTCGTCCGGACCGGGCCCGGCGTGAGGCTGCCGGCGGTGCCGACCGCCTCGATGCGCCCGCCGCCCAGCCGTACGTCCACCCTCCGGCCGTCGGTGAGCCGTGCCCCGCACAGCAGCAGGACGGCCGTGTCGGACTGGCCCGAGGATCCCGGCGAGTTCGATGGCTGGTGAGGCTGCGGCTGGCTGTCGGGCATCGCGCTCCAGGGTCGGGGCCGGGGGCTCGGGGCGGCCCGGCGCGAGGGCTTCGGGGCGTGCGCACCCCAAGATCACGCAGAGCGAGTCGAGCCTAGGGTGACGAGCCGCGCGGGACGCGTAGGGGCGCAATAGTCGTACCGGCGTGGTCCGGCCCCGGCCGCGCCCCGCGCCGCCCGCGCGCGTGGCCTGCGGGATGTCCCGGTACCCGCACCGCCAAGGCCTCTCCATGGGCGGCCCACGCGCGCGTGCGGGCGCCTCGCCGTGGGCTCGTCGAGCGGCACCCCGCAGAGCGGACCTCGTAGGGCAAACCCCGCGCACGCTGGGGTTCGAGGGACTGCGGAGGGCGCTGCGATGCGGGGGGTGACCGGCGGCCGGATACGGATTTGGGTGAACGGCGGCGGACCGTGTAATGTCTTCATCGCTCGCCCCAATAGCTCAGTCGGCAGAGCGTCTCCATGGTAAGGAGAAGGTCAACGGTTCGATTCCGTTTTGGGGCTCTGGTGTGAGAGGTTCCCGTCGCAAGACGGGGGCTGATCTCATCAAAGCGGTGTAGCTCAGTCGGTAGAGCAAGCGGCTCATAATCGCTGTGTCACCGGTTCAAGTCCGGTCACCGCTACAGACAGTAGCCGATTGTGGGGTCGGTCCTTCGATCGGCTACTCTTTTCTGCGTTAAATCAGTCCATCCGTTCGTCTTAGGAGCACTCACGTGGCTGCCACCGACGTCCGCCCGAAGATCACGCTGGCCTGCGTGGAGTGCAAGGAGCGGAACTACATCACCAAGAAGAACCGGCGTAACAACCCGGACCGTCTTGAGATGAAGAAGCACTGCCCGCGTTGCAACGCGCACACCGCGCACCGCGAGACGCGATAAACAGGCTCGTACACGAGGCCGTCCCCTTCCGAGGGGGCGGCCTCGTGTCGTTTCACCGGTCGGTCACCGGTTAATTCGAGGCCACCACAGCAGACATCAGGAGGTGCCGGGCCATGGCGCTCGACCAGTCCTTCGTGGGACGGACCTATCCGCCCACCGCCCCCTACGAGGTGGGCCGGGAGAAGATCCGGGAGTTCGCCGAGGCGGTGGGCGAGGCCAACCCGGTGTACACGGATCCGCAGGCCGCCAAGGAATTCGGTCACCCCGACGTGATCGCCCCGCCGACCTTCGTGTTCTCCATCACCTTCCGGGCCGCCGGACAGGTCGTCGAGGACCCGCAGCTCGGTCTGGACTACAGCCGCGTGGTGCACGGCGACCAGAAGTTCGCCTACAGCCGCCCGGTGCGCGCCGGCGACCGCCTCACGGTCACCTCCACCATCGAGGCCATCAAGTCCATGGCGGGCAACGACATCCTGGACATCCGCGGTGAGGTGCACGACGAGGCCGGCGAGCACGTCGTGACCGCCTGGACCAAGCTCGTGGCCCGCGCGGCCGAGGAGGCGTGAGGACCTGATGACGGCGAAGATCGCGTACGGCGACGTCGAGGTCGGCACCGAACTGCCGGCACAGAGCTTCCCCGTGACCCGCGCCACGCTCGTGCGGTACGCGGGCGCCTCCGGCGACTTCAACCCGATCCACTGGAACGAGAAGTTCGCCAAGGAGGTGGGCCTGCCGGACGTCATCGCGCACGGCATGTTCACCATGGCCGAGGCGATCCGCGTGGTCACCGACTGGACCGGCGACCCGGGCGCGGTCGTGGAGTACGGAGTCCGCTTCACCAAGCCGGTCGTCGTGCCGAACGACGACAAGGGCGCCCTGATCGAGGTCAGCGGCAAGGTGGCGGCCAAGCTGGACGACGGCACCGTGCGCGTCGACCTGACGGCGACCAGCGCCGGCCAGAAGGTGCTGGGCATGTCGCGGGCGGTCGTACGGCTGGCCTGACGCCGAGCCGGCCCGGAAGCGTACGTAAGGGGCGTCCTCCAATGGTGAGGCGCCCCTTACGCGTGTCCGGACGCCGAATCCGCTGGGCCTGGCCGGTGACTGACCTCGGCGGCTGCCCTTGACCAAGTTAGTGATTGAGTACTAACTTACTCGCATGCCCAGGATGAGCGCAGAGGAGCGACGCGAGAGCGTCATCCGCGCGGCGACCGCCGAGTTCGCGCGCGGCGGCTATCACGGCACCTCCACGGAGGCGATCGCCAAGCGGGTCGGAGTCTCTCAGCCGTATCTCTTCCGGCTCTTCCCGGGCAAGAAGGCGATCTTCCTGGCGGTGGCCGAACGCTGCATGGAGGACACCGTCCGCACCTTCGAGGAGGCCTCCGAGGGGCTTCGGGGCGAAGAGGCCCTGCATGCCATGGCGAACGCGTACACCAAGGTCATCGCGGAGCGGCCCGAGCGGCTGATGATGCAGATGCAGATGTACGTCGCCGTGGCGGCCGCCGAGGAAGAGGGTGACCGCGAGTTCGGTGAGCAGGTGCGGGCCGGCTGGATGCGGCTGTGGGACACCGTCCATCTGCCGCTCGGCGCGGACATCGGCGAGACGAGCACCTTCATGGCGTACGGAATGCTCATCAACTGTCTGGTGAGCATGGGCTTTCCGCCCGAGCACCGGGTGTGGGAGGGGCTCTACCCTTCGGCCCGGCTTACGGGCCGTCTCGAGAAGTAACGCAGGCGAGGCAGGCGTTGCCGCTCTTTCTCATGCGCACAGAAGTTAGTCATCAATAACTAACTGGAGATCACTCTCTGGGGGAGAGATGTCAGAGCAGACCGAACAGACGGGCGCGGGGCGCGGGGGCGCCCTGTGGGCCCTCGTCATCACCAGCGTCGCCGGATTCATGGCGGCCCTCGACAACCTGGTCGTCACCACCGCCCTGCCCTCCATCCGCGAGGACCTCGGCGGCGCGCTGGACGACCTGGAGTGGACCGTCAGCGCCTACACACTCACCTTCGCCGTCCTGCTGATGCTGGGCGCGGCACTCGGTGACCGCTTCGGGCGCCGCCGGCTCTTCATCGCCGGACTCGCCCTCTTCACCGCGGCCTCCGCCGCCGCGGCCATGGCGCCCGGCATCGGCTCCCTGATCGCCGCCCGCGCGGTGCAGGGCGTCGGCGCGGCCGTGATGATGCCCCTCACGCTGACCCTGCTGACCGCGGCCGTCCCCGCCGCCAAACGCGGCACCATGTACGGCATCTGGGGCGCCGTCAACGGACTCGCCGTCGCCTCCGGTCCGCTCATCGGCGGCAGCCTCACCGAACACGTCTCCTGGCACTGGATCTTCTGGCTCAACGTCCCGCTCGGCCTGCTCACCCTGCCGCTCGCCCGCCTGCGCCTGGCCGAGTCCTACGGCGCCGGCGCCCGGCTCGACCTTCCCGGCACCCTCCTCGCCAGCGGCGGGCTCTTCGGGATCGTCTACGGACTGGTCCGCGGTCCCGCCGACGGCTGGACCGACTCCGTCGTCCTCACCTCCCTGTTCGCCGGTGCCGCGCTGCTCGTGGGCTTCGTCCTCTACAGCTCCCGCGCGGCCCACCCGATGCTGCCCATGCGGCTGTTCCGCTCCCGCGCCTTCTCCGGGATCAACGCGGCCAGCCTGCTGATGTTCGTCGGGATGTTCGGCTCGATCTTCCTGCTCAGCCAGTACATGCAGGGCGTGCTCGGCTATTCGCCCACCGAGGCGGGCCTCCGGATGCTGCCGTGGACCGGCATGCCGATGCTGGTCGCGCCGATCGCCGGGATCCTCTCCGACCGCATCGGCGGCCGTCCGGTCGTCGCGGCGGGCCTCTTCCTGCAGGCCGCCGGTCTCGGCTACATGGCCTGGGTGGCCACCGCGGACGCCTCCTACGCCGTCCAGCTGCCCGCCCTGATCATCAGCGGGGTCGGCATGGCCCTGTACTTCGCGCCGGCCGCGAATCTGGTCATGTCCAGCGTCCGCCCCCAGGAGCAGGGCATCGCCTCCGGTGCGAACAACGCGCTGCGCGAGGTGGGCGGCGCGCTCGGTATCGCGGTCATGTCGTCGATCTTCTCCGCGCAGGGCGGTTACGAGTCCGCACAGCGCTTCGTGGACGGCCTGCGGCCCGCCCTGGTCACCGGCGCGGCCGTGGTCGCCCTCGCGGCGGTCGCGGCCCTGCTGATCCCGTCCCGCCGGAGCACCGGCCGGCTTGCCGCGGAGGCCGGGCAGCCGGCCGCCCCGGTCCTGGAGACCACCGTCCGCTGAACCGGAACCTCCCCGAAGGAGCCCGTGCTGCCGACCCTTCCCTGGACCGTTCCCACGCCTGCGCCCCAGGGCGCCGAGGTACACGTCTTCGCCTCCCGCTTCGAGACCCGCACCCTGTGGGGCGCCCTCCGCTTCCTCGTCCGCACCCCGGCCGTCTGGCGGCAGGTGGGCCGCGCGCCCGGAGCCCACGGCGCCACCCTCAGGGCGCAGCCCCTGCGGCGGACCTTCTGGACGCCGTCGGCCTGGGAGTTGGCCGACGCGCTGAAGGCCTTCGCCCACTCCGGCGCCCACCGGCCGACCTCCCGCGGCCTGGCCTCCCACATCCGCGGCGTCGCCTTCGCCGCCTGGGAGACCACCGCCGAGCAGCTGCCGGTGAGCTGGGAGGAGGCGGAACGGCGGCTGCGGAACGACGGCTGAAGCAGCCACCGGCCGGCTGTACCTCGTATGTACCTCGTTGCACGCGCGCGTGGCCCTCGGACAGGAGGCGGCCACACGCGTGTGTGTGCGTGTGCCTGTGCCGGTGAGCGGGATCGGCCGGGGCGGACGAACGGGCACGCGCACGCGTGCCGCAGGCCGCGAGGGCGCGGAGCGCGACTGCGCGGAAGGCGACTGCGCGGAAGGCGACCGGGGCAGGCGTACGACGGGGCCGACGGCAGACGGGCTGCGCACCGGAGACAGGCGTACGACGCGCCGGCGGCAGACCGGCGCCGACGGACGGGAGTCCCGCGCCCGAGAGGTGTGCCGAGACACCGGACGGACGGAAGCGGCCAGGGATGTGTGCGGCCGGGTGCGGCTGTGCAGGCCGGGTGCGGCTGTGCCCACGGCAGGTCGGGCTGTGCGGGCAAGGTCGGGCCCGTCGGCCCCGGAAGGAGTCCTCTCGTCCGGTCCGACGACGAGCCGCAGCGACGGTATGCGGGCCCGCCGGCCCGCGAAGACCGGCCGCGCGGGTGCGGTGCCGGTGGAGCCGTCTCGTAGTCTTGGGCGCGTGCAGGTACTCCACGACGCCCCCCTTGCCCCGCTGACCACCTTCCGGCTGGGCGGTCCCGCGACGCGGCTGGTCACGGCCGAGACCGACGCCGAAGTGATCGCCGCCGTCCGCGAGGCCGACGACAGCGGGACACCGCTGCTGGTCATCGGCGGCGGGTCGAACCTGGTCATCGG
Organism: Streptomyces sp. NPDC051133; assembly: GCF_040682635.1. Taxonomy (NCBI): domain Bacteria; kingdom Bacillati; phylum Actinomycetota; class Actinomycetes; order Kitasatosporales; family Streptomycetaceae; genus Streptomyces; species Streptomyces sp. NPDC051133. Next base: position 91,567 of record NZ_JBFBBK010000035.1, read on the forward strand.
CGACAAGGGCTTCGACGGCACCGCCCTGCGCATCGCCACGCGCGGAGTGGAACTGCGCGGCAGCACGCTGGAGCTGGCGGCCGGTGAGGTCTGGACGGACGCCGTCGCCCGTACCGTCGAGGCCGGGCTCGCCGGGATCGAGTGCCTGGCCGGGATCCCCGGCTCCGCAGGCGCCACGCCGATCCAGAACGTGGGCGCCTACGGCCAGGAGGTCTCCTCCACCATCACCGAGGTGATCGCCTACGACCGGCAGGCCGGCGACACCGTCACGCTGACGAACGAGGAGTGCGGCTTCTCGTACCGCCACAGCCGCTTCAAGGCCGACCCCGGCCGCTATGTCGTGCTGCGCGTCCGTTTCGAGCTGGAGGACGCGGACGGGATGTCCGCCCCCGTCAGGTACGCCGAGGCGGCCCGCGCGCTCGGTGTCGAGCCCGGCGACCGGGTGCCGCTGGCCGACGCCCGCGAGACCGTGCTGAAGCTGCGTGCCGGGAAAGGCATGGTCCTCGACCCCGAGGACCACGACACCTGGTCGGCGGGTTCCTTCTTCACCAACCCGATCCTCACCGAGGAGCAGTTCGCCGCGTTCCACGCGCGCGTGCGCGAGCGGCTGGACGAGGGCGTCGAGCCGCCCGCCTACCCGGCGGGGGAGGGCCGGACGAAGACCTCGGCGGCCTGGCTGATCGACAAGGCGGGCTTCACCAAGGGCTACGGCACCGGCCCGGCCCGCATCTCCACCAAGCACACGCTCGCCCTCACCAACCGGGGCGGCGCCACCACCGAGGACCTGCTGGCCCTGGCCCGAGAGGTCGTGTCCGGGGTGCGGGAGGTCTTCGGCGTCACGCTGGTCAACGAGCCGGTGACCGTCGGCGTCAGCCTGTAGCCGCGCTGCGCCGCGCCGGGCCACGGCAGAGCGGCAGAGGCACCGGCTGGCGGCGACGGCTGGGAGCGACGGTCAGTAGGCCACGCCCACGCCCTGTTTCACCGTGCCCTCGTCGCCGATCATCGACAGCATCGCGTGCGCGACGTCCGCGCGGGCGAGGAAGCGGCCCCGGGGCGGGAAGCCGCCGACGACCGCGCGGTAGTGGCCCGTGACCGGCTTGTTCTGCAGGCGCGGCGGGCGTACGGACGTCCAGTCCGTGCCGCTGCGGGCCAGCTCGTCCTCCATCCCGCGCAGGTCCGCGTAGACGTCCTTGAGGACCGCCGACACCACGCGGCGCGCGGCGCGGTCCAGTGGGCCGTCGTCCGCCGGGGCGGGGCCGACCGGAGCCGCGCTGACCACCAGCAGCCGTCGTACGCCCTCCGCCTCCATGGCCTGAAGGACGGAACGGGTCAGCCGGGTCGCCACCCCCGCGTCCTTGCGGCTGCGCGCGCCCAGGCCCGAGAGGACCGCGTCCCGGCCGCCGACGGCGGCCCGCAGCTCCTCCGGGTCGGTCAGGTCGGCGCGCACCACCCGCAGGGCGGCGCCGGTGACGGTGAGCCGGGCGGGGTCCCGCACGACGGCCGTGACTTCGTGGCCGGCGTCCAAGGCCTGGCCGACCAGTTCGCGGCCGACTCCGCCGGTGGCCCCGAAAACGGTGAGCTTCATGGCTGCTCCGGTCTTCCTGTGGTCGGTGCTGCGCC
>NZ_JBFBBK010000036.1:0-87340 GCF_040682635.1 Streptomyces sp. NPDC051133
CCAGGTGGACGACGAACGGGGTGGCGAGGGCCAGGGCGTACGCGTCTACGCCGGGCTGCGGCTGGACCCCTTCTTCATGGACGTCGGCAAGGAGGATGCCCCGGACGCCTCGGCCGCGCCGGTCGCCACGGGGCGCCGGTCCGTGCCGAGCAGGGCGGTGGTGACCAGGTCCTCCCAGGAGCTCGCGGAGGCCGTGGCGTCCCTGCTGGTCGACGTCCCGTTCATCGGGTCCCCTTCCTTCCGTGGATCTGGGCGGTCGGCGGTGTGGGCCGTGGCCGTGGCGCTGGCTGTGGCTGTGCGTGGGGCGGGGTGGGCGTCCGCGGGGCCCGCCCCGGGGCCGGTCCGGCCGGCGGGGCGGAAACGCCGTGATGTCCGGCGCCTCCGGCGCCCGCGCGTCCGCCCTGCCCGGACGAGGTGCCTCCCGCGCGCATGGGCGCGGCCTCCTGCGCGCATCCGCCGCGCGGTCCTGAGGGCGGCCAGGCGCCTCTTGCGCGCGGGAGCCCGGCCTGGCGTGCGTCGCACCCGTGCGTACCTGCGGCTGTCCGAGTGCCGCTGCCGCCCCTGGCCGCCCGCACGCCGCTGCCACGCCTCCCTGCGGGCCGCCGTGCGCCTCTTTCAGGCGTCCCCGCGGTCTTCCCCGGGCCCGGGCCGTCGGTCAGCACAGCGGTACCGCCTCGCCCGGCTGCTCCGGCCAGGCCGTGAGGGGGGTGAAGCCGCGGTGGCCGCACTCGCCGAAGACCGTGACGGGGGCGCCGCCCGACAGGGCGACCATCCGCCACAGGCCGGGGCGGGAGCGGGCGGTCCGGGTCAGCGGGAGGGCCGTGTCCGTGTCGGCGTCGGCCAGCTGCCAGGTGTCGCCGTCCGGGACCGGGGTCACGCGGCCCAGCGTCACCGGGACCGCCTCCAGCCAGGGGTCGTCGCGCAGCGCCTCGCCGTACCGGGCTGCCGCCTCGGCCGTGGTCACGCCCGGCGGGCGGAACGCGGCCGGTACGGGCGGGGCGAACCGCTCGCCGAGAGCCGCGCGGGACCGACCGGCACCCGGATGGGACGAGAGCTCCGCCTCCAGGGCCAGGCCGACCGGCAGGGACAGCTCCGGGGCCCGGCCGGCCGCGCCGTAGGACAGCAGCAGCCGGGTGTGGCCCGACTCGGCGCCGTGCAGCCAGATGCGGCGCGTCGTCAGTTTTGGGTCCACCGAGTCGTACTGGGCGAGGACCAGCCAGCGGTCCCGGACCGGCGGGCCGTCCGCCGAGGCGGGCAGGCCGAGCCGGGAGCGGACCGTGGCCGCCAGGGCCTCAGGGAGCCGCTCACGGCGCACCCAGCCCTGGTCGAGCAGATGCAGCAGCGCGCACTCCTCCAGCAGCCGGGCCGGCCAGCCCGGTCCGGACGCCGGGACCGACGCCAACTCCCGGACCCGCGCGGCCAGTCCCGGGGCCTGCGCGTCGACCATGCGGGCGGCCGTCTCGTCCCATGCGCCGTACCCCGCCTGCTCGGCCGCTGCCAGGCCGCCGCGCAGCAGGTCCGCCAGGCGCTGCTCCAGCTCCGTCACTCCCGCCGTGACCCGCTCCGCCCGGCGCTCGGCCCGACGCCGCGCCGCCTCCGGATCGGCTGAGCCGACCGCCGCGCCCCCGTCGCTGCGACCCCGCTTGCTCTCCGCGCGCTCGCGTCTGCCCGCCAGCCACTGCTCCGCCCAGTCCGGCGGCTGCGCGGAGACCGGCACCGATCCGTCGCCGCCCGACCACAGCAGCAGCAGGCCCAGCGCGTGCTTGCACGGGAACTTACGGCTCGGACAGCTGCACTTGTAGCCGGGTCCCGCCGCACCCGCGAGGTCCACCACCGTCTGATACGGCCTGCTGCCACTGCCCTTGCAGAGCCCCCACACCGCCCCCTCCGCACGACTGCCTGTCCCGGACCACGGACCGGCCGCGCCGAGCTTGCTTCCCGCCTTGCGTGACGCGGCGTCAGGCGCCAGTGCCAGCACCTGGCCCGCGGTCCAGCGCACCCCCTGCTCAGTCATGCCACCGACCGTAGAACCCGCCACTGACAATCGGCCCTGCGTGCACGTCTGTGCAGGTCAGAGCGATTGTCAGTGGCGTGGTGCACCGTGGAGGCAGATCTCGAACCGGCCGAGCTGGAGGGGGCCTCAGCCATGTCTGTGTCCGTGGAAGCGATGTCCGTGGAAGCGAAGTCCGCCGATGCGAAGTCCGGCGATGCGAGCGGGAGCGAGGGGCCGCAGGCGTTGCGGCCACACGCCGAGCACGCCTTCGCGGCCGAACTCGCCGCGCTCGCCGCGCAGGACGACCGCTCGCGCCCGGCCCGCTGGAAGCTGTCGCCGTGGGCGGTGGCGACGTACCTGCTCGGCGGCACCCTGCCGGACGGCACGGTGATCACACCGAAGTACGTGGGACCGCGCCGCATCGTCGAGGTCGCCGTCACCACACTCGCCACCGACCGCGCCCTGCTCCTGCTCGGCGTGCCCGGCACCGCCAAGACCTGGGTGTCGGAGCACCTGGCGGCCGCGGTCAGCGGCGACTCGACCCTGCTGGTGCAGGGCACGGCCGGCACCCCGGAGGAGGCGATCCGGTACGGCTGGAACTACGCCCGGCTGCTCGCGCACGGCCCGAGCCGGGACGCCCTGGTGCCCAGCCCCGTCATGCGGGCCATGTCCGAGGGGATGACCGCCCGGGTCGAGGAGCTGACCCGTATCCCCGCCGACGTCCAGGACACGCTGATCACGATCCTGTCCGAGAAGACCCTCCCCATCCCCGAGCTGGGCCAGGAGGTTCAGGCGGTCCGCGGCTTCAACCTCATCGCCACCGCCAACGACCGCGACCGCGGGGTCAACGACCTCTCCAGCGCGCTGCGCCGCCGCTTCAACACCGTGGTGCTGCCGCTGCCCGAGAGCGCCGACGCCGAGGTCGACATCGTCACCCGCCGCGTCGAGCAGATCGGCCGCTCCCTGGACCTGCCGGCCGCGCCCGACGGCATCGAGGAGATCCGCCGGGTCGTGACCGTCTTCCGCGAGCTGCGCGACGGCATCACCGCCGACGGCCGGACGAAGCTGAAGTCGCCCAGCGGCACCCTGTCCACGGCGGAGGCGATCTCCGTCGTCACCAATGGCCTCGCCCTCGCCGCCCACTTCGGCGACGGCGTGCTGCGCGCGGGCGACGTCGCCGCCGGCATCCTCGGCGCCGTCGTCCGCGACCCGGCGGCCGACCGGGTCGTCTGGCAGGAGTACCTGGAGACGGTGGTCCGCGAGCGCGACGGCTGGACGGACTTCTACCGCGCCTGCCGGGAGGTGAGCGCATGACCGACCCGGGAGGGAGCCCGGCGTACGGACCGGGGCCGCTGCTGCTCGGCGTGCGGCACCACGGACCGGGCTCCGCGCGCGCGGTGCGGGCCGCACTGGACGCCGGCCGCCCCGCCGCCGTCCTGATCGAGGGCCCGCCCGAGGCCGACGCGCTAATCCCGCTGGCCGCCGACCCGGGTCTGCGGCCCCCGGTCGCCCTGCTCGCCCACGCCGTGGACGAGCCGGGCCGCTCGGCCTTCTGGCCGCTCGCCGAGTTCAGCCCCGAATGGGTGGCCATGCGCTGGGCCCTGGAGCACGGCGTTCCCGCCCGCTTCATCGACCTGCCGGCCACGCACACGCTCGCGTGGGAGGAGAAGGAGGGCACTGAGGGGGGTGTCTACGAGCCCGACGCCGATGCGGACGCCGACGATGGTGCCGGTAGCGGTGCCGGTGCCGGGGAAGAGGCCGCCGCCGGGGACCAGGTCCGCGTCGACCCGCTCGCCGTGCTCGCCGAGGCCGCCGGATACGACGATCCCGAGCGGTGGTGGGAGGACGTCGTGGAGCACCGGGGGCCGGGCAGGCGGGACCCTTTCGCGCCGTTCGCCGCCCTGGAGGAAGCCATGGGGGCGCTCCGCGAGCGGTACGGCCCCGGCGACCGCTCCCGGGACGCGGTCCGGGAAGCCCACATGCGGCTGCAACTGCGCACGGCACGCAAGGAGTTCGGGGACGGAGTGGCCGTGGTGTGCGGGGCCTGGCACGTGCCCGCCCTGCGGCGGAAGACCACCGTGGCCGCGGACCGGGCCCTGCTGAAGGGCCTGCCGAAGGCCAAGACGGATCTGACCTGGGTGCCCTGGACACACCGCAGACTCGCCCGGTCCAGCGGATACGGCGCCGGCATCGACTCGCCGGGCTGGTACGGACACCTGTTCCGTGCCCCCGACCGGCCGGTCGAGCGGTGGCTCACCAAGGTGGCGGGGCTGCTGCGCGAGGAGGACCGGATCGTCTCCTCCGCGCACGTCATCGAGGCCGTCAGGCTCGCCGAGACCCTCGCGGCGATGCGCGGCCGGCCGCTGCCGGGCCTGACCGAGACGACCGACGCGGTGCGCGCGGTGATGTGCGACGGCTCGGACGTGCCGCTGGCGCTGGTGCACGACCGGCTGGTGGTCGGGGACGTCCTCGGCGAGGTGCCCGAGTCCGCCCCCGCCGTGCCGTTGCAGCGGGACCTGGCGCGGCAGCAGCGCGCGCTGCGGCTCAAACCGGAGGCGCTGGAGCGCGAGCTGGAGCTGGACCTGCGCAAGGAGACCGACGCAGGCCGCAGCAGGCTGCTGCACCGGCTGCGGCTGCTCGGCGTCGGCTGGGGCGAGCCGGCCCGGTCGCGGGGGAGTACGGGCACGTTCCGGGAGACCTGGCGGCTGCGCTGGGAGCCGGAGCTGTCGGTGCGGGTCGCCGAGGCGGGCGTGTGGGGGACGACCGTCCTCGCCGCGGCTCTGGCCAAGGCCGAGGCGGACGCGACCGCCGCCCGGGCCCTGGCCGACGTCACCGCGCTCGCCGAGCAGTGTCTCCTCGCCGGGCTGTCGGACGCCCTGCCCGTGGTCATGCGGGTGCTCGCCGACCGGGCGGCCCTCGACGCGGACGTCGGTCACCTCGCCCAGGCCTTGCCCGCCCTGGTCCGCTCGCTGCGCTACGGCGACGTGCGCGGCACCGACACCGCCGCGCTGACCGGGGTCGCGGCGGGCCTCGCCGAGCGCATCTTCGTCGGCCTGCCCCCGGCCTGCGCCACGCTGGACACGGACGCGGCGCAGGAGATGCGCGGCCATGTGGACGCCGTGCACACGGCGGTGGGGCTGCTGGGGGAGAGCCTGGCCGCTGCCGCTGCCGCTGCCGCTGCCGCTGCCGCTGCCGCTGCCCCTGCGGCCACCGGTACCGCTACGGCCACCGATACTGCCGCGGGCGTGGGTCCCGAGGTTTCCGGGGTGGATTCCCTGGGGCTGCGCGACCGCTGGCGCGCCGTCCTGCGGACGTTGTCGCTGCGGGACACCGTGCCCGGGGTGCTCCGGGGGCGGGCCGTGCGGCTGCTGCTGGACGACGGTGTGCTGGCGTCCGACGAGGCGGCGCGGCTGATGGGGCTCGTGCTGTCGCCGGGGACGCCGCCCGCCGACGCGGCCGCCTGGATCGAGGGGTTCGTCGGCGGTGGGGGCGGTCTGCTGCTCGTGCACGACGAGCGGTTGCTCGGCTTGGTGGACAGCTGGCTGACGGGTGTGCCGGCGGAGGCGTTCACGGACGTACTGCCACTGCTGCGGCGGACGTTCGCGGCGTACGAGCCGGGGTTGCGCAGAACCCTCGGCGAACTGGTGCGGCGCGGGCCGGGCGAAGGGGCGACAGGGGCGGGCCACGCGGCGGTGACCCCCGGCTTCGCCGCCGAACCGGACGCCGTGCGTGCCGACGCCGTGCTGCCGGTGCTGCGGCTGCTGCTCGGCCTGGACGAGGAGCGGCGCACGAACGACGACAACAGCTTCGCGGGGGTGGGCACATGACGACCGGACCGACGACCCGAGCGACACCCACACCACCCGCGCCCACACCACCCACACCACCCGCGGCGCCCGGCCCGACGGTGAAGGAAGTGTCCGACCCGGCGCGGGAGCGGTTGCGGCGCTGGCGGCTGGTGCTCGGCGGCGACCAGGCCGACGGCACCGGTTGCGCGCTGTCCGGACGGGACGCGGCGATGGACGGCACGCTCGCCGCGCTCTACGGCAAGGGGGACAAACCGCAGCCGGGGCGGGACCGTTCGGCGGGGCTCGGCACGTCGGCGCCCTCCGTGGCGCGCTGGCTCGGGGACATCCGCACCTACTTCCCCTCCTCAGTCGTCCAGGTCATGCAGCGCGACGCCATCGACCGGCTGGGGCTCTCCTCGCTGCTGCTGGAGCCGGAGATGCTGGAGGCGGTGGAAGCGGACGTGCACCTGGTCGGCACGCTGCTCTCGCTCAACAAGGCGATGCCGGAGACGACGAAGGAGACGGCGCGCGCGGTCGTGCGCAAGGTCGTCGAGGACCTGGAGAAGCGGCTCGCGACCCGCACCCGGGCCACGCTCACCGGCGCCCTCGACCGCAGTGCCCGCGTCAACCGCCCGCGCCATCACGACATCGACTGGAACCGCACCATCGCGGCCAACCTCAAGCACTACCTGCCCGAGCACCGCACGGTCGTACCGGACCGGCTCATCGGCTACGGGCGGGCCGCGCGGTCCGTGAAGAAGGAGGTGGTCCTCTGCATCGACCAGTCCGGTTCGATGGCGGCGTCCGTGGTCTACGCGTCGGTGTTCGGGGCGGTGCTCGCCTCCATGCGGTCGATCAGCACGCGGCTGGTGGTCTTCGACACGGCGGTGGTCGACCTCACCGACCAGCTGGACGACCCGGTCGACGTCCTGTTCGGCACCCAGCTCGGCGGCGGCACGGACATCAACCGGGCGCTCGCCTACTGCCAGTCGCAGATCACCCGGCCCGCCGAGACGGTGGTCGTGCTGATCAGCGACCTCTACGAGGGCGGCATCCGCGACGAGATGCTCAAGCGGGTGGCGGCGATGAAGGCGTCCGGGGTGCAGTTCGTGGCGCTGCTCGCGCTGTCGGACGAGGGGGCGCCGGCGTACGACCGGGAGCACGCGGCCGCGCTCGCCGCGCTCGGCGCGCCGGCCTTCGCCTGCACGCCCGATCTGTTCCCCGCGGTGATGGCGGCGGCACTCGAGAAACGGCCGCTGCCGATACCGGACACCGTGTGACGCCGGGCGGGAAAGCGGCAGGAACGGGGATATGACTACCCATCGGTAACAGGGGACTTGCGCGGCCTCGGGCGGGGCGTGCAAGGATCGGCGGAGCCTCTGCCGTGCCGACGATCCGAGGACGTTTCCCTCCTTGACCTTCTCAGCAGCCCTCTTCGGTGCCGCCGTGCGCGCGTTGCGTACGACGGTGGCGCGGCGTGCGCTCCAACTGGTGCTGCTGGTCTGTGGGTTGTTCGCGCTCGGGTTTCTCTGCGGGGAGCAGGCGCACGCGGCCGAGCGGATTCCGGTGCCGGTGTCGGTGTCGGTGCCGGTGTCGACGCAGCCGCCGGCGCCCGGGTGTCCGGTGGATCCGGGACGGGTCGTGGGCACGGTGCGCGCGGTGTCGGACGAGGCCGTCGCCCCCGTGCGGGACGTGGTGACCACGGTCGGCCGGACCCTTGAGGCCACGGCCTCCCGGTCCGTGGACGAGGCGTCCCGGTCGGTCGGCCGGACACGGTCGACGGCGCCCTCCCTGCCGCTGCCGGACGTCACCCGGGTGCCGGCCGCGCCCGGCCACCAGGTGCCGGCCCCGAAGGGACCGGCCCCCCGCCCACAGCGGCACATCGACACCGCCGCCGCGACGAGCCCGGCCGAGCGGCACTCCGCCCGCACCGTGGTGTCCGCACCGGCATCGGCCTTCGCGGTCTTCGGCCCCGCGGCACCTCCGCCCCTCCGGCACGCGGCACGGGCCCCCGCCGCGCACACGGCCACGTCCGTCGGCGACTCCGACCGGCCCGCGCCCACCGGAGACCCGGACGGCGTGTTCGGCAAGCAGGCGGCCGACGGCAGCACATCCCGGCACGGTGACGCGTACGCCGTCATCCTCGCCGGCCGGGCGCCCCTGCGGCTCGCGCCCGGCGACGCGGCGCGCGCGGACGCGCCCGGGACCCGGGAACGGCACCGGGACATCCCCGTCTTCCCCGGCTAGGCGGCAGGGCCGGCCTCCCCGCCACGGACCCGTGGAGCGGGGCGGAAGCAGGTCTGCCCGACCGTCCGGACACTGACTTTCAGCGCGCTCCGGACGGAACTCCCTAGCCTTTCCAGCCGTTTTCGAAGGATTTGACGCACGCGATGAACAAGAACATGCGCCGTTCGATCGTGATAGCCGCCGGTGTCACCGGTGCCTGGGCGCTCGGCTCTGCCGTGGCCAGCGCGGACGAGCCGTCCGCCGCCTCCGTCTCCGTACCGGACGCCGGTGCCGAGGCGGGCCTGCCGGCGCAGACCGGCACCGCCCCCGCCGCCCAGGCGCACGCCGAGACCCCCGCCGTCCAAGCCACTCCAGTCGTCCATGCCACCCCTGCCGTCCACGCCACCCCCGCCGTCCAAGCCACTCCCGCCGTCCAAGCCGCGCCCGAGGACGAGATCGACTACCTCTTCGGCCCCCTGTCCTCCTTCGCTCCCGAGGTGCACGCGGCGCACGCGGTGCACGACGTGGCCGAGGCCGCTGTCCCGCCGGTGGCCGCGTCGGCCGTCCACGGGGCCGTTCCGGTCGCCACCGGTGCGGTGCGCGGCGCACAGCCCACGGTGGGGCATGCGGCGGCGGGTGCGCGGGGCACGGTCACGGACGCCCGGGACGATGCGTACGGCGTGGCCACGGGCGGCGTCGACGACGTGCGGACGCCGGCCGGCGCGGTCACCGGGTACGCCACGGGGCTGACCGGTCAGGTCGCCGGGGACACCGCCGACGCGGTGCTGCCGCCGGTCGCCTCCGCCGCCGTGCGCGGGGCGGTGCCTGTGGCCGGGCAGGCCGTTGCGGACGCGGGCACGCTCGCGTACGGCGTCCATGGTGATGTCCAGGGCTTCGCCGACGGGACCGCGGGCGCCGTCCCGCCGCTCGCGCACGGCGTGACCGGGCAGGCCGGGACCTTCGCCGAGGGCGTGGCCGGCCAGGTGCCGCCCTTCGCGGCCGGGGTCACCGGTGCGGTCGCACCGGTGACGGACACGGTCACCGGTGCCGTGCGCCAGGTGGTCCACACCGTCGACGGGACCGTGCGGCCGGTGGCCGACGGGGTCGAGGGGATCGGTGGGAGCGCGACCGGACTGGGCCACGGCGTGGCGGGCGAGGCCGGGCCGTTCGCGGGCGGTGTCACCGGTGACACCGGGCCCGTGGTCCAGCAGACCGGGGGACTCGCGCACGGCCTCCACGGGACCGCGCAGGGCGCCGGCGGGGCACTGGCCGGGCACGCGGCCGCCGGAGCGGCAGGGCTCGCCGGGACGGCCGTACCGGCGCACCCGCGGGACTCGTACGGCACGACCGTCCAGGACCCGTACGGCGTGCGGGAGGCCGCCGCGCAGGGCATCGGGCACGTGCAGGGCATCGGGCACGTGCAGGGCATCGGGCACGTGCAGGGCATCGGGCACGTGCAGGGCATCGGGCACGTGCAGGGCTCCGCACAGCTGCCGGGCGCCGCGCGGGACACCGCACACCGCCACGGCATCGCAGACCAGGGGCTCCGGCCCGGCCGGTAGGGCCGGGCCGAGTGCCCCGTAGCGCTCCGCAGGGTCACCGGACCCGGACGGCCGAATGCCGTCGGTTCGTCCGGCCGGGGCCCCGCGGACGGGGCGGGTGGTCCCCATTGGGGTGGGGATCAACCGCCCCGGCCCCGGGTCCGCCCGGGGCGTCCCAGGGGCCTCACCGGGTCAACCCCAGCCCGGTGAGGCCTCGCCTCCCACCCCTGTCGTGGCACGGCGTGTCACGGATTCCGGCATCATGTGACAGGTATCACCGCTCAGGTGTGACCCTCGATTTAGGGAGCCCCCGCGAGCGGAGATAACCTGCGAGACGGACATGCCGCGCGCTCGGACACCGTGTGCGCCTCCCTTGTGACAAGCGGACGTCACGTTGCCCTTCGCGGCACGCCCACGCATCCAACGAACCGCGAGATCACTGATAGGGACGGAAGCGCGTGGACCTGTTCGAGTACCAGGCGAGGGACCTCTTCGCCAAGCACGATGTACCGGTGCTGGCCGGTGAAGTCATCGACACGCCTGAGGCGGCGCGCGCGATCACCGAGCGTCTCGGCGGCAAGTCCGTCGTCAAGGCGCAGGTGAAGGTCGGTGGCCGCGGCAAGGCCGGTGGCGTCAAGCTGGCCGCCTCCGCGGACGAGGCCGTCGCCCGGGCGACGGACATCCTCGGCATGGACATCAAGGGCCACACGGTCCACAAGGTCATGATCGCCGAGACCGCTCCGGAGATCCTCGAGGAGTACTACGTCTCCTTCCTCCTCGACCGTGCGAACCGCACCTTCCTGTCCATCGCCTCCGTCGAGGGCGGCATGGAGATCGAGGAGGTGGCGGCCACCCGTCCGGAGGCCGTCGCCAAGACGCCGATCGACCCGATCGACGGTGTGGACGAGGCCAAGGCCCGCGAGATCGTCGCGGCCGCCAAGTTCCCGGCCGAGGTCGCGGACAAGGTCGTCAACGTCCTGATCAAGCTGTGGGACACCTTCATCAAGTCGGACGCCCTCCTCGTCGAGGTCAACCCGCTCGCGAAGGTCGCCTCCGGCGAGGTCATCGCCCTCGACGGCAAGGTGTCGCTCGACGAGAACGCCGAGTTCCGCCACCCCGAGTACGAGGAGCTCCACGACAAGGACGCGGCCAACCCGCTCGAGGCCGCCGCCAAGGCGAAGGGCCTCAACTACGTCAAGCTCGAGGGCGAGGTCGGCATCATCGGCAACGGCGCGGGTCTCGTCATGAGCACCCTGGACGTCGTCGCGTACGCCGGTGAGAACCACGGTGGCGTCAAGCCCGCCAACTTCCTGGACATCGGCGGTGGCGCCTCCGCCCAGGTCATGGCGAACGGCCTGGAGATCATCCTGGGCGACCCGGACGTCAAGTCCGTCTTCGTGAACGTCTTCGGCGGCATCACCGCCTGTGACGAGGTCGCCAACGGCATCGTGCAGGCCCTGAAGCTCCTGGAGGACCGCGGCGAGAACGTCTCGAAGCCGCTGGTCGTCCGCCTCGACGGCAACAACGCCGAGCTGGGCCGACAGATCCTCACCGACGCCGACCACCCGCTGGTGCAGCGCGTCGACACCATGGACGGCGCGGCCGACAAGGCCGCCGAGCTGGCCCACGCCGCCAAGTAAGCACTCAGGACGAGGACACAACACACCATGGCTATCTGGCTCAACAAGGACAGCAAGGTCATCGTCCAGGGCATGACCGGCGCCACGGGCATGAAGCACACCAAGCTCATGCTCGGTGACGGCACCAACGTCGTGGGCGGCGTGAACCCGCGCAAGGCGGGCGCCACCGTGGACTTCGACGGCACCGAGGTACCGGTCTTCGGCACCGTCAAGGAGGCCATCGAGAAGACCGGCGCCAACGTCTCCGTCATCTTCGTGCCGGAGAAGTTCACCAAGGACGCGGTCGTCGAGGCCATCGACGCCGAGATCCCGCTGGCCGTCGTGATCACCGAGGGCATCGCCGTGCACGACACGGCGTCCTTCTGGGCGTACGCCGGCAAGAAGGGCAACAAGACCCGGATCATCGGCCCGAACTGCCCCGGCATCATCACCCCGGGCCAGTCGAACGTCGGCATCATCCCGGGCGACATCACCAAGCCGGGCCGCATCGGCCTGGTCTCGAAGTCCGGCACGCTGACGTACCAGATGATGTACGAGCTGCGGGACATCGGCTTCTCGACCGCCGTCGGCATCGGTGGTGACCCGATCATCGGCACCACGCACATCGACGCCCTCGCCGCGTTCCAGAACGACCCCGAGACCGACCTGATCGTGATGATCGGCGAGATCGGTGGCGACGCCGAGGAGCGCGCGGCCGCGTTCATCAAGGAGAACGTGACCAAGCCGGTCGTCGGCTACGTCGCGGGCTTCACGGCGCCCGAGGGCAAGACCATGGGTCACGCCGGCGCCATCGTCTCCGGTTCCTCCGGCACCGCACAGGCCAAGAAGGAGGCCCTGGAGGCCGCCGGCGTCAAGGTCGGCAAGACGCCGACCGAGACGGCGAAGCTGGCCCGGGAGATCCTGGCCGGCTGAGGCACGGTCGCTCGAACGGCGGTAGGCCCGTCCCCCGAAGTGGGGGGCGGGCCTACCGCCGTCTGCGCCGGACCCGACGGCTACCGGCTCTGCGGTGCCAGGCGTTCCGGGCCGCTCGCCTCCTTCCGCCGGAGCTTCGCCCGGAGCGCCTGCTCCTCGGGGGACAAGGGGCCCAGGGCGGGGGGCGGGGGGACTCCGCGCACCGCCTGGGCCGGGGCCAGCGGGGCCTCGTAGTGGTTCGGGGCGGTCCGGAGCGTCAGCGTCGTGGCGCCGATGATCGTCACCGTGAACGCGATGGCCGCCCGCGTCCAGAAGACGTTCCGGCGTTCACCGACGGTCCGCACCACCGTCGGCCTGGCCGCCCCCAGACGCTCCGCCGAGGCCAGTTCGAGCAGCCGGCGGTGCAGCTCGGCGGGGTCGGCCAGCGCCGGCACGGCGGCGGCCAGCGCCTCGCGGGCGTGGGTCAGCCGGCTGGCGGCGGCCGGGGTGCTGGCCTCCGTCTCGGCCGCCGTCTCCGGCAGGTCGAGCCCGACCCCGTCGTACAGCACGAGCGTGCGCCGGTACGTCGGCGGCAGCTTCAGCAGGGCGTGCAGCAGCGCCCGGTCGGCGGGATCGGCGGGGGGCGGTTCGGGGTTGCGGTACCGCGGACGGAAGCGGTGCCAGGGGGACAGCGCGCAGTCGTACGCCACCGCCCGCACCCAGCCGGCCGGATCCCGGTCCCGGGCCACCTCGGGCCAGCGCTGCCAGGCCTGCTGGAAGGCCCGCTCCACGGCCTCGCGGGCCAGCTCCCGGCGCCCGCTGAGCAGATAGGCCTGGCGTACGAGGGCGGGGGCGCAGAACGCGTACAGCGCGTCGAACCCCTGAGCGGGTGTCAGTGCCCCGGGGCCCGCCCGCCCCGGTTCCTGAGAGGCCGTCGGCTCGGCGAAGGCGGCCAGGAGCGCGGCGTACTCCTGGCCCCGGCCGCCGTCGGGGACCCGGCGGCCGGACTCCCACGCGCGCATCGTGGCCCGGCTGACGCCGAGCCGGTCGGCGAGCTGAGCCTGCGTCAGCGAGGCGGCCTCACGCAGGCGTCGTCGTTCCTTCGGCGGTGGCAGCGGGATGGCGGGGCTCTGCGTCGTCACCGTGCACCCTCCCGTTCGTAAAAGAACATATTCATATTTTTAGCGACACTTCGGTGGTTCGCCTGTTACGACGGGAAAGCGCGTGTCGTTGGGAGCATGGCGTCGTGACCCAGATGACCGCCCGCCGCTCGTCGTTGACGCCCCTGCTCACCCGGATGCGTGACCGTTCGCCCGGCCTGGCCGCGAGCCTCCTGGGCGGCGCCGTCGCGGCCGGACTCGGGCTCGGCTCGCTCGCCGTGCTCGTCCTGGCGATGTGGATCAGCTCGCCGTACCCGGACAGCGGACCGGGCGGGGCGCTGCATGTCGCCGCCGCCCTGTGGCTGTTGGGGCACGGGGTCGAGCTGGTGCGCACCGAGACGCTCACCGGCACGCCCCTGCCGGTCGGCGTGACCCCGCTGCTGCTGCTCGCACTGCCGGTGTGGCTGCTGTACCGGGCGGCCAGGGACGCGGTGGACGCGCCCGCCGACGCCGACGGCCCGCCCCCCGTACCGGCGCGCACGGCCTGGACCGGGGTCGTCCTCGGCTACCTCGGCGTCGGCTGCGCGGCCGGCCTGTACTGCGGTGGAGGGGAACTGCGTCCCGAGTGGAGCGGCGTGACGGTGTGTCTGCCGCTGGTCGCGGCGGGCGCGGCGGGGGCCGGGGTGTGGGCGGCGTACGGCCGTCCGCGTGAGCCCCTGCTGAAGGTGCTGGCGGTGCTGCGCGGGCCGGTCTCCGGCGCCGACGCACCGGCCCGGCTGGGTACGGCCGTACGGGCGGCCGGTGCGGCTGCCGCGGTGCTTTTCGGGGGCGGGGCGCTGCTGGTCGGGGTGTCGCTGGTGTGGCACGGCGAGCCGGCGCGGGCGTCCTTCCTGCAGCTGACGGAGGGCTGGACGGGGCGGTTCGCGGTACTGCTGCTCGGCGTCGCGCTGGTCCCCAACGCGGCGGTGTGGGCCGCCTCCTACGCCCTCGGGCCCGGGTTCGTCCTCGGAGCCGGGCATCCGGTGGACCCGTTCGCCTCCGATCCGGCGCCGCTGCTGCCGCCGTTCCCGCTGCTGGCGGCGGTGCCGGACGCCGGGGCGGGGGTGTGGCTGAACTGGGCGACGGCTCTGGTGCCGGTGGCGGCCGGGGTGACGGCCGGGTGGTTCGTGGGGCGGGGGGCCGTGGTCCGGGCCGCCGCCGGGCGGGCGGAGTCCGGGGAACCGCTGCCGGCCCCCTGGTCGGCCGGCCGGACCGCCGGGGTGGTCCTGCTGACGGCGTCGGCCTGCGCGGTGGCCTTCGCCCTGCTCGCAGAGCTGGCGGGCGGCCCGCTGGGCGTGGCCGCACTGGCCCGCTTCGGCCCGGTGTGGTGGCAGACCGGGGGTGCGGCGGGGGTCTGGACGGCAGTGCCGGCGATGCCGGTGGCGCTGGCCGTGCGGGCCTGGCGACTGTGGGGCCGGCGGACCCGCGAGGCGGGCATTCCGGCCCAGGGCACGGGGGCGGGCCGCAAGGGGGTGACGGGCGCCGCGGCGACCCCGGGGAAGGCCGCGACGACGTCGGGCAAGGCCGCGACGGCCTCTGGCAGGACCGCGGCGGCCTCAAGCAAGGCCGCGACGAACGGGCAGCCGATGACCTCCGGGCAGCCGATGAACTCCGGGAAGGCGACGGAACCGGAGAAGGGGACGGAACCGGAGAAGGCCGAGGACGCGGGGGCGGCGAAGGGTCGGGACCCGGGGGCGCCGAACGGCAAGGAGTCAGGTGCAGCGAGGACGAAAACCCCTCAGGCGGCGGAGGACCCGGCAGACGGCGGGGAACCGGAACACCTCACGGACTTTGTGAGCACCGGAGACCCGGCGAACGCCGGCGACCCCGCCAAGGAGAAGTCCGGGAACAGGACGCCGGGCAAGGGCATGGCACCCGTCGGGGCCGGGTCCCGGTCCGACTTCGCGCCCGCCCCCCTCGACGAGGACGAGCGCTACGAGATCCTTCCGGCCGCCGACCCGTTCACCCCGGAGTGGCACGACGACCTCGCCCGCGCATCCCGCTGGGCCGCCCTGCGCGAGGCCGCCACGGCAGAGGAAGCCCCCGCTGCCGCCGCACCCACCGAGCCGACGGACCCCATGCCCACCGCGCCCTCCATGCCCCCCGTGCCCGCCACGCCCCTTCCGGCGGCCCCCACCGACCCGGGCGCCACCTCTCCGCACACCACCGATCCGGGCGCTACCGATCCGCACACCACCGATCCGGGCGCCACCGATCCGCACACCACCGACCCGGTCACCAACGACCCGGGCGCCACCGACGACGACGGACCCCGGGCCGCTCGATGACCCGGTGCCCCTCACCGACCGGTGCCCCTCACCGACCCCTGCCCCCTGCCCCTCACAGGCCCCGTGCCGCCGCGCCGGCCCTCAGTCGTTGCCGGACCCCAGGACCCCCCGCAGCTGCTGCGGCAGCAGCTGCTGGCAGGACTGCTTGGCCTCATGGGTGAGGGCGTCGCTCACGCACGTGTAGTAGTCGCGGTAGACCAGCTGGACCGTGAACGTCGAGGCCACCAGGACCAACGCCAGGGACGCCGTCACCAGCCCGCCGACGGCCGCTGTCGTCTGGGGCCGGCCGGGCGGGGGAGCCGGGGTGTCCGGGGAGGGCGTACGCGGCTTGGCGCGCAGGGCGCTGATACCCCAGTACAGGGCCAGTGCGCCCAGCAGCAGGGACACGTACGGCCAGCTGAACAGGGCGAAGAAGACGGCCCACATGCCGGACAGGAGGGCGTAGCGCGCACGGCGCTGGGCGGGGTCGGTCGGGTCCCAGCGCATCCCGGAGCCGCTGGGGCCGCCCGGACCCTGGGGGCCGCCGCCGGGCCGCTCGCCGAAGTTGCCGGGGGAGCGGCCCGGCTGGCGGTCGCTCCACTGACCCCAGGGCGAGTCGCCCCGGGAACCGGGCCCCGAGCCGGATCCGGCGGAAC
The DNA here is from genome assembly GCF_040682635.1 of Streptomyces sp. NPDC051133. Taxonomy (NCBI): domain Bacteria; kingdom Bacillati; phylum Actinomycetota; class Actinomycetes; order Kitasatosporales; family Streptomycetaceae; genus Streptomyces; species Streptomyces sp. NPDC051133. The sequence continues at coordinate 16,142 of NZ_JBFBBK010000036.1, forward strand.
CCTCGGGGTGCCGGGGCTGCCACGGCCGGTCAGGGCTGCCCTCGGGCGGCGGGGCGAAGGGATTGTCGTCCTGCCCCTCACCACCCCGGCCCCCACCGGGCTGCCCGCCTCCGCGGGACCATCCGTCTCCGCCGGGCTGTCCGCCCCCACCGGGCTGGCCACTGCCTCCGGGCCGTCCGCCGCCGTGCCCGCCGGCGCCCGGACCGCCCTGCCCACCGGCGCCCGGACCGCCCTGCCCACCGGCGCCCTGACCCCCCTGGTGCGCCTCGGGCGGCGAGGCCGGGCGCTCTCGCAGCAGGACGACGCCACGCTCGCCTCCCTGGGCCTGGCGCTGGGGGAACGTGAGGAGTCGCAGACTGCGATCGGGCATCAAAAGAGCGTCTTCCCTTAGGCGAACAAGGCTGTCCGACGTGAGCTTCCACCCGGGAAACGCACCGCGCTGCGCGCGCGTTCCCGGAGCCGCTCGTTCTCGATTCCTCCCGAACGCTACCTTCCGGCCACGCCCCCGTCCCGAGGGGGCCGCCCGGAGTGCCGGTATCGTTGCTGACGGTCGACCGCTTCGTAGACTTCCCCGTATACCGGGGCGCGAAGCATTCGTACGACCGCACAAACCGCTTCCCCGAGAAAGGGCCCCACCGTGGCCGCCAAGCCCGTGGCCAAGCGCCTCGTCGTGCTGGTCTCCGGATCCGGCACCAATCTGCAGGCGCTGCTGGACGAGATCGAGGGCATCGGAGCCGAGGCGTACGGCGCGCGGATCGTCGCCGTAGGGGCCGACCGCGAGGGCATCGAGGGTCTCGCGCGGGCCGAGCGTGCCGGGCTGCCCACCTTCGTGTGCAAGGTCAAGGACCATGCCTCCCGGGAGGAGTGGGACGCCGCCCTCGCCGAGGCCGTGGCCGCGTACGAGCCCGACCTGGTGGTCTCCGCCGGGTTCATGAAGATCGTGGGCAAGGAGTTCCTCGCGCGGTACGGCGGGCGGTTCGTGAACACCCACCCGGCCCTGCTGCCCAGTTTTCCCGGGGCCCACGGCGTCCGCGACGCGCTCGCGTACGGCGCCAGGGTCACCGGCTGCACCGTCCACTTCGTCGACGACGGCGTCGACACCGGCCCGATCATCGCCCAGGGCGTGGTCGAGGTCCGGGACGAGGACGACGAGAGCGCGCTGCACGAGCGCATCAAGGAAGTCGAGCGAAGGCTGCTCGTCGAGGTCGTGGGGCGGCTCGCCCGCAACGGCTATCGCATTGAGGGACGAAAGGTAGTTATCCAGTGACCGCCACCGCCGAGAGCAACAAGCGGCCCATTCGCCGGGCGCTCGTCAGCGTCTACGACAAGACCGGCCTGGAAGACCTCGCGCGCGGGCTGCACGAGGCCGGTGTCGAGCTGGTCTCCACCGGCTCCACGGCAGGCCGCATCGCCGCCGCCGGCGTCCCCGTCACCAAGGTCGAGGAGCTGACCGGCTTCCCCGAGTGCCTGGACGGCCGGGTCAAGACCCTGCACCCCCGGGTGCACGCGGGCATCCTCGCCGACCTGCGCCTGGACAGCCACCGCGAGCAGCTCGCCGAGCTGGGCGTCGAGCCGTTCGACCTCGTCGTGGTCAACCTCTATCCCTTCCGCGAGACCGTCGCCTCGGGCGCGAGCGACGACGAGTGCGTGGAGCAGATCGACATCGGCGGCCCGTCCATGGTCCGTGCCGCCGCCAAGAACCACCCCTCCGTCGCCGTGGTCACCAGCCCGGAGCGGTACGGCGACGTGCTCGCGGCCGTCAAGGACGGCGGTTTCGACCTCGGAGCCCGCAAGCGGCTCGCCGCCGAGGCGTTCCGGCACACCGCTGCCTACGACGTGGCCGTCGCCTCCTGGTTCGCCTCGTCGTACGCCGCCGTCGACGAGTCGGGCTTCCCGGACTTCCTCGGCGCCACCTACGAGCGCAAGAACACCCTCCGCTACGGCGAGAACCCGCACCAGGGCGCCGCGCTGTACGTCGACGGCACGGGCGGCCTCGCCGAGGCCGAGCAGCTGCACGGCAAGGAGATGTCGTACAACAACTACACGGACACGGACGCCGCGCGCCGTGCCGCGTACGACCACGACGAGCCCTGTGTCGCGATCATCAAGCACGCGAACCCGTGCGGCATCGCGGTCGGCGCGGACGTCGCCGAGGCGCACCGCAAGGCCCACGCCTGCGACCCGGTGTCCGCGTACGGCGGTGTCATCGCCGTCAACCGTCCCGTCAGCAAGGCGATGGCCGAGCAGGTCGCGGACATCTTCACCGAGGTCATCGTCGCCCCGGACTACGAGGAGGGGGCTCTGGAGGCCCTCACCAAGAAGAAGAACATCCGTGTGCTGAAGGCCCCGGGCGCGCCCTGCAACCGGGTCGAGGCCAAGCAGATCGACGGCGGCGCGCTGCTCCAGGTCACCGACCGCCTCCAGGCCGACGGCGACGACCCGGCGAACTGGACGCTGGCCAGCGGTGAGGCCCTGAGCGAGGACGAGCTGAAGGAGCTGGCCTTCGCCTGGAAGGCCTGCCGCGCCGTCAAGTCCAACGCGATCCTGCTCGCCAAGGACGGCGCCTCGGTCGGCGTCGGCATGGGCCAGGTCAACCGCGTCGACTCCTGCAAGCTCGCCGTCGAGCGGGCCGGTGAGGAGCGGGCGCGTGGCTCCTTCGCCGCCTCCGACGCCTTCTTCCCCTTCCCCGACGGCCCCGGGATCCTCATCGCGGCCGGGGTCCGGGCGATCGTCCAGCCGGGCGGCTCGATCCGTGACGAGCAGGTCGTCGAGGCCGCCAAGGAGGCGGGCGTGACCATGTACTTCACGGGCACGCGCCACTTCTTCCACTGAGCACCGCCGCGGCACCGCCGCAGGCGAATGACGGCCTCCGGCCCTCCCCCGAGGGGGCCGGAGGCCGTCCGTCTCACCGGCTCAGCAGGGGCGCAGCGACCAGATCGGGTCCCAGGTCGCGGTGCCGGACTCGTAGGCCGTCGAGGTCCAGCGGACGCTGCCGTCCTGGTTGAAGAACCTGGCGACGGTGCCCGGCGTCTGGTTGTTGGTGAACGGGCCGTCGCCGGTCCAGTTGTGCACGTTCCACGTCTGGCACTTGTAGAAGTCGAACTTGGTGCCGTTGACGATCATGCAGAGGTGGCCGTAGGCGCAGTCCAGGGCCTTCGCGGCGGCCTTGCCCCGCGGGGCGCGGGTGAGGGTCAGGCCGTCGTACCGGACCTGGCCGGCGGACACCTGGAGCGGCTTCGGGTGGCCCGCGAGGACCTGGTCGGCGGTCCGCTGGATGCCGGTGACCCGGGTTCCGTCGGGTGCGGCGGCGGTGGCCCAGGCCGTGGAGCCGGCGAGCAGGGCGGTGGCCGCGGCGAGCAGTGCGGCGGGCTTGGCGATGTTCACGTGTTCCCCCATGTGAACGAAGGTGTCGGTCGCTCCGCCGTGACGCTGTGGCGGAGTGGTCCCACCGTCGCAGCCGTCCCCCCGGGCCGGTACCTCGGAAGTCTCAGGGTCACTTCTTCCCCGGGGGCGTGTACTCCTTGAGGTAGTGGGCGACACGGGCGCAGTAGTCGCGGTACTTCGGGGGAATTCCGCCCGTGTCGTTCACCTTCGAGTACGACGTCCGGTAGGCGGCGGCGAGCAGCACCCGCTTGTCGCCGGGCAGGCCGGCCTTCAGATGGGGCGCCATGAAGCAGAGGTAGCGGCCCACGGCCGGGACGGAGACGGAGGGCGTGAGGGGCGGGGTGGGCGTGGCCGACGCGGGGACGCCGTCGTCGCGCATGTACCAGCGCAGGACGGCGGGGGTCCAGCGGGCGATGCCGAACTCGTGCTTGGCCGGGTCGGAGAGGTCCGGGTCGAAATTGCTCTCGGCCTTCAGCATCGCCGCGATGAGCGCGGGGGTGACGTCGGACTCGGGGCAGGCGTGGGCCGAGTCGACGATGAGCTTGCGGTACCGCACCGGCACCCCCTGGTCCGTGCGGAGTTCGGAGGCGCCGTAGCCGGCCGCGCCCTTGTCGTCCGTGCCGCCGGCCGGGGCCCAGGCGCTGATGCCGTAGCCGAGGGCCACGACCGCGACGGTGCCGGCCACCGCGCCGGCGATCACGGCCGGACGGCGCCCGCGGTGCGGGAGGAGACGGGGCAGGCGGGGCGAGCGGCCGGTGCCGGCGGCGGACTCGACGCGGCGCAGCAGCGCCTGCGTGGTGATGCGGGCGGCGTGCGTACGGGCCAGGCAGTCGCGGACGATGCCCCGCCAGGCGTCCGGGAGCCGGGCCGACAGGCGCAGTTCGTCGGTACCGCGCGCGTAGGCCGCCGCCGCGTCGCGGCGGGCCGTGGGGGTGCCGCCGGAGAGCGGGAAGGAGCCGGTGAGGACGAGGTGGGCGAGGACGCCGAAGGCCCATACGTCGGCGGACGGGCGGATCCGCCGGCCGCGTTCGCCGATCTCCGCCCACAGCAGCTCGGGCGGGGTGTAGTCGGGGGTGGAGAAGGCCGGGGTGTAGGCGTGGGTGCCCTCCAGTTCGGCGGCCATGTTGAAGTCGGCGAGCCGTGCCGAACCGTCCGCCATCAGCAGCACGTTGGCCGGTTTCAGGTCCCCGTGCACCCAGCCCGCCCGGTGCAGCTGGGCCAGCCCCTCGCAGATCTGGGCGAGCAGGGCCGGTCCGGCGGCCGGGCGGGGCGAGGCGTCGAGCAGGGCGGACAGGGAGCGCTCGGCCCGCTCCAGGACGAGGACGGTGGCGCCGTCGAGGGCCGGCCGGGTCGGGTCGTCGACGACGAGGCTCTCGTACATCCGGATCAGCCGTGGCCGCCGGAGCCGGCGGTGCAGGTCGACCTCGCGCTCGATGAGCTCGCGCAGGTGCGTCAGTTGACGCGGGGTGCCGGTACCGGTGGGCAGGAACTTCAGGGCGGCCGTGCGCGGCAGGCCGGCGTCGCCCTCGCCGGTGCGGCGGGCCGCGTAGACGCTGCCGAAGGCGCCCGTGGCGATCGGCTCGCGCACCTCCCAGACGCCGACCCGGTAGCCCTTCGGCACGGGTACGGCGTACGGCTCGGTCACCGGGCCGCCCGGCTCGCCGACCCGGACCCGGCCAGGACGACCAGGTCGTCCTCCCGCACGAGGTCGAAGCGGAGCGCGAGGGAGACCAGGGACTCCTTCTTGCCGTTGAGGCGGGGACCGGTGTCCGCGGTCTCCGGACCGGGCTTGAGCCGCAGCTTCACGGCCAGGTAGTCGATGTTCCACTGCACCGAGGTGCGCGAGGCGGCCGGCCAGGCGGGGCGCAGCCGGTCGACGACCTGCTCGACGGTGGGCAGCGGGGCGTGCGGGTCACCGCGCAGGCGTGGCTCGCACAGGGCGGCGAGGACCGCGAAGTAGCGTTTGGTGCGGTCGACGGAGAAGGCCGGTGCGGTGGTGTCGCCGTCCGGCCCGCTGCCGTCGCGCAGGTAGTCGTGGCGCGGTGCCCACACCTGAAGCGTCAGCAGGTCCCCGCCGGCGGGCAGCACGATCCGCGAGAACTCGAACGGGATCGGCGCGTCGAGCCGGCCGGGGCCGACCTTGATGTGCTCGCCCGCGCCCTCGGGGTTCTCCACGACGTACGTGTGCCGCGCGGACAGGTTGGTCAGTATCCAGAACGCGCCCTGGGCGGTCAGCTCGCCGGCCCGGCGCGAGACCCCGGCGTGCGGGATCGGCAGGTCGTTGCCGGGCGCCCGCCCGAAGGTGAGGCGCTCACCCGGGGCGAGCCGGATCCGGGCGCGCGGGTCCGGATCCTCCGGGGTCGGCGGAGGTACGACGATGATGCTGTACAAGGTGCGTCTCCCCGTGCCTGCAGGCGGCCGCGGTCGAAACGGCTGCCCCGGCCAGAGTAGGGGGACACACCAGGGCCGTGTCTCCCCCCGGACGGGTGAGACACGGCCCTCGGTGTTGAAATGGCGCGAACTGTTCCGTCACACGGGCGAGTTCGCGCGGTCGGTTCGCGCGGGGGTTCAGTACCGGGCGCGGTTGAACCAGGCCTTGCCGTTGGCGCCGCCGACGAAGCAGGCGATCAGGATGGCCAGTACCAGGTGGACGAGGCCCACGACGACGAACGGGTACAGACCGAGCACCGCGGTGATGATGCCGAACACCAGGATGGTGACGCGCACGCCGTTGCCGCCGGTGTTGAACTTCGTCGCGAGCACGGCCGCGAAAACGCCCCAGGCGAGGGCGAACACGATCATGGCCACCAGGATGCCGGTCGAGTAGTCGGCGAGCCGCTGGAAGGAGGAGTCGTTCTGCACGGTGCTGTCGTTCTTGGCGTGGTTCACGACCGCCGCGTAGAACGCGAAGAGGCCCACGCCGATGACCTGCAGGCCGACGATCACCCAGAGCATCACGCGGGCCGCGCTGACGTTGCCCGGCATGGCGGTCATCGGGGCGGCGCCGCCGCCGTACGGCTGCTGGACGGGCGGTGCCTGCGGGTAGCCGTAACCGGGCTGCTGGCCCTGCGGGGCGCCGTAGGGGTTGTTCGGGTCGCCGTAGCTCATGGCTGGTGTTTCCTCCGGGTATCACGTGCGGGGACGGCGCGTGGCACCGCACGGAGGAAGGTTTCTACAGATGCGGTCCGTCCCCCCGATGAGCTGCCCGCTGCACTGTGCTGTTCATCGTTCTTGACCGGATAGTGGCTTGTCCAGCCGGTGAGCCGCGGTGTTGTGCAAGTGCAACATCGTTGATCGGCTCGTGACGGGCGAGGCGGGCGGACGGCCCCCCGGATTGGAACCGGGAGGCGGTCATCCGCGAGGATGGGGGTATGACCGCCCAGATTCTCGATGGCAAGGCCACCGCAGCCGCGATCAAGTCCGATCTGACCGCCCGCGTGGCGGCGCTGAAGGAGAAGGGCGTCACGCCCGGCCTCGGCACGATCCTGGTCGGGGACGACCCCGGCAGTCACAAGTACGTCGCCGGCAAGCACCGCGACTGCGCGCAGGTCGGCATCGCCTCCATCCAGCGCGAGCTGCCGGCCACGGCGACGCAGGAGGAGATCGAGGCGGTCGTCCGGGAGCTGAACGAGGACCCGGAGTGCACCGGCTACATCGTCCAGCTGCCGCTGCCCAAGGGCATCGACGAGAACCGCATCCTGGAGCTGATGGACCCGGCCAAGGACGCCGACGGCCTGCACCCGATGAACCTCGGCCGGCTGGTGCTCAACGAGCCCGCGCCGCTGCCCTGCACCCCCAACGGCATCCTCTCCCTGCTGCGGGCGCACGGCGTGGAGATCAAGGGCGCCGAGGTCGTGGTCGTCGGCCGCGGTGTCACCATCGGCCGCCCGATGCCGCTGCTGCTCACCCGGCGCAGCGAGAACGCCACCGTGACCCAGTGCCACACCGGCACCCGTGACCTGTCCGCCCACCTGAAGCGGGCCGACATCATCGTCGCGGCGGCCGGCTCCCCGCACCTGATCCGCGCCGAGGACGTCAAGCCCGGCGTCGCCGTCCTGGACGTCGGTGTCTCCCGCAACGCCGAGGGCAAGATCGTCGGCGATGTGCACCCGGACGTCGCCGGGGTGGCCGGCTGGATCTCCCCGAACCCCGGCGGTGTCGGCCCGATGACCCGGGCGCAGCTGCTGGTCAACGTGGTCGAGGCGGCGGAGCGCAGTGCCGGCTGAGGACGCCCGCGGACACGCGGAACCGACCGTGCGGGACGCGGTCAGCGCCCCCGACGCCGAGGGGCGCCCGCGCCGCGTCACCCGCCGCTTCCCGCTGTTCACGAAGGACACCGCGCGGCCCGAGGGCGGCGGCCGGGCCGCCGCCGGCGACGCCCCGGCGCCCGCCCGGCAGTGGCCCATGCTCGTCGTGCTGGGCGGCGTCGCGCTCGGTCTGCTGCTGACCGCGCTCGACGTGTTCCGCGTCGGCACCCTGCTGATCGGTGCCGCGCTGCTGGCCGGCGCGGTCATGCGGTGGATATTGCCGAGCGTCGGCATGCTCGCCGTACGCTCCCGCTTCACGGACATCGTCACCTACGGGATCCTCGGCCTCGTGATCGTCCTGCTGGGCTTGATGGCCCAGCCGAATCCGCTGCTGCAGATCCCGTTCCTGAAGGGCATCCTGCACTTCACACTCGCCAAGTAGCGCTCCTGGCACCGCCGACGGTGGTGGCGGCAGCTGGGTCTGCAACTCCCGTATCACCGCGCACGACGGCGGCCCGTCCCCTCCCCCGAGGAGGGACGGGCCGCCGTCGCACTTCAGCCTTCCGTCCGTGAACTGCCTGTTCAATGGCTGTTCTTGCGCTGTGGCACGGAAGTGACGGTTCCGCTACGGTGTCCGCGCGCCCCCTCATGTGTCCGTCCGGTGTCGATGTCGGACAGTTCGGGATACGTTACGAAGGCCCGGTGGCGCCGGGTGCACGGCCACCGCGCCGCAATGCTCCCGTGCGCCCCCGCTCGGGGAACTGGGACCCTTAGGCAGCGCATCCCTGTGGGTAGCCAGGACGGGTACCGGACCGTGGGGCCGGGCCGGGGGCCGCGCGAGACCAGGAGCACGACCGGGGGAAATAGGGGGACGGCGATGCCTCGTTGGAAAGCCTTGCCGGAGGATCTGGATCCGCAGATCAGCGAGTTCACCGGCCAGTTGCGGCGGCTGGTGGACCGCAGCGGTCTGAGCGTGGCGGCCCTGGCCGACCGCACGGGCTACAGCAAGACGTCCTGGGAGCGCTACCTGGGCGGGCGGCTCCTCGCGCCCAAGGGGGCGATCGTCGCGCTCGCCGAGGTCACCGGGACCAGCCCCATCCATCTGACGACCATGTGGGAGCTGGCCGAACGCGCCTGGAGCCGCGCGGAGTCGCGGCACGACCGCACCATGGAGGCGATCCGGATCTCCCAGGCGCGCGCCGCGCTGGGCGACTTCGGGGCGGCCGACGCGGCCGGCGGCACGAACGCCCGCCAGGGGGCAGGCGCCACCTCGGTCCCCGGCGTCGCCGGCCCCGCGGGCGTCTCCCCGACGATCCCCGCCCAGCCGACGGGGCAGGACGCGGAGGCGCGGGACGGGGCGGGTCGGGGGCCTGCCGCAGGTGGCGGTGCGCGCTCCGGCGCGGAGCGGGACTCCGGCGCGGAGCGGGACTCCGGCGCGGCCGAGGCCGGTGAGGGGGACGGGCGAGGTGCGTCCTTGGGGGGTAACTCCTGGGGGCTCGCCGGGTATCAGGGGCCGTCGCCGTCGCCGTCGCCGTCGCCGTCGCCGTCGCGGGCCGGCGCCTGGCCCGGCGCGGGGAGCAGTGCCCATGCCAGTGCGGGGGCGGGGGCGGGGGCGGGTGCGGGCGCCGGTGTCGGCGCGGGGCCGTGGGCCATGGGTGGCCCCGGTGACGGGTCCGGGAGCGGGTCCGGCGGGAGTCCGGCCGCCCCGGATCCGTACGGCGGACAGCCACCGGCTCCCCGGCCGGCGCCCCCGGCCGGGGGGAGCGCCAACCGGCAGCGGCTGACGATGTTCCTCGCGGGGCTCGTCGGCGTGCTCGTCGTGATCGCCGCCGTCTTCTTCTTCACCGACCGTGGCGGCGGCAAGCACCCGGCCGCCGCCACGAAGGCCTCCCCGACCGCCAGCACCGCCCCGAGGCCGCCCGCCGGGGTCAAGTGCGCCGGCTCCGCCTGCACCGGCAAGGACGCCGAGGCCATGGGGTGCAGCGGTGACCTGGTGACCACCGCCAGGACCGCCACCGTCGGCACCACCACCCTCGAGGTCCGCTACAGCAAGGCCTGCGGCGCCGCCTGGGGCCGGATCACCGGGGCCGCGCAGGGCGACAAGGTGGAGGTCGAGGCGGGGAAGGTCCGGCAGACCGGTGACATCACCAGCCCCGGGGACACCATCGCCTACACCCCGATGGTGGCCGTGAAGGACGCGGCCGGGGCCAGGGCCTGCGCCACGCTCGCCTCGGGGCGGACCGGCTGCACGAAGCGGTGAAGGAGTGGGGACCAGGACGGGTGAATTCGGGGACCGCGCGCATGGCGGGCCGGATCCTGGGCACGCGAACGTTACCCCCACGGGAGTCCGGTAAGCCGGTACCCCCCCACCGGCGGCCGTCTCCGTCTTCCCTCTCCCGGACGGGCGGCCGCCTCTTTTCTCGTGTCACTCTGTGGGACGGGCCACAGGGCCCCGGACGCCCGGCATGCCGGATGCGCGATAGCCTGACCGCTGATCGATCTCTTGACGCCGAGAGATCGATCATTCGCCCGGGGCAGGGACGCCCCACCGCCAGCTGTCATACGGAGAACGCCATGACCCGCACTCCCGTGAACGTCACCGTCACCGGCGCGGCCGGCCAGATCGGTTACGCCCTGCTCTTCCGCATCGCCTCCGGCCAGCTGCTCGGCGCGGACGTTCCGGTCCGCCTGCGCCTCCTCGAGATCACCCCGGCCCTGAAGGCCGCCGAGGGCACGGCCATGGAGCTGGACGACTGCGCCTTCCCGCTGCTGCAGGGCATCGACATCACGGACGACCCGAACGTGGCCTTCGACGGCGCCAACGTGGCGCTGCTGGTGGGCGCCCGTCCGCGCACCAAGGGCATGGAGCGCGGTGACCTGCTGGAGGCCAACGGCGGCATCTTCAAGCCGCAGGGCAAGGCCATCAACGACCACGCCGCGGACGACATCAAGGTCCTCGTCGTCGGCAACCCGGCCAACACCAACGCGCTCATCGCGCAGGCCGCCGCGCCGGACGTCCCCGCCGAGCGCTTCACCGCGATGACCCGCCTGGACCACAACCGCGCGCTGACCCAGCTGGCGAAGAAGACGGGCTCCACGGTCGCCGACATCAAGCGTCTGACCATCTGGGGCAACCACTCCGCCACCCAGTACCCGGACATCTTCCACGCCACGGTCGCCGGCAAGAACGCCGCCGAGGTCGTGAACGACGAGAAGTGGCTGGCCGAGGACTTCATCCCGACCGTCGCCAAGCGCGGTGCCGCGATCATCGAGGCCCGCGGTGCCTCGTCGGCCGCCTCCGCCGCCAACGCCGCGATCGACCACGTGTACACCTGGGTCAACGGCACGGCCGAGGGCAACTGGACCTCCATGGGTATCCCGTCGGACGGCTCCTACGGCGTCCCGGAGGGCCTGATCTCCTCGTTCCCCGTCACCACCAAGGACGGCAAGTACGAGATCGTCCAGGGCCTGGACATCAACGAGTTCTCGCGCGCTCGCATCGACGCGTCCGTGCAGGAGCTGGCCGAGGAGCGCGAGGCGGTTCGCTCGCTGGGCCTCATCTGAGCATTGCGTTGACACGCCGGACGCCCGGCATCCCTTCGCGGGGGTGCCGGGCGTCCGCCGTGCGCGGGTCCGTCGTGGCCCTGTCGCGCCCGCGCGGGGGAGCCGCACATCGATGCGGCCCCGCGCCTCAGGAGGCCGCAGTGCCGTCCGCCGCGCAGCGCGGCACCCTTCGGGCGGTCGAGCCGTACCCCGCCACCACCAGCGCCGTGGCCACCAGCACCACCACTCCCACCGTCCGCAGCGCCGGGCCCATCCCGTGGATCAGATCGGGGTGGGCGGACAGGACCGTACCCGTGACCGCGACGCCCAGGGCCGCGCCGGTCTCCCGGGCGGTCGTGCCGAGGCCCGAGCCGAGGCCCGCCTGGTGGGCGGGGAGCGAGGTGACCACGCCGAGGGTCAGTGCCGGCATCGACAGTCCGGCGCCGGCCGAGATGAGCAGCAGCCAGCAGACGAACAGCGCGTAGGGGGTGCCCGCGTCGGCCGTGGAGGCGCCCAGCAGGCCGAGGCCGATCAGGGCGAGACCGGCGCCGATGACCGCGCGGGGGTGGCCGGCCCAGCGGGTGCTCAGCTTCTGCGCGAGGGCCATTCCGATCGCCAGCGGCATGATCGCGAGCCCGGTGAGGGCGGCGCCGAAGCCCTTCACGTCCTGCAGGTACTGCGAGTTGACGAAGAAGAGCGAGAACAGGCCGAAGAATCCGGTGGCCGTGCCCAGCGAGGCCGCCCGCAGGCGCGCCGAGGCGAAGACCCGCGGATCGAACAGCGGCGTGGACGAGCGCAGGCCGTGCCCGGTGAAGGCGGCGATCAGCAGCGCGCCCGCCGTGAAGGCGCCGAGGATGCGGGCGGAGGTCCAGCCGTAGGACGGGCCCTCGATGATGCCGAACAGGACCGCGACCAGGCCGGCGGTGAGCAGCAGGGTGCCGAGCGGGTCGGGGTTGCTGCGGGCGGAGCGTTCGGTGCGCGGGACGGTGACCGCGGCGGCCACGGCGAGGACGGCCGCGAGCGGGACCATGACCGCGAACAGCGCCCGCCAGCTGAGGAACTGGCCGGCCAGCCCGCCGCCCAGGTTGCCCGCCGCGCCGCCCAGACCGAGCGACAGCGTCCAGGCACCCATCGAGCGGGCCCGGTGCTCCGGCGCGGACAGCTGCATCAGGATCGACAGGGTGGCGGGGGTGATCAGCGCGGCCCCGGCCCCGGACAGGCCCCGGCCGGCGATCAGGGCGGCCGGGGCGGAGGCGAGCGCGCTGGTGGCGGCGCCCGCCGCGAACAGCGCGAGCCCGGTGAGCAGGGCGCCCTTGCGGCCGTAGCGGTCACCGAGCGCGCCGGCCGGGATGAGCAGGCCCGCGAAGACGATGACGTAGGCGTCGACCGTCCACAGGACCTCGGTGTGCGAGGGGTGCAGCGACGAGGACGCCAGCTGCGGGATGAGGAGGTTGATGGCGGCCACCATGCTCTGCGCGACGAGAACGCAGGCGCACAGCGCGAGCAGGGCGGGTCGTTTCAGGGCGTGCGCGGGCACGGCTCCTCCCGGGGAGCTGAGTGGGTGGTGGGTGGGATGCGCAGCGGCGCGCTCTCACCGTAGGCTCGCGAGTGACCTGCTTTCCAGTGCAACCTTTGCAAGGAATACCTGCACATGACGCAATCCGCAGGGCTCGATCTGAATCTGCTGGTCGCGCTGGACGTCCTGCTGGAGGAGCAGAGCGTCCAGGGCGCCGCCCAGCGGCTGCATCTGTCCGAGCCGGCGATGAGCCGCACGCTCGGCCGGATCCGCAAGGCGATCGGCGACCCCGTGCTGGTGCGGGCCGGACGCCGGATGGTGCCCACCCCGCACGCGCTGGCCGTGCGCGCGGAGGTGAGCGCGGTGGTGGAGCGGGCCCGGGCCCTGTTCGCGCCGGGCCGGGACGCCGACCTGCGCACGGTGTCCCGCACCTTCACGATCATCGGCCACGACGCCACCGCCGCCACCCACGGTGCGGCCCTGTTCGCCCGCGCCGCCCGCGAGGCCCCCGGCATCCGCCTGCGCTTCCTGTCCGAGAGCCATGTGGACGCCCCGTACCTGCGCCAGGGCACCGCGGACCTGGAGGTCGGGGTGATCGACACGGTCGCGCCCGAGGTGCATGTCGAGACGGTCTACGAGGAGCGCATGATGGGCGTCGTGCGGACCGGACACCCGCTGCTCCAGGGGGAGTTGACCGCCGAGCGGTTCGCCGGTGAGGCGGGCCACCTGAGCGTCTCCCGGCGCGGCCGGCAGCGCGGTCCGATCGACGACGCGCTCGGTGCGCTCGGCCTGGCCCGGCGGGTGGTGGGCAGTGTCGGCACCTACCCCGCCTCGTTGTTCGTGCTGCGCGAGACCGACCTGATCGGGCTGATCACCTCCCACGGCCGCCCGATGGCCCACGCCCTCGGTCTGGCCACCTTCGAGATCCCCCTCGCCCTCCCCGCGGTCGAGGTGGGCTTCGCCTGGCACCCGCGCCATGACGCCGACCCCGCCCATGCGTGGCTGCGCGACTGCGTGAGGGAGCTAATGATCCAGATGTAGCCCGCTTTCGTCCGTTTCGAACCCTGTTTTCAGTGACGCCGCGCACGTTCGGCCATGAATTGCGCATGCGAGGCGACGGCCCGGGGCAGGCGGCCACGGTCCCCGAGCCGGTCACGCCTGTGACACAGGGGCACGGAACAGGAACGGAAGGCAACACCGATCATGGCGGACAGAACGGAACGACAGGCCCAGGCGACCATCCACGCGGGGGGCGAGTGGCTGGCGGCGATCTCCGGCGCGACCCGCGAGATCCTGGACCCCGCGGACGCCCGGCCGTTCGCCGTGGTCGCCGAGGGTGACGAGAAGGACGCGGAGCGCGCGATCGCCGCCGCCCGGCAGGCGTTCGACCACGGCCCCTGGCCGCACACCCCGGTCGCCGAACGCGCCGCTCTGCTGCGCCGCGTCGCCGGCCTCCTCGTACGTGACCGCGAGGAGCTCGGCCTGCTGGAGAGCCGGGACGCGGGCAAGACCGTGGAGGAGGGCCGCATCGACATCGACTGTGTCGCCGACGCCTTCCGCTACTTCGCCGACCTCGTGGCCGCCGAGGCCCCCGGCCGGGTCGTGGACGCGGGCTCACCCGACATCCACAGCGTCGTCGTACACGAGCCGGTCGGCGTCTGTGCGCTGATCACCCCCTGGAACTACCCGCTGCTCCAGGCCAGTTGGAAGGTCGCACCGGCGCTCGCCGCCGGCAACACCTTCGTGATCAAGCCCAGCGAGATCACCCCGCTGACCACCGTCGCGCTGATCGGACTGCTGGCGGAGGCCGGCCTGCCCGCCGGCGTGGCCAACATCGTCACCGGCCCCGGCCACACCGTCGGCGCCCGGCTCGCCGAGCACCCCGACGTCGACCTGGTCTCCTTCACCGGCGGCCTGGTCAGCGGCACCAAGGTCGCCCAGGCCGCCGCCCCCACCGTGAAGAAGGTCGCCCTCGAACTCGGCGGCAAGAACCCCAACGTGGTCTTCGCGGACGCCTGCGCCACCGAGGAGGCCTTCGACACCGCCGTCGACCAGGCCCTCAACGCGGCCTTCATCCACAGCGGCCAGGTCTGCTCGGCCGGCTCCCGGCTCATCGTCGAGGAGTCCGTCCGCGAGCGCTTCGTCGCCGAACTCGCCCGCCGCGCGGGCCGGATCCGCCTCGGGCGCGGCACCGAGGCCGGCGTCGAGTGCGGCCCGCTCGTCTCCGAGCAGCAGCGCGCCAAGGTCGAGGCGTACGTGGCCTCCGCGCTGGCGGAGGGCGCGGTGCTGCGCTGCGGCGGCAAGCGCCCGGCGGCCGGCGAAGTCCGCCCGGAGAGCGGCTACTTCTACGAGCCGACCGTCCTCGACGCCTGCCACCGCGAGATGAAGGTCGTCCGCGAGGAGGTCTTCGGCCCCGTCCTCACCGTCGAGACCTTCCGCACCGAGGACGAGGCCGTCCTCCTCGCCAACGACACCGAGTACGGCCTCGCCGGCGCCGTCTGGACCGCCGACCCGGGCCGGGCCCGGCGCGTCGCCGCCCGGCTGCGCCACGGCACCGTCTGGATCAACGACTTCCACCCCTACCTGCCGCAGGCGGAGTGGGGCGGCTTCGGCAAGAGCGGCACCGGCCGCGAGCTGGGCCCCGCGGGCCTCGCCGAGTACCGCGAGTCCAAGCACGTCTACCAGAACCTCGCGCCGAAGCCGGTGCGCTGGTTCGCCGGCTGAGCACCGCCCGTCCCGCCCGGAAACACCCCCTGGAGTAGTACCCCCATGTCCCACACCCCTCACGTCTACGACTACGTCGTCATCGGCGGCGGCACGGCCGGCTCCGTCATCGCCTCCCGCCTCACCGAGAACCCCGACGTCACCGTCGCCGTCATCGAGGGCGGCCCGAGCGACGTCGGCCGCGACGACGTCCTCACCCTGCGCCGTTGGATGGGCCTGCTCGGCGGCGACCTCGACTACGACTACCCCACGGTGGAGCAGCCCCGCGGCAACTCCCACATCCGGCACAGCCGCGCCCGCGTCCTCGGCGGCTGCTCCTCCCACAACACCCTCATCTCCTTCAAGCCTCTGCCCTCCGACTGGGACGAGTGGGAGGAGGCCGGCGCCAAGGGCTGGGGCGCCGTCCCCATGGAGGCCTACTTCGCCCGCCTGAAGAACAACATCGTCTCCGTCGACGAGAAGGACCGGAACGCCATCGCCCGCGACTTCGTCGACGCCGCCCAGTCGGCGCTCGGAGTACCCCGGGTCGAGGGCTTCAACCGCAAGCCGTTCACCGAGGGCGTCGGCTTCTTCGACCTCGCCTACCACCCGGAGAACAACAAGCGCTCCTCCGCCTCCGTGGCCTACCTGCACCCGGTCATGGACGAGCGCCCCAACCTCACCGTCCTGCTGGAGACCTGGGCGCATCGGCTGGAGCTGGACGGCACCCACGCCGACGGCGTCCACGTGCGCACCAAGGACGGCGAGGAACTGCTGATCCGCGCCCGCAACGAGGTCGTCCTGTGCGCCGGAGCCGTCGACTCCCCGCGGCTGCTGCTGCACTCGGGCATCGGCCCCCGCGCGGACCTCGAAGCGCTCGGCATCCCGGTCGTCGTCGACCTGCCGGGCGTCGGCGAGAACCTGCTCGACCACCCCGAGTCGGTGATCGTCTGGGAGACGAACGGGCCGATCCCGGAGAACTCCGCGATGGACTCCGACGCGGGCCTCTTCGTGCGCCGCGACCCCGGCCACGCGGGCCCGGACCTGATGTTCCACTTCTACCAGATCCCCTTCACCGACAACCCCGAGCGCCTCGGCTACGAGCGCCCGCGGTACGGCGTGTCGATGACCCCGAACATCCCCAAGCCGAAGTCCCGCGGCCGCCTCTACCTGACCAGCGCGGACCCGTCCGTCAAGCCCGCCCTGGACTTCCGCTACTTCACCGACGAGGACGACTACGACGGCCGGACCCTGGTCGACGGCATCCGCATCGCCCGTGAGATCGCCAAGGCCGAGCCCCTCGCGGGCTGGCTCAAGCGCGAGGTCTGCCCCGGCCCGGAGATCACCGGGGACGCCGAGCTGAGCGAGTACGCCCGCAAGGTAGCGCACACCGTGTACCACCCCGCCGGCACCTGCAAGATGGGCGCCGCCGACGACGAACTCGCCGTGGTGGATCCCGAGTTGAAGATCCGCGGCCTCGAAGGAATTCGTATCGCCGACGCGTCCGTCTTCCCGACCATGACCGCCGTGAACCCGATGATCGGGGTGCTCATGGTCGGGGAGAAGGCCGTCGACCTGATCGGAAGTGACGCCCGATGACTCTCACCGTGCCCACACGCAAGCCCCCCACCGCCGACGCACCGGTCTTCTCGGTATCCGGCCTGTGGAAGGTGTTCGGCCCGAAGGCCGAGCGCATCCCGGCCGACCCGGAGCTGACCGCGCTCGACCCCGCCGAACTCCGCTCCCGCACCGGCTGCACGGCCGCCGTCCGTGACGTCTCCTTCGACGTCCGCAAGGGTGAGGTCTTCGTCGTCATGGGCCTCTCCGGCTCCGGCAAGTCCACCCTGGTGCGCTGCCTGACCCGCCTCATCGAACCCACCGCCGGCACCATCGCCATCGACGGCGAGGACGTCCGCGCGATGGACAAGGGCCGCCTGCGCGAACTGCGCCGGCACCGCGCCGCGATGGTCTTCCAGCACTTCGGCCTGCTCCCGCACCGCACGGTCCTCGACAACGTGGCCTACGGCCTGGAGATCCAGGGCGTCGGCAAGGCCGAGCGCCGCGAGCGGGCCGCCGAGGTCGTCGCCAAGGTCGGCCTGGAAGGACTGGAGAAGCGCCGCCCGGGCCAGCTGTCCGGCGGCCAGCGCCAGCGCGTGGGCCTGGCCCGGGCCCTCGCGGTGGACCCCGAGGTCCTGCTCTTCGACGAGCCCTTCAGCGCCCTGGACCCGCTCATCCGGCGCGACATGCAGGAGGAGGTGGCCCGCCTGCACCGCGAGGAGGGCCGCACGATGGTCTTCATCACCCACGACCTGTCCGAGGCCCTGAAGCTCGGCGACCGCATCGCCCTGATGCGCGACGGCAAGGTCGTCCAGCTGGGCACCCCGGAGGAGATCGTGGGCTCCCCGGCCGACGACTACGTCCGCGAGTTCGTCCGCGACGTCCCCCGCGAACAGGTGATGACCTGCCGTACGGCGATGCGTCCGGCGTCCGCCGGCGAGGCGGCGGGCGGCCCCGCGGTCCGGCCGCAGGCCACGGTCGCCGAGGCGATCGAGGCCGTGGCCCGGGCGGGCGAACCGGCCCGGGTCATGGACGACGGCAAGTGCCTGGGCGTCGTCGGCCACGAGCAGCTGCTGGACGTGGTGGCCGGCGTGGACACCCGGGCCCCGCGCGCACAGGCGATCCCCGCGCAGGCCAGTACCACCCCGGAGGCCGTCTGATGGCAACGCTCAGCCTCCCGACCTCCGGTACCGGCAAACCCCGCGTCCTCAGAAGCCGGGCCGCGGGCAAGCTCCTCCTGCTCGCCCTCTTCACCGCCGTCCTGCTGCCGTTCCTGAACGGCCGCTGGGGCAGCGGGTCCTGGCCGCACGAGCTGACCGTCCACCTCGACAAGCCCCTCACCACGGCCAGCAACTGGGTCATCGACAACCGGGACAGCCACCCGGTGTTCCTCTACTTCTTCGGCTACGTCAGCAACGCCGTCGTCCTCTCCGTCCGCGCCGTCTACCTCACCCTCCTCGCCGCGGGCTGGGCCGGCGTCACCGCGTTCGGCGCCCTCGTCGCCTGGCGCGTCGCCGGAGTCCGCCTGGCCGCAGGCACGGCGATCGCCTTCCTGGCCTGCGGCGCCCTCGGCATGTGGGTCCCCACCATGCAGACCCTCGCGCTCATGGTCGTGGCGGTCCTCGCCTCCGTGGCCGTCGGCGCGGTCCTCGGCCTCGGCGCCGGCCTCTCCGACCGCCTCGACCGTGCCCTGCGCCCGGTGCTGGACACCATGCAGGTGCTCCCGGCCTTCGCGTACCTCCTCCCCGTCGTCCTGGTCTTCGGCATCGGCGTCCCCGCGGCCGTCCTCGCCACCGTCGTCTACGCCGCCCCGCCGATGGCCCGCCTCACCGCGCTCGGCCTGCGCGGCGCCGACCCCGAAGTCCTGGAGGCCGTGGAGTCGCTCGGCGCGACCCGCCGCCAGCGGCTGCTCACCGCCCGTATCCCGCTGGCCCGCAAGGAACTCCTGCTCGGCCTCAACCAGACGATCATGATGGCGCTGTCCATGGCGGTCATCGCGTCCGTGATCGGCGCCGGCGGCCTCGGCGACCGCGTCTACCAGGCCCTCGCCTCGGTCGACGTCGGCCAGGCCCTCGCGGCCGGCATCCCGATCGTGCTGCTCGCGATCGTCCTGGACCGCGTCACCGGAGCCGCCGGATCGGGCACCCCGGCGAGCGACCGCCCCCGGACGATCGGCTGGCCGTACGCCCTCGCCGTCACCGTGGCGGTCGCCCTGGCCACCCGCCTCCTCGGCGGCCTCGACTGGCCGGCCGGCTGGACCCTGAACATCGCCGAACCGGTCAACCGCGCCGTCGACTGGATGACCGCCCACCTGTACTCCGGCGTCCCGGTCGTCGGCGGCACCGCCGACTGGGCGGGCCACTTCACCACCTGGATCCTGGATCCGGTCCGCAGCGGCCTGCAGTGGCTGCCCTGGTGGTCGGTGCTGCTGATCATCGCCGCCCTGGCCTGGCTGATCGGCACCTGGCGCACCGCGCTGACCGCCGTCCTCGCCATGGCCGCCATCGGTGTGCTGGGCGTCTGGGAGCCGTCGCTGGACACCCTCTCGCAGGTGCTGGCCGCCGTCGCCGTCACCCTCGTCCTCGGCTTCGCCATCGGTATCGCCGCCGCCCGCAGCGACCGCGTCGAACGCGCCCTGCGTCCCGTCCTGGACGTCTTCCAGACGATGCCGCAGTTCGTGTACCTGATCCCGGTCGTCGCCCTGTTCGGCGTGGGCCGCGCCCCCGCCATCGCCGCCGCCGTCGTCTACGCCCTCCCGGCCGTCGTCCGGATCACCGCGCAGGGCCTGCGCCAGGTCGACGCGGCCGCCCTGGAGTCGGCGCGTTCGCTCGGCGCGACCGGCCGCCAGCAGCTGTGGCAGGTGCAGCTCCCGCTCGCCAAGCGGTCCCTGCTGCTCGCCGTCAACCAGGGCGTCGTCCTGGTCCTCGCCGTCGTCATCATCGGCGGCCTGGTCGGCGGTGGCGCCCTCGGCTACAACGTCGCCTTCGGTCTCGCCCAGGGCGACCTGGCGACCGGCCTCGTCGCCGGTGCCGCCATCGTCTGCCTGGGCCTGATGCTGGACCGGGTGACCCAGCCGACCGAGCGCCGTGCGAAGAAGGGAGCCTGACATGCGATTCCGTACGACAGCCATGACCACGGCCGCCGTCGCCGCGGCGGGCTCGCTGACGCTGCTCACCGGCTGCGGCGCCGCCGACATGACCAAACAGGCCTCGCCGTTCGCCAACGCGCAGGGCTCGAAGACCGTCACCCTGTCCGTGCAGTCCTGGGTGGGCGCACAGTCCAACGTGGCCGTCGCCCAGTACCTGCTGGAGCACAAGCTCGGCTACCGCGTCGACACCGTCCAGGTCGACGAGGTGCCCGCGTGGGACGCGCTCAGCCAGGGCCGGGTCGACGCGCTCCTGGAGGACTGGGGCCACCCGGACCAGGAGAAGCGGTACGTCGAGGACAAGAAGACGATCGCGCACGCCGGCGACCTCGGGGTGACCGGGCACATCGGCTGGTTCGTGCCGACGTACCTCGTCAAGCAGCACCCGGACATCACGGACTGGCGCAACCTGAACAAGTACGCCTCGCTGTTCCGCACCGCGGAGAGCGGCGGCAAGGGCCAGCTGATGGACGGCTCCCCGTCCTACGTCACCAACGACAAGGCCCTGGTGAAGAACCTGAAGCTGAACTACCAGGTCGTCTTCGCCGGTTCCGAGGCGGCGCAGATCACCCAGATGAAGCAGTTCGCCAAGGAGAAGAAGCCCTTCCTGACCTATTGGTACTCGCCCCAGTGGCTGTTCAAGAAGGTGCCGATGACGGAGGTGAAGCTGCCGCCGTACAAGGAGGGCTGCGACGCGGACGCGGCGAAGATCACCTGCGCCTACCCGCACACCCCGCTGCAGAAGTACCTCAACGCCGACTTCGCGAAGTCCGGCGGCAAGGCGGCGGCCTTCCTGAAGAAGTTCACGTGGACGACCGAGGACCAGAACGAGGTCTCCCTGATGATCGCCGACCAGAAGCTGTCGCCCCAGGACGCGGCGAAGAAGTGGGTGGACAGCCACCCGGACGTGTGGAAGAAGTGGCTGTCCTGAACACCTCTAGGACATCAGTGCCTTCGAGGCCTCCCGCACCGCGGAGGTCGCCCGGCGCTGGAGTCCCGGCCCGAACGTGACGCGGGTGGCCCCGAGTCCGCCGAGAGCGGCGGGCGAGGGGCCGTCCCCGTCCAGCCGGGCCAGCGCGTTCAGCGGGCCCTCGATCCCGGCCCGGAGCAGTGGCAGCAAGCCCGTCGCTGCGAGGATCGGATAGATGCAGTCGGCTCCCGCCGCGACGTACAACGCCGCCCGCTCGATGGCCCGTTCCGGATCGCCGTCGCCGTGGACGAAGGTGTCGACCCGGGCATTGAGGAACAGCAGGCCGGCGGCGGCCGAGCGGATCTCGGCGAGGTACTCGGCGTGCTCGTGCGGGTCTTTGAGCACGCCCCCGTCCCCCGAGTCCTCGACGTTGCAGCCGACGGCACCCGCCTCCAGCAGCCGCTCCACCAGCTCCTTCGGCGCGAGTCCGTAGCCGCCCTCGACGTCCGCCGACACCGGCACGTCCACCGCGCGCGTGATCCGGGCGACCGCCGCGAACATCTCACCGGCCGGGGTGGCCCCGTCCGCGTACCCGAGGGAGGCGGCCACACCCGCGCTCGGCGTGGCCAGCGCCGGGAACCCGGCCTCGGCGAGCGCCCGGGCGCTGGCCGCGTCCCACGGGCCCGGGAGGATCAGCGGGTCGCCCTGGGCGCGCCGCAGATGCAGCGCGCGGAACTCGTCCACCTTGCTCACGGTCGGTGACCTCCGAAGTTCGCTCACGGCTGGAAACCCCCCGGAGGGACACGACGGGCGACCATCAGCCGGTTCCAGCCGTTGATGACGGTGATCAGGGCGATGAGGTGGGCGAGCCCGGCCTCGTCGAAGTGCTTGGCGGCGCGCTCGTACACCTCGTCCGGTACGAAGCCCTCCGTGAGGACCGTGACCGCCTCGGTGAGCGCCAGCGCCGCCCGTTCCCGCTCGCTGTAGAGGTCCTCGGCCTCCTCCCAGGCGCTCAGCAGCTGGAGGCTGTCCTCCGGCACCCCGCTCTCCCGGGCCAGCCGGAGGTGCATGTCGAGGCAGAAGGCGCAGTGGTTGATCTGCGAGGTGCGGATCATCACCAGCTCGGCCAGGGCCGGATCGCCGAGCCCCTTCTTCGCCGCCGCGCTGAGCGCCGACATCGCCCGGGAGACCCGCGGGTCCAGTTCCCGCGTACGGCTCACTTGTGCTGCCCCGGCTGGTAGTGGCCCGGCGTCATCCGGGTGGTCACCCCGAACCGGTTCCAGGCGTTGATCACCGTGATCGCGGCGATCAGCTGCGCCAGCTCGGCCTCCTCGAAGTGCTTGGCCGCGTGGTCGTAGACCTCGTCCGGCACGAAACCGTCCGTCAGCACGGTGATCGCCTCGGTCAGCCCGATCGCCGCCAGCTCCTTCTCCGTGTAGAAGTGCCGCGACTCCTCCCACGCGCTGAGCTGCACGATCCGCTCCACGCTCTCACCGGCGGCGAGCGCGTCCTTGGTGTGCATGTCCAGGCAGAAGGCGCAGTGGTTGAGCTGCGAGGCGCGGATCTTGACCAGTTCGTACAGCGTGGGGTCGAGCCCCTGCCTGGCGGCGGTGTCCAGCCGGATCATCGCCTTGTAGACCTCGGGGGCGTGCTGGGCCCAGCTCAGTCGCGGGGCCTGCTCGGTGGCGTACTCGACGGGTTCTGGTGCAGTGCTCATGCCCTCGACCCTAGGAGTGAGGCAGCCCAGGAGTATGGTCCATTTCCATGGCGAGATCCTGGGCCACTCTGGGCGTCGACCTGCACCTCGAACCGGCCGCCTCCGGCGGACTGCGCCGGGGCCTGACCGACGCCCTGCGCGACGCCGTCCGCACCGGCCGCCTGGCGCCCGGCACCCGGCTGCCCTCCTCCCGCTCGCTCGCCGCCGACCTCGGCATCGCCCGCAACACCGTCGCCGAGGCCTACGCCGACCTGGTCGCGGAGGGCTGGCTCACCGCACGGCAGGGCTCGGGGACGCGCGTGGCGGAGCGGGCGGTGAGCCAGCCCTCCGGCCGGGGCACGGCACCCCGCCACCGGGAACCCGCCCGTCCCGCCCACAGCCTCGTCCCCGGCGCCCCCGACCTCGCCGCCTTCCCGCGCACCGAGTGGCTGCGGGCCGCCCGCCGTGCCCTGACCACCGCCCCGTACGACGCCCTCGGCTACGGCGACCCGCGCGGCCGTCCGGAGCTGCGCACCGCCCTCGCCGGCTACCTCGCCCGCGCCCGGGGCGTCCGCACCGACCCGGACACGATCGTGATCACCGCCGGGTTCACGCACGGCCTGCGCGTGCTCGGCACGGTGCTGCGGGCCCGTGGGGTGGGGACGGTGGCGGTCGAGTCGTACGGCCTCGACGTGTACTGGGAGCTGCTCCAGCAGGCCGGACTCGCCACCCCCGCCCTCCCGTACGACGAACTGGGCACGGACACGCGTGAGTTCGGCGGCGCCGGGGCGGTTCTGCTGACCCCGGCGCACCAGTTCCCCATGGGCACCGCTCTGCATCCCGACCGGCGGGCCGCCGTCGTGGACTGGGCGCGGCGCACCGGCGGGCTGGTCCTGGAGGACGACTACGACGGGGAGTTCCGCTACGACCGCCAGCCCGTCGGCGCCCTCCAGGGCCTCGACCCCGACCGGGTGATCTACCTCGGCACCGCCAGCAAGTCCCTCGCGCCCGGACTGCGCCTCGGCTGGATGGTGCTGCCGCCGGAGCTGGCGCGGGAGGCGGCCTCAGCCAAGGGCCGCAGCGACACCGTGGGCGTGCTGGAGCAGCTCACCCTCGCCGAGTTCCTCACCTCCGGCGCGTACGACCGGCACGTCCGCTCCTGCCGCCTGCGCTACCGGCGCCGCCGCGACGCCCTCGCCGCGGCCGTGGCCGACCGGGCGCCCGAGGTACGGGTGACGGGGATCGCGGCCGGGCTGCACGCGGTGCTGCGGCTGCCGCCGGGCACGGAACAGTCGGTGATCCAGGCGGCGGCCTGGCAGGGGCTGGCCCTGCACGGCCTGTCCTTCCACCGCCACCCACAGGCCGTCACCGCCCCGCTGGACGCCCTGGTGGTGGGCTACGGCACCCCACCGGACAGCGCGTGGTCGGGAGCGCTGGAGGCGCTGTGCCGGGTACTGCCGTAGCCCAGGGGGCCGCCGTGCGGGGGCGGCGGCGGGACGCGGGCCGCCCCGGGCCTCACCCCTCCGTCGCCGGTGCCTCGCCCGTCGCCGGTGCCTCCCCGAAGCGGGCGAGTGCCAGCGCCCCCGCCACGGCCACCGCGAACCCCAGCACCGCCAGCCAGGCCAGCCCCTCGCGCGTGCGGTCCCCGAGCCAGACCACGCCCACCGCCGCCGGCCCGATCGTCTCGCCGATCACCATCCCGGCGGTGGCCGTCGTCACCGAACCCCGCTGAAGGGCCGAGGTGAGCAGCATGAACGCGGCGCCGCCACCGATCAGCAGCGCATAGGCCGCCGGGTTGGTGAGCAGGTCCGCCGGCGCCAGGCTGTCGATCAGCCGGACCGACACCTCCACCACCCCGAAACCGAAGCCGGCCCCCAGCCCCAGCACCAGCGCCCGGGCCGGTCCCGACAGCCGCCCGCCCGCGAGGGCGAGCAGCAGGATCACGGCCGCCACGGCCAGCATCACCCACCGCAACGCGTCCGAGCCGTCCTGTTCGCCCTCCGGCCCGGACGCCAGTCCCAGCATCGCGAGCCCGGCGCACACCACCGCCACCGCGGACCACTCGGTGCCGCTCAGCCGCACCCGCAGCAGGCGTGCCGCCACCACCGCGGTCACCGCGAGGCTCGACGCCAGCGCGGCGCTCACCGCGTAGATCGGCAGCGACCGCAGCGCCGCGATCTGGAACAGGAAACCGAGCCCGTCCAACGCCAGTCCGGCCAGATACCGCCACTGCCTGAGCGCCCGCAGCAGCAGTGCCGCCTCGCCCCCACCGCCCGTACCGGCCGCCCGCGCGGCCATCGCCTGCAACACCGTCGCGGTGCCGAAGCAGACCGCCGCCCCCAGGGCGCACACCATTCCAAACAACACGAAAGCGACTCTAGGGGAACGGGAGTTCGCGGACCCACTTGCGGGGGTACTCACACCGATCTCTAGGCTGACCGCCGAACGCCACATCCGACGGGGGAGACACCACGATGGCACAGGCACGCCGGCAACTCCGCTCCGGCACGGTCGTCCTCGGCGGCATGGGTCTGCTGGCCGCCGCCCTCACCGCCTGCTCCTCCGACCCGGACAAGCGCTGCGTCGACCGCGACAGCTACACCTACGCCAAGGGCTACAAGGTCGTCTCCGACAAGAACTGCAAGTCCGCCAAGGCCTCCGTCGACGGCACCTGGTACTACGGCGGCAAGAAGAAGGGCTCCTGGGTGGACGGCGGGTCCTTCACCAAGCCCCGCAAGGGATCCGGCGGCTCCTCCGGCGGCAGTGGCGGGGTCCACCGCGGCGGCTTCGGCGGCGGCCACGGCAGCTCCGGCGGCTGACGGAACCCGCCGGACACCCCGCATGGAACGCCGCACCGTCACCCCCCGCCCCGGCTGGCAGCGCACCGTCGAGGAGCAGGGGCTCGTCCACCCGCTCACCCGCCACCCCGACGGGTCCCTGCGCCCCTACTGGGACGAGAGCGCCTACTACGTCTTCTCCCTGGACGAGGTCGAGGCGCTGGAGGAGACCGTCGGGGAACTGCACCGCATGTGCCTCGCCGCCGCCGGGCACCTCGTCGCCGAGGACCGCCTCGCCGACCTCGGCATCACCGACCCGCGGGTGGCCGCCGCGGTCACCGAGGCCTGGCACCGGCGCGCCGAACTCCCCTCCGTCTACGGCCGTTTCGACCTCCGCTACGACGGCACCGGCCCGGCCAAGCTGCTGGAGTACAACGCCGACACCCCGACCTCGCTGGTGGAGGCCGCGTCCCCGCAGTGGTTCTGGATGGAGGACCGCTTCCCCGGCGCCGACCAGTGGAACTCCCTGCACGAACGCCTGGTCGACGCCTGGCGGGCCCAGGCCGCGCTGCTCCCTCCGGGCGGCCCGCTGCACTTCGCGCACTCCTCGGCCGACGAACTCGGCGAGGACCTGATGACGGTCGCCTATCTGAAGGAGACCGCCGAGCAGGCCGGGCTGGACACCGACTGGCTCTCCATGGAGGAGATCGGCTGGGACACCCTCTCCGGCCGCTTCGTCGACAACCGGCTCGGCTTCATCCGCGCCATCTTCAAGCTGTACCCCTGGGAGTGGCTCACCACCGACGCCTTCGGCGGCCATGTCCTGGACACCCTGGACAACGGCGGCGGCACCGGCAGCACCCTGTGGATCGAGCCCGCCTGGAAGATGCTGCTCAGCAACAAGGCCCTGCTGGCGGTCCTCTGGGAGCTGTACCCCGGCCACCCCCACCTGCTCCCCGCCTACCTCGACGGCCCACGTGAACTGGCCTGCGGCCCGGGCTACGTCGCCAAGCCCCTGCTGGGCCGCGAGGGCGAGGGGGTCACCGTCCACCGGCCGGGAGCGCCCGCCGGGCTTCGTGACGAGCCCTGCTGCTACCAGCAGCTCGCCCCGCTGCCCGCCTTCGACGGCAACCACGTCGTCCTCGGCGCCTGGGTGGTGCGGGACGAGGCCGCCGGTCTCGGCATCCGCGAGTCCTCGGGCCTGATCACCGACGAGTACGCCCGTTTCCTGCCCCACGTGATCCTCTGACCCCTGGGGTGTCACCGCCGTCCCGGCGGCGGGGCCGGTCGTCGAGAAGCGTCGCGACGGCCGCGCGTGCCTGCCGGGCGGGAGCCGGGTCACCGGTGATGCCGGCGGTGACGACGGCGCCCTCGGCGAGCAGGAACACCGACTCGGCCACCGGCACCCCGGTGGCCCGCACCCATGCCGTGAGCTGGTCGCGGAACGCCTGCTTGTGGGACCGGACCTCGGCCAGGACCGGCTCGGACGCGGAGCCGAGCTCACCGTGGGCGTTGATCCAGGCACAGCCGCGGAAGCCGGGCTCCGCGAACCACTCGGCGAGCCAGTCGAAGACCGCGAGCACCCGCTCGCGAGGGTCCGGTATGGGGTCCACCCGGGCGGCGAGGCTCGCCCGCCAGCGCCGGTCGCGCCGTTCGAGCACGGCGACCACGAGGTCCTCCTTCGTCGCGAAGAAGCGGTAGATCCGCTTCAGCGGCAGCCCGGACGCCGCGCGCACCTGGTCCATCCCGACGGCCTGGATGCCGCGCGCGTAGAACAGCGCCTCCGCAGCGTCCAGCAGCGCCTCGCGGTCCAGGCGGTTCTGTTCCTCGGTGACCGGGGCCGGCATCCGGGCCTCCTTGACGATGAGAACGATCGTTCTCTACCTTAGCGCCAGTGCTGGAGAACGCTCGTTCTCGACCTGAGGAGGCCGCAGTGCCCGAAGACCGCCCGCCCTACCCGCCGTTCACCGAGGAGACCGCCCGCCAGAAGGTCCAGGCGGCCGAGGACGCCTGGAACACCCGCGATCCCCACCGCGTGGCCCTCGCCTACACCCCGGACTCCACCTGGCGCAACCGCGACCGCTTCCTGCGGGGCCGCGAGGAGATCGTCGCCTTCCTGACCGAGAAGTGGCAGCGCGAGCAGGACTACGCGCTGCGCAAGAGCCTCTGGGACTTCCACGGCAGCCGCATCGCCGTCCGCTTCCAGTACGAGTGCCACGACCGCGACGGCCAGTGGTGGCGCTCCTACGGCAACGAACTGTGGGAGTTCGACGAGCACGGTCTGATGCGACGCCGCGAGGCGAGCATCAACGACGTCCCCATCACCCCGGCCGACCGTCGCATCTTCGGCCCGCGCCCCACCGACGAACACGGCACCGGCATCCCCCTGCGGTGAGCGGCTCACCCGCCGGGGCGGTCAGGCGTGCGTCAGCACCGCCCGCAGCTGCTCCAGCCCCCAGTCCAGGTCCTCCTCACCGATCACCAGCGGGGGAGCGACCCGGACGGTGTGGCCATGGGTGTCCTTCACCAGCACCCCCCGGTCCATCAGCCGCTCCGACACCTCCCTGCCCGTACCGACCCCGCGGGCCACGTCCACCCCCGCCCACAGCCCGCGCCCGCGCACCGCCGTCACCGCGCCCGTGCCGAGCAGCGCCTCCAGCGCACGGTGCATCCGCTCACCGAGCCGCGCCGCCCGCTCCTGGAACTCACCCGTCCGCAGCATCGCGATCACCTCCAGCGCCACCGCGCAGGCCAGCGGATTCCCGCCGAACGTCGACCCGTGCTCACCCGGCCGGAACACCCCGAGCACCTCCGCGCTCGACACCACCGCCGACACCGGCACGATCCCGCCGCCCAGCGCCTTCCCCAGCACGTACACGTCCGGCACCACCCCCTCGTGCTCGCACGCGAAGGTCCGTCCCGTCCGCCCGAGCCCCGACTGGATCTCGTCGGCCACGAACAGCACGTTCCGCTCCCGGGTCAGTTCCCGGACGGCCGGGAGATAGCCGGCCGGCGGCACGATCACCCCGTTCTCGCCCTGGACCGGCTCCAGCAGCACCGCCACCGTGTTCTCCGTCAGAGCCGCCCGCATCGCCGTCAGATCCCCGTACGGCACGATCTCGAACCCCGGCGTGTACGGCCCGAAGTCCGCCCGCGCCTCCGGATCCGTCGAGAAGCTGATCACGGTCGTCGTACGCCCGTGGAAGTTGCCGCCCGCGACCACGATCTTCGCCATCTCCGCCGGCACCCGCTTCACCCGGTACCCCCACTTCCGGGCCGTCTTCACCGCGCTCTCCACCGCCTCCACCCCGGTGTTGACCGGCAGCACCATCTCCATGCCGCACAGCTCGGCCAGCTCCGTGCAGAACGCGGCGAACCGGTCGTGATGGAACGCCCGGGACGTCAGCGTCACCCGCTCCAGCTGGGCCCGCGCCGCCGCCACCAGGCGCCGGTTGCCGTGCCCGAAGTTCAGCGCCGAATACCCGGCCAGCAGATCCAGATAGCGGCGCCCCTCCACATCCGTCATCCACGCCCCCTCGGCCGTGGCCACGACCACGGGCAGCGGACGATAGGTCGGCGCGCAGTGCGCGTCGGCGGCGGCGATGAGGTCCTCAGCAGTGGGCACGGCCTCTCCCGGAAGCGAAGCGGACTCGACGGTGACCTCCTTCCTACTCTCGCTCGCATGGTGGACGCGGGATCTGCCGCGTCCGGCGCGCCCGGTAGGCTGACGAGCGGGCCGTGACTGGCGCGCAGGGATGGGACGGACCATCAGGGAGCGGCCCGAGCGGGAAAGAGTGCCGTGCGCCTGGGCCGAACCGAGTACGCCGAACGCCACGTCCGGAGGTCCCCGATGCCTGAGAATTCCGCCCCCCTTTCCACGGAGTCCACCGCCTTCCGTGCCGCCCTCGACGTCATCCGCGCCGTCGAGCCGCGCGTCGCCGACGCCATCGGCCAGGAGGTGACCGACCAGCGCGAGATGCTCAAGCTCATCGCCTCCGAGAACTACGCCTCCCCGGCCACCCTCCTCGCGATGGGCAACTGGTTCAGCGACAAGTACGCCGAGGGCACCGTCGGCCGCCGCTTCTACGCCGGCTGCCGCAACGTCGACACCGTGGAGTCCCTCGCCGCCGAGCACGCCCGCGAACTCTTCGGCGCCCGCCACGCCTACGTCCAGCCGCACTCCGGCATCGACGCCAACCTCGTCGCCTTCTGGGCCGTCCTCGCCGACCGCGTCGAGGTCCCCTTCCTGGAGAAGACCGGCGCCCGCCAGGTCAACGAGCTCTCCGAGGCCGACTGGGCCGAGCTGCGTCAGGCCTTCGGCAACCAGCGCATGCTCGGCATGTCCCTGGACGCCGGCGGCCACCTCACCCACGGCTTCCGCCCGAACATCTCCGGCAAGATGTTCGACCAGCGCTCCTACGGCACCGACCCCGCCACCGGCCTGATCGACTACGAGGCCCTGCGCGCCCAGGCCCGCGAGTTCAAGCCGCTGATCATCGTCGCCGGCTACTCGGCGTACCCCCGCCTGGTGAACTTCCGGATCATGCGCGAGATCGCCGACGAGGTCGGCGCGACCCTCATGGTCGACATGGCCCACTTCGCGGGCCTCGTCGCGGGCAAGGTCCTCACCGGCGACTTCGACCCGGTCCCGCACGCCCAGATCGTCACCACGACCACCCACAAGTCGCTGCGCGGCCCGCGCGGCGGCATGGTCCTGTGCGACGACTCCCTCAAGGACCAGGTCGACCGCGGCTGCCCGATGGTGCTCGGCGGCCCGCTCCCGCACGTCATGGCGGCCAAGGCCGTCGCCCTCGCCGAGGCCCGGCAGCCCGCCTTCCAGGACTACGCCCAGCGCATCGTCGCCAACTCCCGCGCCCTCGCCGAGGGGCTGATGCGCCGCGGCGCCACCCTGGTCACCGGCGGCTCCGACAACCACCTGAACCTGATCGACGTCGCCGGCTCCTACGGTCTCACCGGCCGCCAGGCCGAGGCGGCCCTGCTGGACTCCGGCATCGTCACCAACCGCAACGCCATCCCGGCCGACCCGAACGGCGCCTGGTACACGTCCGGCATCCGGATCGGCACCCCCGCCCTGACCACCCGCGGCCTCGGCACCGCCGAGATGGACGAGGTCGCCGGCCTCATCGACCGCGTCCTGACCACCACCGAGCCCGGCACCACCAAGTCCGGCGCCCCCTCCAAGGCGGCCCACGTCCTCGACCCGAAGATCGCCGACGAGATCTCCCACCGGGCGACCGACCTCGTGGCCGGCTTCCCGCTCTACCCGCAGGTCGACCTGGGCTGAAGCGCCCCGTGAGGGGCGCGGGGACGGCGCGGGCGACCGGAGACGGCCCGCGGCCCCCCGCGCCCCGGATCACCCCCGCCTCACGGGCCGATCCCACCCCCGGCCGATGAGAGAATGGGCGACATGGCCTCTGCTGACCGACCCCGCGTGCTCTCCGGAATCCAGCCCACCGCAGGCTCGTTCCACCTCGGCAACTACCTCGGCGCCGTCCGTCAGTGGGTGGCCCTGCAGGAGACCCACGACGCGTTCTACATGGTCGTCGACCTGCACGCGATCACGGTCCCGCAGGACCCGAAGGAGCTGCGCGCCAACAGCCGTCTCGCCGCCGCCCAGCTGCTCGCCGCCGGTCTGGACCCGGACCGCTGCACCCTCTTCGTGCAGAGCCATGTCCCCGAGCACGCCCAGCTCGCGTGGGTCATGAACTGCCTCACCGGCTTCGGCGAGGCGAGCCGGATGACCCAGTTCAAGGACAAGGCCGCCAAGCAGGGCGCGGACCGGGCCTCCGTCGGCCTCTTCACGTACCCCATCCTCCAGGTCGCGGACATCCTCCTCTACCAGGCCCACGAGGTGCCGGTCGGCGAGGACCAGCGCCAGCACATCGAGCTGACCCGCGACCTCGCCGAGCGGTTCAACGGGCGCTTCGGCGACACCTTCCGGATCCCGTCGCCGTACATCCTCAAGGAGACGGCGAAGATCTACGACCTGCAGGACCCGTCGATCAAGATGAGCAAGTCGGCGTCCACGCCGAAGGGTCTGATCAACCTGCTCGACGAGCCGAAGACCACGGCCAAGAAGGTCAAGAGCGCCGTCACCGACACCGACACCGTGATCCGCTACGACGTGGAGAGCAAGCCGGGCGTGTCGAACCTGCTGACCATCTACTCCACGCTGACCGGCAAGTCCGTCGAGGAGCTGGAGCGGGACTACGAGGGCAAGATGTACGGCGCCCTCAAGACGGACCTGGCCGAGGTCATGGTCGAGTTCGTGACGCCGTTCCGGGAGCGCACGCAGCAGTACCTGGACGACTCCGAGACGCTCGACAAGATCCTCGCCAAGGGCGCGGAGAAGGCGCGCGCCGTCGCCGCCCAGACGCTCGCGCTGGCGTACGAGCGGGTCGGCTTCCTCCCCGCGAAGCACTGAGGCGTACGACCGCACACACGTCCGTGGAGCAGAGCGCTGCACATCACTTCCGCTGCGCCTGCCCACGGGGCAGCGGTGGCCGTACAGTCGATACCCGGGCGACTGAGAACACAACAGACGTGACGACAGGAGACGACGTGGGGACCGTAACGATCGGCGTGTCGATCGCGGTCCCGGAGCCTCACGGCAGCCTGCTCCAGGAGCGGCGCGCGGGCTTCGGCGACGCCGCGGCTCACGGCATCCCCACGCACGTCACCCTGCTGCCGCCGACCGAGGTGGACGAGGCCGGGCTGCCGGCCGTCGAGGCGCACCTCGGCCGGGTCGCCGGGGCGGGCCGGCCGTTCCCGATGCGGCTGTCCGGCACGGGCACCTTCCGGCCGCTGTCGCCCGTGGTCTACGTCCGTGTCG
Organism: Streptomyces sp. NPDC051133; assembly: GCF_040682635.1. Classification (NCBI taxonomy): domain Bacteria; kingdom Bacillati; phylum Actinomycetota; class Actinomycetes; order Kitasatosporales; family Streptomycetaceae; genus Streptomyces; species Streptomyces sp. NPDC051133. Next base: position 48,473 of record NZ_JBFBBK010000036.1, read on the forward strand.
TGCAGGGCGCCGAGGAGTGCACCCGGCTGCAGCAGCGGCTCCGGGACGCCTCCGGGCCGGTCGCGCGTGAGCTGCAGTTCCCGTACCACCCGCACGTCACGGTGGCCCACGGCATCGACGACGCGGCGATGGACCGCGCCTTCGAGGAGCTGGCCTGCTTCGACGCGCAGTGGCCGTGCACCGGCTTCGCCCTCTACGAGCAGGGCGCGGACGGGGTGTGGCGCAAGCTGCGGGAGTACACGTTCGGGGGCTCGGTGGTGCCCCCGCAGGCGGCCCACACCGACGTCGAACGCGGGACGATCGCAAGCCGCTAGCACCGGCCCCCTCACACCCCCAGCCTCCGGAACACCCCCCGAGGCAGATGGCGCAGTGCCGTCGTCAGCAGGCGGAGCGGGCCGGGGACCCAGATCGTCTCCGCCCGGCGGCGCAGGCCCAGTTCGATGGCCGTGGCGACCGCCTCGGGCGTGGTGGCGGGGCCGGACGGCTCGCGGCCGGCCGTCGCCGCCGTACGGACGAAGCCGGGGCGTACGACCATGACATGGACGCCGGTGCCGTGCAGGGCGTCGCCGAGGCCCTGGGCGAAGGTGTCGAGTCCGGCCTTGCTGGAGCCGTAGATGAAGTCGGCGCGGCGGGCGCGTTCGGCGGCGGTGGCGGAGAGGACGACGAGCGAGCCGTGGCCCTGGTTCTGCAGGGCCCCGGCGGCGACCAGCCCGGCGGAGACGGCTCCGGTGTAGTTGGTCTGGGCGACGTGGACGGCGCGGAGCGGGTCCCGCTCGTCGTGGGCCTGGTCGCCGAGGACGCCGAAGGCGAGCAGCACCATGTCGATGGCGCCCTCGGCGAAGACCTTGCCGAGGACGGTCTCGTGCGACGCGGGGTCGAGGGCGTCGAAGGCGACGGTGCGGGTGTCGGCCCCGAGGGAGCGCAGGTGGTCGGCGGCCTCGTCCAGGGCGGGGGAGGGTCGGCCCGCGAGCCACACGGTGCGGGTGCGGCGGGCGATCAGCCGGCGTGCGGTGGCCAGCGCGATCTCGGACGTGCCGCCGAGGACGAGCAGGGACCGGGGGAGTTCGGTGGCATCCTTCATGACAGCTGACCGTATCGCCCGGATATGAGCGTTTCGGCGGAGAAACGCGGTGTTCACGCCGCCCCGGAGCGGGCAAGGACCGATCATGGACTGGCTGAAGAGACTGCCCGGCATCGGCCCGGTCGTCACGTGGCTGATGACGACCCACGCGTGGCGGTGCTACGAGCGGCTGGACCGGGTGAAGTGGACACGGCTGGCCGCCGCCATGACGTTCGTCAGCTTCATCGCGCTGTTCCCGCTGCTCACCGTGGCCGCCGCGATCAGCGCCGCCACGCTCTCCGCGGACCGGCAGAAGACCGTCGAGCTGAAGATCGCCGAGCAGTTCCCGGGCGTGGTCTCCGACCAGCTGGACCTCACCTCGCTCGTCGACAACGCCGGCACCGTCGGCGTCATCGCGGGCGCCGTGCTGCTGCTCACGGGCATCGGCTGGGTCGGTCAGGTGCGGGACTGCCTGCGCGCGGTGTGGGAGCTGCCCGACCAGCAGCAGAACCCGGTGCTGGCCAAGGCGAAGGACGCCGGCATCCTGCTCGGCCTCGGCGGCGCCCTGCTGGTCACGCTCGCCGCGTCCACGCTCGCCTCGGCCGCCGTCGGCGTCGTCTCGGACCGGCTCGGACTGGCCGAGCACGGCTGGGGCAGCGCGCTCCTGCGGCTCGCGGCGTTCTCGGTCGCCGTGCTGGCCGATTTCCTGGTCCTGCTCTACGTCCTGACCATGCTGCCCGGGGTGGAGCCGCCGCGCCGCCGGCTGCTGGTGGCCGCGCTGCTCGGCGCGATCGGCTTCGAACTGCTCAAGCTGCTCCTCAGCGGCTACATCCAGGGGGTCGCGGCGAAGAGCATGTACGGCGCGTTCGGCGTCCCCGTGGCCCTGCTGCTGTGGATCAACTTCACCACGAAACTGGTCCTGTTCTGCGCCTCCTGGACGGCGACGCGGAGCGCGGGGGCCGAGCTCGCGGACGTCAGGGACGCGTCCGACGGCGCATCAGGTCCGGCAGCGGCCACCGGCGGTTGACGAGGAACGCCCCGCCCCCGAGCAGCACCAGCAGCCCGCCCGCGACGGCCAGGGCGGTGCCGATCCCGCGGCTGCCGGAGCGGGTCGTGGTGCTCGCCACCCGCTTGGTGCCGGACCCGTCGGTCCCGGCAGCGGCCTGACCCGACGAGGCCTGCCCGGAGGAGGCGCCGGCGCTCGGCCGCGCGGTGGACGCCGCGGCGCTCTTCGGCGGCACCAGCTCGCCCACCGGCGTCACCTTGCCGGCCGCCTGGAAGCCCCAGTCGAACAGCTTCGCGGTCTCCTTGTAGACCTCGTTGTGCTCGTGCTTCTGCGGGTTCATCACCGTGACGAGCAGCACCTTGCCGCCGCGCTCGGCGACGCCGGTGAAGGTGGCGCCCGCGTGGCTGGTGTTGCCGTTCTTCACGCCGGCGATGCCCTGGTAGACGGGGACGTCGGTGTCGCCGCTCAGCAGCCGGTTGGTGTTGCGGATCTCGCTGGAGCCGAACTTGGCGCTGACGGTCGAGCAGTAGTCCCGGAAGTCCTTCTTCTGCAGCCCGGAGCGGGCGAACAGCGTCAGGTCGTACGCCGACGACAGCTGTCCCGGCGCGTCGTAGCCGTCGGGGGAGACCACCCGGGTGTCCAGGGCCTGCAGCTCGTCGGCGTGGTCCTGCATGTCCTTGACGGTCCGGCCGACACCCTCGTTCATCGCGGCCAGCACGTGCACGGCGTCGTTGCCGGAGCGCAGGAAGACCCCGAGCCACAGGTCGTGGACCGTGTAGCTGCGCCCCGCCTTTATCCCGACCACGCTGGAGCCGGCGCCCATGCCCGCGAGGTCGGCCGGCGCCACCTTGTGCTCCATGGTCTTCGGGAACCTGGGCAGCAGGGTGTCGGCGAACAGCATCTTCAGCGTGCTCGCCGGGGGCAGCCGCCAGTGCGCGTTGTGTGCCGCGAGCACCTGGCCCGACTCGGCGTCGGAGACGATCCAGGACAGCGCCGTGAGGTCCTTGGGCAGCACGGGCACGCCCGGGGCGAGGTTGACCTGCGTACCGGCCTGGCCGAGCCGGGCACCGCCCAGCGACGACATCCGGGCCGGTGGTGTGGCCGTCGGGCCGGTGGAGGGCGTGGGCGCCGCGAGGGCCGCGGGCGCGGCGGCGGAGAGGGACAGCAGGGCGGCGGAGGTGACCAGCAGGGCGCGCCGGACGGTGGTGTGGGGAGCGGGCACGGTCGGAAACGTACCTGGAGCGCACCGGGAAGTCCCAAGACCCACCCCACCCCGGGAACGGGACCGGATGGCCGGCAGCGATACTGGTCCCATGAAGCTCAGCCGCCCGGTCTCCTGGTTCCTGCTCGCTTTCGGGGTGTGGTCCTGGGTCATCTGGGTCACTTTCGTCAAGAACCTGATCAAGGACGGCAGCGGGCTCGCCTTCGACGACGGTCACCCGACCGCGTACTTCTGGGTGCACCTGCTGCTGGCGGTCGTCTCCTTCGTATTGGGGACGGTCATCGGGGTCATCGGGTTGCGCGGTCTGCGCGCACTGCGCCGAACGTCATAACCCCTGCGCCCCCGCGTGTTCTCGCACATCTGGTCAGAAAGCCCTTCCCCCCGGCGAAACAGGTGTGGTTAGGTGAGCCGCGTCACTTAGGGGAGTGGCGGGATCGTGCGGGCCAGGGGTAGGGCCTCGAGGGGCCTGGGGAGGGCACCACCATGCGATCTGTTCGCATGCGCATTCTCGTGACGCTGTCGGTGCTGGCGGTCGTGGGAATCGGCGGCTGGCAACTGCTGCCGTCGCAGGGGGACAAGAACAAGACCATCACGGTCGGTACGACGGACGCCGTCACGGACCTCGACCCGGCAGGTGCCTACGACGCCGGTTCCTGGGCCCTGTTCAGCAACGTCTTCCAGTCGCTGCTGACGTTCGAGCCGGACGGGGTCGAACCGGTCCCGGACGCGGCGCGGAGCTGCGCGTTCCAGGGCAGCGGGCTGCGGACGTACCGGTGCACGCTGCGGTCCGGGATCACCTTCCCGAGCGGGCGCGCGATGACGGCCGAGGACGTGAAGTACTCCTTCGACCGGGTCAAGAAGATCAACTCCGATGTCGGCCCGGCGTCGCTGTTCTCCACGCTCGCCTCGGTGACGGCGGACGACGCGGCCACGGTCACCTTCCATCTGTCGTCCGCGGACGCCACCTTCCCGCTGAAGGTCGCCACCGGCGCCGGGTCGATCGTGGACAAGGAGAAGTACCCGGCCGACGCCCTGCGGGCCGGGTCCGAAGTCGACGGCACCGGCCCGTACGGCCTGAGTTCGTACACCAAGGACCAGAAGGCCGACCTCGCGCCGAACGGGCACTACAAGGGCTACCTCAGCGGCACCGGCCGGCCGGTCGAGCTGCGCTACTACACCGACTCCGCGAAGCTGGACAGCGCCTGGAGGGCGAAGCAGGTCGACGTCGCCACGCGCACGCTGCCGCCGCACGTGCTCTCCCAGCTGAACCCGAGCGACCCCGGGCAGCGCGTCACCGAGTCCGACAGCGCCGAGACCCGCAACCTGTACCTCAACACGCGCGCGGGTTCCCCGCTGCACGACGTGCGGGTGCGCCGGGCGATGGCCTGGCTGGTCGACCGCGAGGAGCTGGCGGCGACGGTCTACGAGGGCACGGTCGACCCCCTCTACTCGCTGATCCCGACCGGGATCACCGGCCACACCACGTCGTTCTTCGACACCTACCCGCAGCAGAGCGTCGCGAAGGCGCGCGAGCTGCTGACCCGGGCGGGGGTGACCCTGCCGGTGCGGTTCACCTTCGGGTACGGCATCGGCCGGGGCGCGGGCGCGGAGGAGGCCGCGGCGCTGAAGAAGCAGCTGGAGGCGGGCGGCCTGTTCCAGGTGGACGTCAAGGGATACGAGTGGACCGACTTCCAGAAGCGCTGGGCCGCCGGGAAGATGGACGCGTGGGCGGTCGGCTGGGTGGCCGACTACCCGGACCCGGACACCTTCGGCGCCGCGCTCGTCGGCAGCGACTCCACCATGAGCACCGGGTACAGCAACAAGCTGGTCGACCATCTCATCCTGGACAGCCAGCAGTTCCCCGACCGCAGCCGGGCCGCGAACGACTTCAAGGACATCCAGGGGGACGTCGCCCAGGACGTCCCGCTGATCCCGCTGTGGCAGCGCAAGGAGTACGTGGTCAGCATCGAGGACGTGGGCGGCGGCCAGTATCTGACGGACGGCACGGGCGTGTTCCGCCTGTGGCGCCTGCAGTGGATCTGATCAGCCGCGCTTCTCGGCCCGCCCCTTGGCCGCCGGGTCCGGCAGCGCCTTGGTCATGCCCGGCAGGAAGTCCGTGAACAGTTCGTGGACCTCCAGGACCAGGGGGCGCAGGACCCGGAAGCGGGCCAGGGCCACGCCCCGCGCGGTGAGGCGCGCCCCCCGCTTGGCGAGCCGGTAGCTGCGCTCGCGGTCCTCCGTGCGGTCGAAGACCCAGTACAGGACCAGGCCCATCTGCGAGAGCCACATCAATTCCGGGAGGATCTCCCGCAGTTCGGGGGCGACCTTGGACTTGGAGCCGGCCAGGACCTCGCGGTGCACGCTGATCGCCTGCTCGCGGGCGTGCTCGCTCTCCGGGGAGAAGGGGCTGAGCGGGCTGTCGGGGTCGGCGGCGTTCTTGAAGAACTGGACGGCGAACTCGTGGTACGGCCGGGCGATGTCCAGCCATGCGGTCAGCACGCCCGCGATCCGGGCCTCCAGGTCGGTCTCCCGGTCCAGGATCTCGCGGACCGCCGCCTGGTGCTCGGCGGCGATCCGGTCGTAGAAGCCCTGGATGAGGTGTTCCTTGCCCTCGAAGTAGTAGTAGGCGTTTCCGACGGAGACCCCGGCCTCCTTGGCGATGGCCCGCATGGTCGTCTTGTCGTACCCGCGCTCCTGGAACAACCGCATGGCGGTCTCCAGGATCAGCGCGCGGGTCTGCTCGGACTTGCTGCTCTGGGGGGCGGCCGGCTCGGGGCCGTCGTTGTTCGCGGGCACGGTAGAAGAGCCTAACGAGTGGCGCAGCCGCCGTCGGCGCAGGAGGGCGGTGCGTAGGTCCAGCCCGTCCGCGGGTGGTAGGCCCACCCGTCCTGCCGCCGGTAGGTGTGCTGCCCGCCCCACGTCTGCTGCGCGCCCCGCCACTTCGCCGCCGCCAGCACCGCGCCGCGCGCCAGCTTGGCGCCGGCCGGGGTGCTCAGCCGGTGGGCGAGGGGCCGGTGCTCGCGCAGGGCCCACAGGACGACGATCCAGGCGCGTGAACCCCGGTAGACCTGCCCGGAGTCGCCGATGACGGTGACCTCGTCGAGGGTGGCGCCGTGGTCGAGCCCGGGGAAGCGGGCGTGTGCCTGGGCCGAGCCCGCCGGGACCAGCTCCAGGGGCACCAGCTGCGGCTGGCGCGCCAGCCAGGTGCGCAGGTGGGTGCAGAGGCCGCACTCGGCGTCGTAGAGGACGGTCAGCCCGCGGACCGGGACGCCCCCCGTGACGCCCCGGTCCCTCGCGGTGGTCCTGCCGGCCGCGGTGGTCCTGCCGGCCGCGGTGGTCCCGCCGGCCGTGGAGGCCTCGCCGGTCACGGTGGTCACGCCCCGGCCGTCGGCGCGATCCACTCCTGCGGGGCGACCGGGGGCAGCTGCTCCCGCTCCATGATCCCGCGCCGGCGGATCCGGTTGAGCACGTAGACGTTGCCCAGGTGCATCGCGCCGAGCACCAGCAGGACCACGCCCAGCTTGGTCGACAGGGCCTCGAAGATGCCGCGGGTGTCCTCGATCGTCTCGTCGCCGCTCAGGTACAGCGCGACGAAGCCGAGGTTGACCAGGTAGAAGCCGACGACCAGGAGGTGGTTGACGGCGTCCGCGAGCTTCTCGTTGCCGTGCAGGACGTCGGCCAGGAAGATCCGGCCGTTGCGGCTGAGCGTGCGCGCCACCCAGACGGTCAGCCCGATGCTGACGATCAGGTAGACGACGTAGGCGATGACGGTGCGGTCCATGCCCCACCCCTTCTTGAACGCGTTCAAAACGCTGACAGGGATGACTGTAGACCTGTTTTTGAACGTGTTCAAGTCAAGGGTGCTCAGTTCCTGCGGCCGAGCTCCGGGCGCTTGCCGTAGTCCGTGAACCCCAGGACGTTCCCCCACGGGTCGGCGATCTCCACGGCCCACCCCGTGGCCACCTGGAACACCTCGTCCAGCGGCGGGATGCCGGCCGCGGCCAGCTCCCGCGCCGCCACCCGCGCGTCCGGCACCTCGAGCCAGACGCGCGGCGAGGGCCAGGGAGGGGTCCGGTGCCGCAGCTCCTCCTCCAGGTGCAGCAGGATCCCGGGCGTCTCGCCGCCGACCTTCAGCAGCGCGATCCCGCCCTCGTCGAATCGGAATCCGACGCTGAACCCGGCCCGCTCGTAGAAGCCGACGGCCTCGCCGAGGTCGCCGACGGGGAGCAGTACGTTGTCGAAACCGAGCAGTTCGTAGGACTCTTTGTCTGACATGTCGTCACATTAGAACCGGGCCCGCGGGAAACCCGACAAAAACGCCCGAGGGCCCTGCTTCCGGAGGATCGGAAACAGGGCCCTCGGGCCGGATGTGCCTGACCGGGAAGATCAGTAGCGACGCGTGATCAGCGCGCGCTTGACCTCCTGGATCGCCTTCGTGACCTCGATACCGCGCGGGCAGGCGTCCGTGCAGTTGAAGGTCGTGCGGCAACGCCACACGCCGTCGCGGTCGTTGAGGATCTCCAGCCGCTGCTCGCCCGCCTCGTCACGCGAGTCGAAGATGAAGCGGTGGGCGTTCACGATCGCGGCCGGACCGAAGTACTGGCCGTCGTTCCAGAACACCGGGCAGGAGGAGGTGCAGGCCGCGCAGAGGATGCACTTCGTCGTGTCGTCGAAGCGCTCGCGGTCCTCGGCGGACTGCAGCCGCTCACGCGTCGGCTCGTTCGTGTCCTTGGTGACCAGGAACGGCATGACGTCCCGGTACGCCTGGAAGAACGGCTCCATGTCCACGACCAGGTCCTTCAGGACCGTCAGGCCCTTGATGGGCTCGACCGTGATCGGCTTCTCGGGGTTGATGTCCTTGATCAGCGTCTTGCAGGCGAGGCGGTTCTTGCCGTTGATCCGCATCGCGTCCGAGCCGCAGATGCCGTGCGCGCACGACCGGCGGAAGGTGAGGGTGCCGTCGACGTCCCACTTGATCTTGTGGAGGCCGTCGAGGACACGCTCCTTCGGGTCGATCTCCAGCTGGAAGTCTTCCCAGGTCGCCTCCGCCGAGACCTCCGGGTTGAACCGGCGGACCCGGAAGGTGACGGTGATGTAGGGGGAGTCGGCGAAACCGGGCTCGGGCCGGCCGGCCGCGTCCGCCTTGTCCAGAACAGGGGTAGCCATCAGTACTTACGCTCCATCGGCTGGTAGCGGGTCTGGACGACCGGCTTGTAGTCGAGACGGACGGTTTCCGAGCCGTCGGCGCCGACCTCGCGGTACGCCATGGTGTGGCGCATGAAGTTGACGTCGTCGCGGTTCGGGTAGTCCTCGCGGTAGTGACCGCCGCGGGACTCCTTGCGGGCCAGGGCCGAGACGGCCATGACCTCGGCCAGGTCGAGCAGGTTGCCCAGCTCGATCGCCTCGAGGAGGTCCGTGTTGAACCGCTTGCCCTTGTCCTGGATCGCCACGTTCTTGTAGCGCTCGCGCAGCTCGGCGATCTTCTCGACGGCCGTCTTGATCGTCTGCTCGGTGCGGAACACCATGACGTTGGCGTCCATGGTCTCCTGCAGCTCGCGGCGGATCGTGGCGACCCGCTCGTTGCCGGTGGAGGTGCGCAGCCGCTCGATCTGCTCGACGACCAGCGACTCCGGGTTCTCCGGCAGCTCGACGAAGTCGGCCTTGTGGGAGTACTCGGCGGCGGCGATGCCCGCACGGCGGCCGAAGACGTTGATGTCCAGCAGCGAGTTGGTGCCGAGGCGGTTGGCGCCGTGCACGGAGACACAGGCGACCTCGCCGGCCGCGTACAGACCCGGGACGACGGTGGTGTTGTCCGCCAGGACCTCACCCTCGACGTTCGTCGGGATGCCGCCCATCGCGTAGTGCGCGGTCGGCTGGATCGGGATCGGGTCCGTGTAGGGCTCGATGCCGAGGTAGGTGCGCGCGAACTCCGTGATGTCCGGGAGCTTGGCGTCCAGCTGCTCCGGCGGGAGGTGCGTGAGGTCCAGGTAGACGTGGTCGCCCTCGGGACCGCAGCCGCGGCCCTCCCGGATCTCCGTGTAGATGGAGCGGGAGACGACGTCACGGGACGCGAGGTCCTTCATGACCGGCGCGTACTTCTCCATGAAGCGCTCGCCGTCCTTGTTGCGGAGGATGCCGCCCTCACCACGGGCGCCCTCCGTCAGCAGGATGCCCATGCGCCAGATGCCGGTCGGGTGGAACTGGAAGAACTCCATGTCCTCCAGCGGCAGCCCGCGGCGGTAGACGGCGGCCTGGCCGTCACCGGTCAGCGTGTGCGCGTTCGACGTCACCTTGAAGAACTTGCCGGTGCCGCCGGAGGCGTAGATGACGGCCTTCGCCTGGAAGATGTGGATCTCGCCGGTCGCCAGCTCGTAGGCGACGACACCGGCCGACTTCTTGACGCCGTCGACCTCGGTGATCAGCTGGTCCAGGACGTAGAACTCGTTGAAGAACTCCACGCCCTCCTTGACGCAGTTCTGGTACAGCGTCTGGAGGATCATGTGGCCGGTGCGGTCCGCGGCGTAGCAGGACCGGCGGACCGGGGCCTCGCCGTGGTTGCGGGAGTGACCGCCGAAACGGCGCTGGTCGATCGTCCCGTCGGGCGTCCGGTTGAACGGCAGACCCATCTTCTCCAGGTCGAGGACGGCGTCGATGGCCTCCTTCGCCAGGATCTCGGCGGCGTCCTGGTCGACCAGGTAGTCACCGCCCTTGACCGTGTCGAAGGTGTGCCACTCCCAGTTGTCCTCCTCCACGTTGGCCAGCGCGGCGGCCATGCCGCCCTGCGCGGCGCCCGTGTGGGAGCGGGTGGGGTAGAGCTTGGTCAGCACCGCGGTGCGGCTGCGCTTCGTCGACTCGATGGCCGCGCGCATGCCCGCGCCACCGGCGCCGACGATGACGGTGTCGTACTTGTGGATCTTCATGATTCTCGCAGCCCCGTGCCTAGCGGATGTTCGGGTCGAAGGTGAAGATCACCAGCGTGCCCAGCAGGATGGTCCACACCGTGGCGGTGTACAGCAGGGCCTTCAGCCACATGCGGGACGCAGGACGCTCGGCGTAGTCGTTGATGACCGTGCGCAGGCCGTTGGCGCCGTGCAGCATCGCGAGCCACAGCATCAACAGGTCCCAGACCTGCCACCAGGGGGAGGCCCAGCGGCCCGCCACGAAGGCGAAGCCGACCTTGGACACACCGCCGTCCAGCACGAGCTGGATCACCAGGTGGCCGATGACCAGGACGACCAGCACGACGCCGGACAGGCGCATGAACAGCCAGGCCGCCAGCTCGAAGTTGCCCCGGGTCGACTTCGGGGACTTCTTGGTGCGCTTGCGCGGTGCCTCGATCAGCGGGGCCGGGTTGTCCACGGTGTAGACGGGGGCACCTTCGACGGGGCCGACTCCGGACGCGGTGGTTTCAGTGGTCGACATCGGCGTCAGCTCCCAAAGAGAACACGGGCGGCGTGGCCGAGGACCGGGTAGATCGCCCCGAGCATCAGCACGATCCAGACGCCCATCACGGTCCAGAACATCTGCTTCTGGTAGCGCGGGCCCTTCGACCAGAAGTCGACGGCGATGACGCGGAGACCGTTGAGCGCGTGGAAGAGGATGGCGGCGACGAGGCCGTACTCCAGCAGCGCGACGATCGGCGTCTTGTACGTGGACACGACCTTGTCGTAGTCCTCGGGGGAAACACGCACGAGAGCGGTGTCCAGCACGTGAACGAACAGGAAGAAGAAGATGAGGACGCCGGTGACTCGGTGAGCCACCCAGGACCACATTCCTTCCCGGCCGCGGTACAGCGTTCCAGCCGGCACGGAAGAACCCTCCGGGAGCGGGGACTAGGGCCGCGCCGGCTTCACTGTCGGTCGGGCCCGGCCGGGTACGGTCCACCGGCCCCCAGCATCGTAGCCATGCGCTGCGCCGTGCTTTACGGGGGGCCTACCTTGTGTGATCAAAGTGGCACCGGATGGGGTAGCGGGCGCGGCATCTGGCACGGGGTGTCCCGTTATTTGCCGGGTGCGGGCGGGTTCGGGCTGGCGGCGCCCCGGGGCCCGGCCGCCGACGGGTGCGGCCCCGCGCCCCCCAGGCAGGTGGCCAGCCTGCTTCTCGCGAGGCGGCGGAGCTGCTCCGCGGCCATCACCCGCTCTTCCTCGGGATCGTTGGCCAATCGTGATCGGATCGCCTCCAGGATGCGGTCGATGGCCTCGGCCGGTGTGACATCACCCAGATAGATGACGAACACGTGCCCGAATCTCGCTTCGTAGGCGGCGTGGGCCGCGCTCAGGGCCATGTGGGCCGCCGAGTACGCGCCCTCCGGGAGAGCGGGAAGGGATTCACCCGCGAGCGCCTCCGACAGGTCGCCCGGCGACAGGTCGTACGCCGCCTCGTCCGCCGCCGCCAGGAGGGCGTCCAGGTCGGGGTACGGGCGGTGGTCGGCGAGGCGGTGGGCCCAGCGCAGGCTGTGCAGGCAGTCCAGGAGGAGGGCGCGGGCCTCGTCGGCGGGCGCCCCGTTGAAGACGTCCAGGGGCCTCGGGAGGTACGGGAGAGGGTGGGCGGGCAGCGTGGGTCCTCGCGTCGCGTGTGGCGTGGCAGGGGATGCTGTGAAATGTGTGTCGTCAGGTTATCGAGAGTGGTCACTGTGTGTCCGTGTGATGCATGAAAATTCACCCGGACGGGAGAGTTTGGGGACGCGTGGATGACCGATGAGGGCCGTATCGGTCGTACGTTGGCTGAGTGACCCAGCACAGGCGCCGGGACTCGGCGCAGCAGGTGATACGGAAGCGCGCGGTGGTGGCCGCAGCGGTCGTCGGGACCGTCGCCCTCGGCACGGGTGTCGGCGTGTGGGCGTCCTCGGGCGGTGAGGGCGGCGACGCGGCGAGCCAGGGCGCGGCGCGAGAACCGTCCGGGCACGACCCGGCCGGCACGCCGTCGCCGAGCCGGTCGTATCCGCTCTCGCAGACGCCCCGCACGATTCCCGCGGTGCGCTCCCACACCCCGGCGCGCGGCCCCGGCTGGCAGCCGCACAAGGGCGAGCGGGTGGTCGTCGCCGACGCCGGGCTGGCCGACGCGGGGCGGCTGATCGCCGGGGAGCTGGGGCTGACGTACGCGGGGCAGAGGGACGACGTCAGGGCGGGGGACGTCCGGCTCGCGCTGGGGGGCGGGGGCGGGAACCAGGAGTCGTACACCATGACCGTGCGCGACGGGCGGGTGGACATCGGCGGGCCCGGCGAGGCGGGGGTCTTCTACGGCACCCGGACCCTGAAGCAGGAGGTCCACGGTGGCGGTACGGCCCCCGAGGGGGTCGTGCGGGACCAGCCGGCCAAGCCGGTGCGCGGGTTCACGCTGGACATCGCGCGCAAGCCGTTCGGCGAGAGCTGGATCGAGGACCGGATCCGCGAGCTGGGGGATCTGAAGTACAACGAGCTCGGGCTGCACTTCTCCGACGACCAGGCCTTCCGGATCGAGTCCACCAGCCACCCGGAGATCGTCTCCAAGGACCATCTCTCCAAGGCACAGGTCAAGAAGATCGTGGACCTCGCGAACAGCCGGCACATCACCGTCGTCCCCGAGATCGACTCGCCCGGGCACCTGGGCGCGGTGCTCGCCGCCCACCCCGACCTGCAGCTGCGCAACGCGAGCGGGGTGGCGACCAAGGGAGCGATCGACATCTCCGAGCCCGCCTCGGCCAAGCTGATCGACGACCTGCTGAACGAGTACGCGGGGCTGTTCACCGGCGGCCAGTGGCACCTCGGCGGAGACGAGTACCAGGCGCTGACCGTCAAGGACCCGCAGGCCTCCTATCCGCAGCTGGCCGCCGCCGCCCGCCGGAAGTACGGCTCCGACGGCACCGTCGCCGACCTCGCCACCGGCTGGACGAACGACCGGGCCGCCACCGTCCGCGCCCACGGCAAGACCGTCCGCGCCTGGAACGACGGCTTCTACAGGGACACCTCCGTCCAGCCGGACAAGGACATCCAGGTCGCCTACTGGACCGGCAAGGAGATCGGCGCCCGGCAGCCCGAGGAGTACCTGGGCGACGGCCGCGAGGTCCTCAACTACAACGACGAGTTCCTCTACTACGTGCTCGGGCAGCCGCAGACCTTCGTCTATCCGACCGGGCAGCGGATCTACGAGCAGTGGAATCCGCGCGTGCTGCGCGGCACGGCCGCCGTGCCGGCGCGTTACGACGGGCAGATCCCCGGCGGCTCGTTCGCGGTGTGGGGCGACTTCCCGAACGCCCAGACGGAGGCGCAGGTCGCGGCCGGGATCCGGATGCCGCTCAGGGCCACCGTGCAGAAGCTGTGGGACCCGGGCAAACCCGCGCTGTCCTGGGCCGACTTCAAGGCGCTGGCGGACCGGCTGGGCTGAGCCGCTCCGGGTGGCCGCCGGGTGATCGATTCGAGTGGACGTGCGACGCCGCCGGACCGTATGTTCCCTTGTCCGCACGTCCGGCCGGGGAAGGCCGCCGCGTGCCCGTCGTCGGCGTCATCCTCGGGGGAACCTCATCATGACCTCACCCATGCCCGCTCCGTCCTTCGTGCCCGGTGCGGCCCTGCGCTCGCCGGAGGGGCTCGGCCGGGCGGCCGCCGCGCTGCTCGGCGTGACGGTCGCCGTCGACCTGTTCGCGGTCTACGCCGACATGCTGGAGATGAACGTCGGCGCCGATCTCGCGGACGGCGCCACCGGCTCCGCCGTGGCGGGCCGCGCCGGCCACGCGGACACCCTCTACGGCGTCGCCGGCGTCGCCCAGGCGCTCGTCCTGGTGGCGACCGCCGTCGTCTACCTGTGCTGGCTGTGGCGGGTGCGGGTGAACGCCGAGGTGTTCGACCGGTCCGCGCACCGCATGCGGCGCGGCTGGACGATCGGCGGCTGGTTCTGCCCGGTCGTCAACCTGTGGTTCCCGCGCCGGATCGTCGTGGACGCCTGGGACGCCAGCGCTCCCTGGGGCGCGCGGGTCCGGCACGCGCCGGTCAACGCCTGGTGGACGGTGTGGGTCATCGGCCTCTTCGTCGGCCGGCTCGCGTACACGCGGTACGACAACGCCGACACGCCGTCCGAACTGCGGGGCGCGGCCGGGCTGATGCTGTTCTCCGACGCGCTCGACGCCGTGGCCGCGATCCTGGCCGTCCTGGTGGTCGTCCACCTGACCCGGATGCAGCGCCACAAGGCCCTCGCAGGCCCCTTGCCGAGCCCGGTCGTTGGCTGAAAAGCTGCGGCTGTGACACTCCCCCGCCGTCGCACGCAGTAAGGGGAAGTGCGGGCTCCGTAAAGGCGGCGCCCTGGCGAGGGAGGCTTCCATGAGCCTGGTGGAACTGATCGCGCAGGCCGACGAACGCGGACTGGCCGCCGGTGGGTTGGCCTGTTTGGATCGGTGTCTGCCCCTGCTCGGCGGTGACGACGAGCTGCTGCGCCCGCTGTGGGCGCACCTCTCCGACGGCTCGGGCTGGAGCGACAGCCTGGACAAGGCGCGCTCCGTGCTCGGCTCGGCCGATCCCGCCGACGACGAGGCCGCGCGGCTCGTGCGCCGGATGCTGGACGCGGCCCCGGCCGAGCGCACCGCCGACGCGGTACGGCCCTGGGCGGACGCCTGCTCCGTCGCCTCCCTGCGCATCCACCGGCTGCTCGACCCGGCCGCGGAGGGCCCGTCGGCCGACGGTCTCGACGCCGGGCGGGCGGGCGAGACGGAGGAGCTGCCCCCGCTGGTCGCGGCCGAGCTGCGGCGGCAGACGGCCGTGCTGGAACTCCTCGCCGGGCACGGGCCGCAGGGGCTGCGCCGGGCGCTCGACGTGTCGGTCGAGGGACGCCGGGTGCTGCGCGCGGTGGTCTCCCGGCGGGCGCGGGCCGGTTCCTGAGAGGCGTGCGCGGCCACGGCGGCGCGGGGCGTTCAAACCCCCTGCGTGGGGGAGTCCTGTGAGTGTCGTGCGGTGGACGTGGGGTAGTCCTGCGCCTGTTGCCGAAACGTTTCGGATCGCGGTGACGGAAGCACCGCCCGGCTCGCTCTTCTCTATGTGACAGCCCAGTACCTGACAGCACAGCAGGAGACCAGGCCGACCGCCGCGGCGAAGCCCGCGCGGTGGGCGGCGGACGCGGTCGCGACCATGCGCGAGGGCGCCCGGGTACGGCTCGACTACTCGGCGCAGAGCCTGTGGCGGGTGGACCGGATGATCGAGGAGATACGCCGGGAGGAACCGCCGTACGCGGCGGTCGAGAGCGTGCTGCGCGGCTTCGGCGCCTACGCCGGTGAGGTGATCGTCCGCCAGACCGGCGCCGAGTGGTGGACGGCCGGCGGCGACCACTGGGTCCGCACCCGCGACGGCCGGCTGTGGGACCCCATCGACGAGGCCCGGCGCTGCTTCGGCGGCCAGGGCTCGCTGCGCCTGCTCTGCCGGGACGCGACGGCCCAGGCGGGATGAGCCGGCCGGGACCGGGTGGCCGAGGTCCGAGCCGATGCCCGGCAGGTGCGTCACGGGGCAGTCCTGCGGCGCCTGCCTGCGGAACGTCACCGCGCCGTCCGCGCAAGGGACATCGGCCCGCTGTGACACTTCTGTGAGGCCCGACGCTGATGACCATGGAGGGCGGAGACACGGCCGGAGCGTGTCGCACCGTGAGGGACGCGCCACACAGTGGCCATGAACTCGGCACGAACGAGGACGGTCTTGGGCCAGGGAGCGGAACCCCGCCGCCCGCAGCCGCGGGACGGGGAGCTGGGCGCGGCCGTCGCGCGGGCCCAGGACGGTGACGAGGCGGCCTTCGCGGTGGCCTACCGGATCGTCCAGCCCGGGCTGCTCGGCTATCTGCGGGGCCTGGTCGGCGAGGACGCCGAGGACGTGGCCTCCGACGCCTGGCTGGAGATAGCCCGGGACCTCGGCCGGTTCCAGGGCGACGGCGCCGGCTTCCGCGGCTGGACGGCGACCATCGCCCGGCACCGCGCCCTGGACCATCTGCGCCGCCAGCGGGTACGGCCCCGGGCGGCGGCCCTCGAACACGACGCGCTGGAGCTGCCCGGCCGGCACAGCACCCACGAGCAGGCGCTGGAGTCGCTGTCCACCGAGCGGGCGCTGGAGCTGGTCCGCGGGCTCCCGCGGGACCAGGCCGAGGCCGTCCTGCTCCGGGTGGTCGTCGGCCTCGACGGCCCGGCCACCGCCCGCGTCCTCGGCAAGCGCCCCGGCGCCGTCCGCACGGCCGCGTACCGCGGGCTGAAACGTCTCGCCCGGCAACTGGGCACCTCGGGCGCGGGCACCTCGGGCGCGGGCGCCGAGGAGGCCGGGCGGCGGGAGGTGTGACGGATGAGGGGCCCCCGACGCTGGGGAAGTCGGGATGAACGCCGGCGGCCCTGATCCGTATGGAGAACCGTACGGAGATCCGCAGGGAGATCCGCAGGGACATCCGTGGGGATCCGTGGGGTTCCGTGGGACGGGACGAGAGGGCGTGCGGCACGGCCTGCGGAGCGCCGCGGGGAACGCCGTACGGGCCGACGCACGGTCGGAACGGCGCACGGATGGGTCGGCGCACGGACGGAACGGCGTGCGGATGGGTCGGCGTCCGGATGTGACGCGGACATCGGTGCCGGGCCGCGCGGGCCCGGCGGGTGAGGGACCGGATGAGGACGGGATCGGGCATGGGTGAACGGCACAGCGGCGAAGGGTTGCCCTGCCGCCCGCACGCGCACCCCGGCGGCACCGCCGCCGCCTCCGGGTCCGCCCCCGTCTCCGCGCCGGACCGCACCGGCACGGACGCCGGCGGCACCCCGATGACCGGCCTCGCCGGCCTCGCCGCACTGGAGGCCGGGTTCGCCGCCGCGCTGCGCGCCGACGGTGTCGACCCCGACGCCGAGCGCCGGGCCCTGGCCGCGTTCCGCACCGCCCGCGAGGCCGGGGCGCACCGGGTGCGGACCCGGTCCCGGGACGACTGGCGGCCCGCCGCGCCGCGCCGCGGGCGCCGCTCGCCGAAGGTCACGCTCTCGATGGCGCTCGCCTGCCTCACGCTGGGCGGTGTCGCCGTGGCGGCGATCGGCTCGGTGGGGTCCGGCACGGACGGCCGCCGGGACACCCCGCACCCGCGCCACCCGTCCCCGAGCGCCCCGCAGCGGCCGGCCGGCGGCCCGGGGACGACGGTCGGCGGCCCGTCCGAGGGGGCATCCCGCACCCCGGCCGCGCACCCCGCGCACCCGGACACCGCCCGGGACACCGCGGCGCACTGCCGTACTTTCGCGCGGGCCGGGGAGCGGGGCGGAGCCCTGGACTCGGCGGCCTGGCAGCGGCTCGTGGCGGCGGCGGGCGGCCCGGACGGGGTCGCTTCCTACTGCGCCGCCCAAGTGGACGCGGCGCAGGGGCAGAACATCGCCAGATCCGGCAAGTCGGGCAAGTCCGGCAATTCTGGCGAAAGTGGGAGTGACGCCACCGGCAACGGCGAAGGCAAAAGCGACACTTCTGGCAGTTCGGCCGCCAAGTCGAAGCAGGGCGGCGGGAAGAACTGAGCCGTGCGGCCACCGTTGGGCAACGGCCGGGGCCGCCACCCCCCACAGGAGAGGCCCCGGCCGTCGCGCGGACAGGCCGCGAACGGCCCGTACTCTCTTCAGCGCCATGAGTGCGTTTTCTGTCACACCCCGGCACCACCCGGACCTCACCCTGCGTACATTCGAGCCCGGTCACGAGTTAGTTGCATCTTCTACGGACATGGACGACGAGCGGTTTCAGGTCGTAACGTGCCTTTCGCGCCGACCGAACATCTGGCGTAAAGGGAGTGCGGTGCTGGGGGACGACGCGGAACTGACCGCCGCGGTGCGATCCGCGCAGAACGGTGACGAGACCGCGTTTCGTACCGTCTACCGCGCGGTGCAGCCACGGCTGCTCGGATACGTGCGCACGCTGGTCGGTGACCCGGACGCCGAGGACGTCGCCTCCGAGGCCTGGCTGCAGATAGCCCGGGACCTGGACCGGTTCAGCGGCGATGCCGACCGGTTCCGGGGCTGGGCCGCCCGGATCGCCCGCAACCGCGCCCTGGACCACATACGCATGCGGGGCCGCCGCCCCGCCATAGGCGGCGACGAGACGGAGCTGACCGGCCGGGCCGCCGAGTCCGACACGGCGGGCGAGGCCATCGAGGCCCTGGCCACCGACCGCACCCTCTCCCTCATCGCACGGCTCCCGCAGGACCAGGCCGAGGCGGTCGTCCTGCGCGTGGTCGTCGGCCTCGACGCCAAGACCGCGGCGGAGACCCTCGGCAAACGCGCGGGCGCGGTCCGCACCGCCGCGCACCGGGGCCTGAAGCGGCTCGCGGAGCTGCTCGGCGAGGATCCGGAATCGGCCGGCGTGCTCGACGCGCTCCCGCCCCAGCGAGAACCGCGCCGGGGCGCGGTGACGTCCGCCACTGTGACGCATACGCGCGCGCGGACGCAGAAGGACATGTGATGGCCGACGAGCAGTACAAGTGGCTCAACCGCAGGACGGCGGAGCGTCTGCTGCGCGGTGAGTCACTGGAAGCCGTCGACGCCCGCGCGGATGACCAGGCCGAACGCCTCTCCCGGGCGCTCGGCGCGCTGTCCGGGCAGGCGGCTCCCGCCTCCGACGAACTCCCCGGCGAGCAGGCCGCGCTGGCCGCGTTCCGCAAGGCCCGCGAGGCCTCCGAGGCCGAACGCACCGCCGCCCTCGCCGACGCCGCCCCCGGCCGGCGCTCCGGCGCATCCGCCCACGACGCCGACGCGGGCCTGGTCCGCATCGGCTCCCCGGCCCGTACCGGAATCCCGGCCCGGCGCCCCCGCTGGGCCCGCCCGGTGCGCCTGGCGCTCGCCGCGGTGGTGGCCGCGGGCACGGTCGGCGGGGTCGCGATGGCCGCGGGCAGCGGGGTGCTGCCGGGGCCGTTCCGGCACGAGCACCCGGCCCCCGGCGCCTCCGTCTCCTCCTCCGCGACCTCCGGTGCCCCCCTCGGCTCGGTGTCTCCGCAGGCCACCCCCGGCTTCGGAGCGGGCACGGGTGCGCCGAGCGGCGGACCGGGCACGGGCGGCGGTCACTCCTCCGAGGCGGCCGGTGGACGCGACGGCGGCACCGGCGCGAGCACCGCGCCCGGTTCCGGCGCCCCCTCCGCGACCTCGGGCGCCGGGTGGAAGGGCGTCGTCGCGGCCTGCCGCGACATCCGGGACGGCAAGGGCCTGGACACCGGCCGCAAGCGCGCGCTGGAGAACCTGGCGGGCGGCTCCGCACGCGTGAGCCGGTACTGCCGGGTCGTCCTGTCCACCGGCGACTCCGCCACCCCCGGCGGCGAGGGCGACGGCGGCAAGGGCCAGGGCGACGACAACGGCAAGGGCAAGGGCGGCCGCAACGGCGACGGCAAGGGCGACGACGAGAGTCACCCCGGCCGCGGCGGACACGGCGGCAAGGGCGACGGCGGCAAGGGCGACGGCGGCAAGGGCGACGGCGGCAAGAAGGACGGCGGCCGCGGCGACGGTGGCCACGGCGACGGCGGCCGGGAGGGTGACGGCAGGCGCCACCACCGCCACGGCGCCGCACCCGCACCCACCCGCCTCGCGCCCGCGCACCCCGACCGCGCGACCAGGACGCCCGAGACTCCGTCACCGAGCCCGTCGTACTCCGCGCTCTAGACCGGCATCACCCCTCTGACCTGGGTCTTTGTGATCCGAGAAAAATTCTCCGCCAGAGGTGTGACGTTTCTGGAGCCCCCGACGCAGTAATGAGTGAGCCGACTGGTCATCGGCCGTCGCACTGAGCCGGGGTTCCCCCCGTACCCACGGCTCGTGCACCTGGCGCGGGGGGGGGGCGGGGCCCCCCCCCCCCCCCCCCCCCCCCCCCCCCCCCCCCCCCCCCCGCCCCCCCCCCCCCCCCCCCCCCCCCCCGCCCCCGCCCCGCATCCGCACTCCGCGCCGGCATCCCGCGCTCCGCGCCCCTCACCGGTGGACGACGACCTTGTCGCCGACCCTCACCTCGGCGAACAGCCGCCTGATCGCCACCTCGTCCCGTACGTTCACGCAGCCGTGCGAGCCGCCCGCGTATCCGCGCGCCGCGAAGTCGAACGAGTAGTGCACCGCCTGCCCGCCGCTGAAGAACATGGCGTACGGCATGGGTGAGTGGTAGAGCGTGGACACCCAGTCCCGCGCCTTCCAGTAGACGTGGAAGACACCCTCCCGGGTCGGCGTGTACTGCGTGCCGAACCGCACCGCCGTCGTCGACACCGTCCGCCCGTCGACCATCCAGCGCAGCGTCCGCGTCGTCTTGTCGATGCACAGCGCGCGCGCGGTCAGACAGCGCGGGTCGGGTGCCCCGGCCGGCTGACCGCCCATCAGGTACAGCTCCCAGGTGCCGGGCCGGTGCGTCATGTGCACCAGCCGCTGCCAGGTGACGATGTCCGTCCGGCCGGTCCGGGGCAGCCCGCGCTTGCCCTGGAAGCCCCGCACGGCCTGCTCGGTCAGGTCGTCGTAGGACCCCGTCGGCCCGTCGAACAGCCAGTCCGCCTGCCGCAGCCGCGCCTGCAGCTCCCGCACCCCGGGCCCGCTGTCACCGCGTGCCCACAGCACGCGGGCCGGCGGCTCCTGGGCCGTACGGGAGGGCGGGTCCTGGGCCGTACGGGAGGGCGGGTCCTGGGCCGTACGGGAGGGCGGGTCCTGGGCCGTCCGGGTGGGTTCGGCGCTCCGGTCGGACGGCAGCTCGATGTGTATCGGGGAGCGGGGCCTGCCGTCGGCGTCCGTGGGCTGCGCGGTGCAGCCGCAGAGGGCGGCGAGGGCGGCGGCCGAGGCGAGTACGGCGGCGGGTCTGCCCGGGATCCTCATGCGGGGGATGCTTCCCCGCGTGACCGCCGCCGAACTACGGGGCATGGTGAGGAGTAGCAGACGTCCTGCGGAGGCATCCATGACACGTGAGTCGGAGTCGGGCCTGCCCATCGAACCGGTCTACGGACCGGCCGACCTGACCGGCTGGGACCCGGCTGCCAAGCTGGGCGAACCGGGGTCGTACCCCTTCACCCGGGGCGTGTACCCGTCGATGTACACCGGCCGCCCCTGGACCATGCGCCAGTACGCCGGCTTCGGTACGGCGGCCGAGTCGAACGCCCGGTACCGGCAGCTGATCGCCCACGGCACCACCGGCCTGTCCGTCGCCTTCGACCTGCCCACCCAGATGGGCCACGACTCCGACGCACCGATCGCCCACGGCGAGGTCGGCAAGGTCGGCGTGGCCGTCGACTCGGTCGAGGACATGCGGGTGCTGTTCGAGGGCATCCCGCTGGACCAGGTCTCCACGTCGATGACGATCAACGCGCCCGCCGCCTTGCTCCTGCTGCTGTACCAGCTGGTGGCGGAGGAGCAGGGGGTGAGGGCGGATCAGCTGACGGGCACGATCCAGAACGACGTCCTGAAGGAGTACATCGCGCGGGGCACGTACATCTTCCCTCCCCAGCCCTCCCTGCGGCTGACCGCGGACATCTTCCGCTACTGCACCGCCGAGATCCCGAAGTGGAACACCATCTCGATCTCCGGCTACCACATGGCCGAGGCGGGCGCGTCCCCCGCGCAGGAGATCGCCTTCACCCTCGCCGACGGCATCGAGTACGTCCGCACGGCGGTCGCGGCCGGCATGGACGTGGACGACTTCGCCCCGCGCCTGTCCTTCTTCTTCGTGGCCCGTACGACGCTGCTGGAGGAGGTCGCCAAGTTCCGGGCGGCACGCAGGATCTGGGCGCGGGTGATGAAGGAGGAGTTCGGGGCGCAGAACCCCAAGTCCCTGATGCTGCGCTTCCACACGCAGACGGCCGGCGTCCAGCTGACGGCCCAGCAGCCGGAGGTGAACCTGGTCCGGGTGGCCGTCCAGGCGCTGGGCGCGGTCCTCGGCGGCACCCAGTCCCTGCACACCAACTCCTTCGACGAGGCGATCGCGCTGCCGACGGACAAAAGCGCCCGCCTCGCCCTGCGCACCCAGCAGGTCCTGGCCCACGAGACGGACGTCACCGCGACCGTGGACCCCTTCGCGGGCTCCTACGCGGTGGAGCGGATGACCGACGACGTGGAGGAGGCGGCCGTCGGCCTGATGCGCAGGGTCGAGGAGCTGGGCGGGGCGGTCGCCGCGATCGAGCAGGGCTTCCAGAAGTCCGAGATCGAGCGGAACGCCTACCGCATCGCCCAGGAGACGGACTCCGCCGAGCGGGTCGTCGTCGGCGTCAACCGCTTCCGGCTGGACGAGGAGGAGCCCTACGAGCCGCTGCGGGTGGACCCGGCGATCGAGGCCCGGCAGGCGGAGCGGCTGCGGACCCTGCGGGCCGGGCGGGACCAGGGGGCGGTGGACGCGGCGCTGGACGCGCTGAAGAAGGCGGCCGAGGGGGAGGACAACGTCCTGTACCCGATGAAGGAGGCGCTGCGCGGGCGGGCGACGGTGGGGGAGGTGTGCAACGCGCTGCGGGAGGTGTGGGGCAGTCATGTGCCGAGCGACGCGTTCTGAATGTCGTACCCCCGTGCGACACTCCTTTCCATGTTCGGCGTCATCGATCTCCCCACCTATCTGGCAGGACTCGTCCTGATCGTCCTGCTGCCCGGCCCCAACTCCCTCTACGTCCTGTCCGTCGCCGCCCGGCGCGGTGTGCGGGCGGGTTACACCGCGGCCGCCGGGGTGTGGTGCGGGGACACGGTCCTCATGACGCTGTCCGCGGCCGGGGTCGCCTCCCTGCTCAAGGCCAACGCCCTGCTGTTCGGGATCGTGAAGTACGCCGGTGCCGGATATCTGACCTGGCTGGCGATCGGGATGCTGCGGGCCGCCTGGCAGATGTGGCGGACGCGGCGGGAGAAGCCCGTGGCGGAGGCCGTCGCCTCCGCTCCGGGGGACGAGCGGCCCTTGCGCCGCGCCTTCGTCGTCAGCCTCTTCAACCCCAAGGCGATCCTGTTCTTCGTCGCCTTCTTCGTGCAGTTCGTGGACCCGGGGTACGCCTACCCGGCCCTGTCCTTCGTCGTCCTCGGCACCCTCGCCCAGCTGGCCAGCTTCCTGTACCTGAGCGCGCTGATATTCGGCGGCACCCGCCTCGCCGCCGCGTTCCGCCGGCGCAAGCGGCTGTCGGCCACCGCGACTTCGGCGGCCGGCGCGCTGTTCCTGGGCTTCGCGGTGAAGCTGACACTGGCCAGTACCTGAGCCGCCGGCCGGACCGGCCGTTCAGCCCGCCGCGGGGGCGCCCGTCCGGGCCGCGTAGGCGCCCAGGCCCTGCGTGGTGGCGCCCGCCCAGCCGACGTAGCCGTCGGGCCGGACCAGGAAGACACCCGGCCCGTACGACTCCGGGGCGGCCGGCAGCACGCGGAGTCCGGCGGCGGACGGCGCCCCCGCGCCCAGCAGCGTCCAGTGCGGGCCCCGGAAGGCGTCGAAGAGCCGTACGCCGTCCACCGTGCCGTCGGGCGCCCGGTCGCCCGCCCGTACGCCGGCAGGGCCCCGCCGGGTCTCCTCGGTCAGCGACGACCGCGGGTACCCGAGTTCCAGCTGCACCGTCGCCCTGCCCCGCCGGACCTCTCCCCGGTGCACCCCGGTCGACAGCTCCAGCATGGCCGCGGCGTTCGCCCGCCGCTCCTCCTCGTAGGTGTCGAGGAGGGTCTCCGGCGCCCCGTCCCGCAGTACCGCGCCCAGCTTCCAGCCGAGGTTGTAGGCGTCCTGGACGCTGGTGTTCAGCCCCTGCCCGCCCGCCGGTGAGTGGACGTGGGCCGCGTCGCCCGCGAGGAAGACCCGGCCCACCCGGAAGCGGTCGGCCAGCCCCGTGCGCGGCCGGAAGTCCGACGCCCAGCGCAGCTCGGTCACGTCCTCGGCGGCCAGGTGCGCGTACCGGGCCACCAGCGCGCGGATGCCGTCAAGGGTCAGGTCCGGCTCCGAGCCCTCCGGAAGGCGCGCCGCCAGCTGGAAGTCCTCCGTGCCGGCCAGCGGGCACAGCCCGAGGGAGCTGCCGTCGTCCGCGGGGAAGGCGTGCCAGTGGTCCCGGTCCAGACCGTCGACCCGGACGTCCGCCACCACGAACGGCGCCGGGTCGACCCGCTCCCCGGTCATGCCGACGCCCAGGGCGCGCCGGAGCACCGAGCGTCCGCCGTCGGCCGCGACCACGTACCGCGCGCGGACCGTCGTACCGTCGGCGAACAGCACGCGCGTGCCGTCCGCGCTCTGCGTCAGCCCCGTCACCTCCCGCCCGAAGGCGACCTGTCCGCCCAGCTCCACCAGCCGCGCGTACAGCACCTCCTGGGTGCGCCACTGCGGGATCATCAGCGGCTCGGTGCAGGGCGTGCCCTCGTCCGGCTCCAGCCTCTCGAACATCGGCTGTGCGCCCGCCCGCTCGCCGTCCTTCCAGATCATCCGGTCCGGGTAGGGGCCGCTCGCCGCCCGGATCGCCTCCAGCACGCCGAGGTCGTCGAAGACCTCCTGGGTGCGCGGCTGGATGCCCTTGCCGCGTGATCCGGGGAACAGGCCCTCGGCCCGCTCCACCACCAGGGCCTCCACCCCGCGCCGGGCGAGGTCGATGCCGAGGGTCAGCCCGGTGGGGCCCGCGCCCACGATCAGTACGTCCATCACACATCTCCTTAACGCCGTTAAGTGCCGTCGCCGACGAGCGTGCCCTTAACGCTGTTAAGCTGTCAAGCGTGAGCCCCGAGAAACGCGCACCCCTGGACCGCCGCCGGGTCGCGGACACCGCGCTGCGGCTGCTGAACGACGTCGGCCTGGACGGACTGACGCTGCGTGCCATCGCCAAGGAGCTGGACGTCAAGGCGCCCGCCCTGTACTGGCACTTCAAGGACAAGCAGGCGCTGCTGGACGAGATGGCGACGGAGATGTACCGGCGGATGGTGGCCGGTGCCGCACTCGATCCGGCGGACGGCTGGCGGGAGCGGCTGCTGAAGACGAACCGCGGACTGCGGGACGCGCTGCTCGGCTACCGCGACGGCGCCAAGGTCTTCAGCGGCACCCGCTTCACGGGCATCGACCACGCCCCCGAACTGGAGGCCAGTCTGCGGCTGCTGACGGACGCCGGCTTCACCCTCGCCCAGGCGGTCGACGCGGGCCGCACGGCGACCGCCTACACCATCGGCTTCGTCACCGAGGAGCAGGGCATGCGGCCCCGCGCGGAGGAGCACCGGGAGCCGCTGGACATCGCGGAACGCACCCGGCGCCTGGCCGGCTTCCCGCTCGCGGCGGCGGTCGGCGAGCTGCTCTTCGACGACTACGACCGCCAGTTCGAGGAGGGACTGGCGGTCGTGGTCGCGGGCATCGGGGCGCGGTACGGCATCGGCTGAGCCGGCGGTCAGCCCCGTGGGGTGCGCGCGCCGCGGATCGCCCGCGTGAGGACCGGGGGCAGCAGATCGGCGGCGACCCGGCGGACCCGGCTCCCGCGAGGGGCGGGCGGTGCCGCGGGAGAGGGCGGTGCCGCGGGAGCGGGCGCGGGCGTCCCGGACCCGGCCGTGGTCCGGCCGGCTCGTTCCGCGTGCCGGGAGGGCGGGAAGTCCGGCGCCCGCATCCCCTTGGACTTCAGGCGGACGAGCCGGTGCCCGGCGGCGTCCTGGACGCTCAGGTGACAGTCGGTCCGTTCCCGCGCCATGGCGAGCAGCTCCTCCTGGACCGGCACCGGGTCGCCCCAGGTGCCGTAGAGCTTCTGCGTGCTCAGGCAGATGGGGCGCAGGCCCCGGTTGAGCACTGCCTCCCAGGCGGCCAGGGAGACGCCCGGCGTGTGCTCGGAGCGGAAGTCGTCGAGGACGACGATGCCGTCGGCGAGCAGCAGATCGTGGGCCGCGCCTATGTCGCCGCGCACGTGCTCGTACAGGTGCGAGGCGTCGATGTGCACGAACCGGCAGGAGCGGGGCGCGACCTCGGCGGACACCAGGGTGCTGGGGCCCTGCAGGACGCGCGGGAGGTCGTCGTGGAAGGAGCGGTAGTTCTCCTCGAAGACCTGCCGGGTCAGGGCGCCGTAGGACTTGGCCGACTCCGCCTGGTTGGCGCCGTCCGGGGCGTCGCCCTCGAAGAGGTCGCACACGGTGTACCGCTCCCCGGGCCGCCGGTGCCGGCCGATGAAGATCGCGCTCTTGCCCATGTAGACGCCGACCTCCAGGAGGTCGCCGTGGGTTCCGGCGGCCTCCTGGAGGTTCAGGAGCCGGTCGAAGAGCAGCTGGTCGAGCACGGGGAACCAGCCGGGCACGTCGTCGAGACGGTGGGGCGGTCGCGTCGCTTCCTGGGTGGTAGGCATGGGGCGGTGCCTGCCCCGGGGGTCCGTTCAGAAGCGAAGAGGAGATGAACGGATGCTCAACGTCCGGAGGTCCCGTCCGCTCAGCCGGTCCCCTTGCCGTTCTCCGGCGCCGTGAGCCGGTCCGCGATCCCCTGGGTGCGGACCCTCTTCATGGCCCTGCGCAGTCGCGGGCCGAACGGTTTCTCCACGAACCGGTGCATCAGCCACGCGAGCACCAGCATGCCGAGCACCGTCGTCACGAACGTCGGCCACGTCGGCAGGCCCAGGCCCCGGTGCAGCACCCGGATGGCGAACCAGCCCAGGTGCTCATGGACCAGGTAGAACGGGTACGTCAGCGCGCCTGCCGTGACCAGCCAGGACCAGTTGGCCCAGTTGGCCCAGCCCAGTGCCACGACCGCCACGGACGCGAAGGCGAGGGTGACGATCAGGATGATGACGTGCGGGTCGCGGACGAAGTCGCCGTGCGCGCCGGGGTGCCAGAGCCCACGGACGGCGTTGCTCTGTCCGAGCAGCCAGGAGACGGCCACGATGCCCCACAGCAGCAGGTCGCTGCCGAAGCGGTGGATCAGGTAGAGGGCGAGGCCGCCGATGAAGAAGGGCGCGTAGTCCGGCATGACCACTTGCTTCAGCAGCTCGTTGCCGGAGGTGTTGGTCAGCACCGTCGCCAGCGTCCACACGCTGCAGAAGAGCACCACCCGCCGGTAGGTGACCCCGCGCAGGACGACGAACAGGGCGAACAGCGCGTAGAAGCGGACCTCGGCCCACAGGGTCCAGCACACGCCGAGGACCCGGGGGGCGCCCATGGGCTGCTGCAGCATCGTCAGGTTGACCAGGAACTCGTCCAGGCGGACCGCGTGCACGACGGCGGGCAGGGCGAGCGCCGCTCCCGTGACCAGGAACAGGGCGACCCAGTAGGCGGGGTACAGGCGGGCGACCCGGGAGCGGAAGAAGTCGCCGAGGCTGCGGCCCCAGCTGCTCATGCAGATCACGAAACCGCTGATGACGAAGAAGAACTGCACGCCCAGGCAGCCGTACGTCGCCACCTGGGACAGGTGCGGGAAGAGGTGGGCCGGATTCTCGTGCCAGGACTCGGAGATCGTGCCGCCGCGTCCGGCGTAGTGGTAGCAGCAGACCATCAGCGCGGCGAGGAGCCGCAGGCCGTCCAGGGCGTGCAGGCGGCTCTTGGGGCGGCTCGGGACGGACGGCGCGGGAACCGGCACGGTGGCGGCCGGGGCGCTGGTGAGTGTGGTGGGCGAGGCAGGCATGATGCTCGATATTTTTCCCGAACAAACGTTAATCGCCTCGGATTTTCATGTGAATTTCCATGGTGAGCTCATGTTCCATGAATTCGCCCGGACGACCTCGTTCGTTCATCTGCTCGCCACTTCTGCTTCCGGCCGGCACGAAAAGGGCGGGCCCGCGCGGGGCCCGCCCTCATTCGGTCACGCGTATTCAGCGGCTCACGACCCGGCGCAGATTGCGGGCCTTGCGGGCCATCCGGCGGACCGTCGCGTTGCGCGGGATGAACGCCAGCTGGGCGGGCACCCCGCCGGGCAGCGCCAGCGAGGTCAGACGCCTGCGCTTGAAGTAGCGCAGGGTCCGCTCGTCGTGGTTCTCCGCGAGGTACCGCTCGGTCTCCTCACGCAGCCTCGGAAGGATCTTCGGCTGCATCGCGAAGCCCACCGCGCGCACCAGGGCGCCCAGCGCCTCCACGTCCCTGCCCCGGTGCTGCCCGGTCACCGCGGCACGGTCGCTGAGCTCCGGCAGCAGCGCGTCGACCACGGTGACCGGGATCCGGTTGCTGTTCTCGTACGGCGTCAGCTGCTCCAACAGCAGGTCGGTGCCGACCCGGGCGACCGGCAGGCCGTACAGCGCGGAGGCGGTCAGCAGCGCGGTGGAGAAGCAGCCCACCACCAGCGCCGGACGCATCCGCTGGTACAGCACCTCGGCCAGCACGGGCGTGTCGAGCACGGTGAGGTCGACCCCGAGCTTCTCCGCCTCCTGCTCCAGGGAACGGGTGAAGCGGGCCGGGGCCGTGGGGTGCGGCTTGAACACCACCTTGGTGTGCCCGAGTCCGACAGCCCCCTTCAGCATCCGCAGATGCAGGTTCTCCTCCTGCTCGGGGGTGAGGATGTCGAGCGCGGAGAGGTACTGGCCCAGCAGCAGCGCCGGCTCGTCGATCTCCGGCAGCTCGTCGCCGAGCGGCGCGAGCTCCGCCAGCACCTTCGTGAAGGCGGCCGTCGGCACGATCTCGCCGGGCACGTCGAACTCGGTGAGCAGCAGCGGCTCGAGGCCCGGCACGAGGTCCAGGTGGAGCACGGCGTCCACGCGGGTGCCCACCAGCGGGTCGATCTTGTTGCGGGTGGGGCCGTAGCTCATCAGGCCGTCGGCGTAGACGGTGACCGGGGCGCCGGTGAAGATCTGGGCGAGTGCGAGGGACGGGTTGACCTGGATCGACTCGACCGCCAGCTCCACGCCGTCGTCGCCGAGGTGCCACTCGTGGCGCAGGTACCGCTCCCAGAGCGGCATGTCGTCCACGCGGGGGGCCCAGCCGCCGGGGTGGAACGGGAAGATCGTCTCGTTGTAGGAGATCACGTCGTCGAAGCGGTCACGCAGCCGCTCGAAGCCGGGCATCTCGTCCAGGGCGGTCGTGGTCTCGGGAGTGGCCGCGTTGTTGCAGACCAGCAGGATGCGCCGGTCGGCGGGGCCGAAGGCGCCGGAGTCCAGGGCCGCGGCGAGCGTGGCCACGCCGTACAGCGTCGACGCCTGGAAGATCTGGGTGGTCACGCGGCGACCCCCGCGGCGGCGGGACGGCGGCGCAGCCGGCGCAGCTTGCCCGCGCGCTGGATGTCCATCGAGTCCAGAGCCTCGTCCAGGACGTCCTGCGGCATGCGCCGCAGCGCCGCGGCACTCATGGATTTCAGTTTCTTCGCCACCGCGGGCTCGAACCTTTCGATGGATCCCACATGGTGGGAGATGATGGCGCAGTACGTGCGGACGGCCTTCGGCAGCAGGGAGGCGGCCTCCGTGTCGGCGGCGGTCTCCTCGATGACCTGGTCGAACGCGCGGATGAAGTCGAGCTGGCGCACATCACCGATCTGGGTCAGCGACGTGGCGACCCCGCGCCGGTAGAACACACCGAGCAGGCTGACCGCGGCGAAGGACTCCGCCTCCCGGTGCAGCTTCCAGATCCACGGCCGGTCCTCGGCCGTGCGCAGCCCGTCGGTGAAGTGCAGCAGCCCCTTGTCCACCAGGCGCCGGTGGTAGATGCCGGCCCAGGCGAAGGCGTAGTCGACGGAGGTGGACCGGTCGGCGGGCAGGATCGCCTCGCGCGGGTTCAGTACGACGCCCCGGCGGCCGACCGGCACCCGCTGCACGCTGCGCGCCCGCGCCGTGCACTGCACATGATCGGTGCGCAGGAAGTCACAGCCGAGATCCTCGATCGCGCCGACCAGCTGCTCGTAGTAGCCGGGGGCGAGCCAGTCGTCGCCGTCCAGGAAGGTCAGGTACTCGCCGCGCGCCCGGTCGATGCCGGTGTTGCGGGCGGTCGCCAGCCCTCCGTTCTTCTCGTGCCGGACGACGACCGCGCCCGGCAGCTCGCGCTCCGCGCGCGCGAGAATCTCTGGTGTCCCGTCGCGGGAACAGTCGTCGACGAGAATGAATTCGAAGTCCTCACGCGCGTTCGCCTTCAGGCTCCTGAGCGTGTCGGGCGCATATTGCTGCACGTTGTAGAACGGCACGATGACGGAGAGCTTGACCACGTCAGGGACGTTAGGGCGAAGCCCGTCATTCGTCTTGACGGCTTGCTTGATACCGGGTGAACGACACGTGGCGAAGCTGTGAACCGGGCTTTTTCCCGGCGCGATCGGAGCCCGATTCGCCATTCGGCGATGTGCTGTTAACCGTTTGTTGCATTCGGGTTGGGCGGTTCCTCGGAATCGCTTCCTAGCGTCTTCGACGTGCCAGCAAGTGCTACGAAGTCCCTGCGGGTCGCCGTCCTCGCGGACTCCGACACCCGGTGGAAGTGGGGCGCGCTCACCGCGCAGCGCCTCGCTCCCGCGGATGCCGAGGTCCGGACCGACGGCTACCTCCTGCGGGGGCGTGCCACCCCGACCGCCCGCCAGCTCCAGGAGGTCGGTGTCCAGGCGGACTCCCTCCGCGAGGTCACCGGCGTCGAGTTCCTGCGTGCGATGACCGAAGGCCCCGAGGACCGGTACGACGTCCTCGTGCTCGCCCTGGTCGGCGGCGGCGTGCAGGCGATGCTGCACGGGCTGCGCGGCGCCTGGGGCGCGGGCCGGCGTCCCGTCGTCGTCACCGGATACGTGGGTGTCGTCTACGAGAAGCTCGCCGACGGACTGCTGCTGCGGCACGGCGCGGACCTCGTCCTCGCCAACTCCCGCCACGACGCGGACCGGTTCCGGGCCGTGTACGAGGGGGTGGGCGCCGACGCCTCCTCGGTCACCGAGGTCGCGCTGCCCTTCCTCGGCGGGGCGCCCTACACCGGCGGACACGACCCCTTCACGGTGGTGTTCGCGGCCCAGCCGTCCGTCCCGGACAGCCGCAAGGACCGTACGTACCTGCTGAACCGGCTCATCCAGCACGCCCGCAAGCACCCCGACCGCGAGGTGCTGCTGAAGCTGCGCTCCAAGCCCGGCGAACACACCACCCACATCGAGGAGCTGCCGTACCAGAAGCTGGCGCAGGGCATGGACCTGCCCGCCAACTTCAGCCTGGTGTACGGCCACATGGGTGAGGTCCTGGACCGCACCGACCTCCTCGTCACCGTCAGCTCCACCGCCGCCCTCGAAGCCCTGCACCGCCGCGTCCCCACCGTGGTCCTCACCGACCTCGGGGTGCGCGAGGTGCTCGGCAACCACCACTTCACCGGTTCCGGCTGCCTCGCCTCCTGGGACCAGCTCGACGCCGGCCACCGGCCGGTGCCGGACGAGGAGTGGGTGGCCCGGCAGGGCGTCGCCGCTGGGGGCACCCCCTCCGGGGGAGGCTCGTACGAGAAGGCCTTCGACGGCGCCCGCGAACGCATCGCCGCACTGCTGGAACGCCCCGGCGGCCTGCCGCCACTGAACCCCTACTACACCCCCGAGACCGCGCCCGGCTATCTGCCCGGCATCCTCGCCCGCCACCACCTCGGCCCCGACGGCACCCCGCTGCCGGGCGCGCCCGCCGCCGACAAGGCGCCCGGGCCGGTCCGGCAGATCGTTCGCCGGGCCGCGCGCGGCGCCTACCGCCACGGCGTGCAGCGGGTCGCCCCGGTGATCCGCCGGATGGGGGAGCTGTGACCTCTTTCCAAGGAGTGGACCCCATGTCGAACCCGGAAACGGGCCAAGGCGCCGCGGTGCGCCGGGTGCTCGCGGTGATCCCCGCACGCGGCGGCTCCAAGGGCGTGCCCGCGAAGAACCTCGCCCCCGTCGGCGGCGTCCCGCTGGTGGCCCGCGCGGTGCGCGAGTGCCGGGCGACCCGGCTGGTGACCGACGTCGTCGTCTCCACCGACGACCAGGCCATCGCCGCCGCCGCCCGGGAGGCCGGCGCCGAGGTCGTGCTGCGCCCCGCCGCCATCGCCGGGGACACGGCCACCTCCGAGGCCGCGGTCCTGCACGCCATGGACGCCCACGAGGCACTGCACGGCGCGGCCGTCGACGCGGTGCTCCTCGTGCAGTGCACCAGCCCCTTCATCGTCCGCGAGGACATCGACGGGGTGGCCGGCGCGGTCGTGGAGAACGGCGCGGACACCGCCGTCACCGTGGCCCCCTTCCACGGCTTCATCTGGCGCGAGGCCGACGTGGAGACCGAGGGCGGGGTGGGCGTCAACCACGACAAGTCCTACCGTCCACGCAGGCAGGACCGCCCCCAGGACTTCCTGGAGACCGGCGCCGCCTACGCGATGGACGCGGCCGGCTTCCGCAAGCACCAGCACCGCTTCTTCGGCCGTACGGAGCTCGTGCGCACCGATCCCGCGCGCGTGCTGGAGATCGACGACCCGCACGACCTGGCCCGGGCCCGCGCGCTCGCGCCCCTCTTCGACGCGGACCGGCCCGGTTCGCTCCCCACCTACGACGACATCGACGCCGTAGTCCTCGACTTCGACGGCACCCAGACCGACGACCGGGTGCTGATCGACTCCGACGGACGGGAGTTCGTCTCCGTGCACCGCGGCGACGGACTCGGCATCGCGGCCCTGCGCAAGAGCGGCCTGAAGATGCTGATCCTGTCCACGGAACAGAACCCTGTGGTCGCCGCCCGCGCCCGGAAGCTGAAGCTCCCGGTGCTGCACGGCATCGACCGCAAGGACCTCGCCCTCAAACAGTGGTGCGAGGAGCAGGGCATCGCGCCGGAGCGCGTGCTCTACGTCGGCAACGACGTCAACGACCTTCCCTGCTTCGCCCTCGTGGGCTGGCCGGTGGCGGTCGCGAGCGCTCACGACGTCGTACGCGGCGCCGCACGCGCGGTCACCACGCTCCCCGGCGGTGACGGCGCGATCCGAGAGATCGCCAGCTGGATCCTCGGCCCCTCTCTCGATTCCCTCCCCAAGTAAGGACACTCCCCTGATGAGCACCAACTCCCGTCTGCGTACGTTCGGTTCGCGCGAGGTCGGCCCCGGCCGCCCGGTCTACATCTGCGGCGAGATCGGCATCAACCACAACGGTGAGCTGGAGAACGCCTTCAAGCTGATCGACGTGGCCGCCGAGGCCGGCTGCGACGCCGTGAAGTTCCAGAAGCGCACCCCCGAGATCTGCACCCCCCGCGACCAGTGGGACATCGAGCGCGACACCCCCTGGGGCCGGATGACCTACATCGACTACCGCCACCGCGTGGAGTTCGGTGAGGACGAGTACCGCCAGATCGACGAGTACTGCAAGGAGAAGGGGATCGACTGGTTCGCCTCCCCGTGGGACACCGAGGCCGTCGCCTTCCTGGAGAAGTTCGACGTCCCCGCCCACAAGGTGGCCTCCGCGTCCCTGACGGACGACGAGCTGCTGCGCGCCCTGCGCGCCACCGGCCGCTCGGTCATCCTCTCCACCGGCATGTCGACCCCGAAGCAGATCCGCCACGCGGTCGAGGTCCTCGGCTCGGACAACATCCTCATGTGCCACGCCACCTCCACCTACCCGGCGAAGGCCGAGGAGCTGAACCTCCGCGTGATCAACACGCTGGAGAAGGAGTACCCGAACGTCCCGATCGGCTACTCCGGCCACGAGACCGGTCTGCAGACCACCCTCGCCGCGGTCGCGCTCGGGGCGACCTTCGTCGAGCGTCACATCACCCTCGACCGCGCCATGTGGGGCTCCGACCAGGCCGCCTCCGTGGAGCCGCAGGGCCTCGTCCGTCTCGTCCGTGACATCCGCACCATCGAGGCCTCCCTCGGTGACGGCGTCAAGAAGGTCTACGAGTCCGAGCAGGGCCCGATGAAGAAGCTGCGCCGCGTCGCCGGCGTCGTCGCCGAGGCGGAGATCGCCGCGGCGGCCGGCGAGCCCGTCGCGGTGTGAGACCAGGTCACTTACGACGGGACGGTCGTACGCCGATGAGCCCCCGCGCCGGTCACACCGGCCACCCTCCCCGCATGCTCGCCTTCGTGGAGAGCCCGGTCCAGCTGCTGAACGTGCTGGAGTGGGCCCACCTGCACGGACTGTGCGGCGCGGAACCGGACGCCCTGGCGTCGGTCCCCGCGCAGATACGGCGGACGGTGGCCGGCGACCCGGCACCGGCCGGCGCGGAACTCACCGTCGTCGTGCTGTCCCCGACCGACCCCATGACCCGGGGCCAGCTGCGCCGCATGGCGGACCTGGCCCGGGACGAGGGGTACCGGGTCCGCTGGGAGGAGGCGCGGGGCGGTCCCGCGGCCCCCTTCCAGACGATCGGCGGCCTCACCGGGGCTCTGAGGCGGGCCGACCGGATCGTCATGGGAGACCCGTTCTCCCGCTACGTACAGCTGCTGCTGACCATCACCAAGGCGCGCGACCTGGTGGTGGTCGACGACGGCACGGCGACGATGGAGTTCGTCGGCCAGCTGGCCCGGGGCGAGCGGCTGGTCCGCTGGCACCGCAAGGGCGGCCGGCCCGGCGCCCGTGACCTGCTCTTCGCGCCGGTCTCCTCCTCGGCCCGCCGCCGGCTGACGCCCAGCGCCCGCCGGAAGGTGGAGGTCTTCTCCTCCATGCCGGTGACCGAGACCCCGCAGGGCGTCACGGTCACCGCGAACGACTTCGCCTGGACCCGCGCCCGGTTCGGGCCGCCGCGCATCACCAAGGGCGCGGACATGGTCGGCACCTCGCTGGTCGAGACCGGCGTCGTGGACGGCGACCGCTATCTGGAGGCCGTCCGCAACCTGGCCAAGGCCCACGGCACGACGCGCTACTTCGCGCACCGCCGAGAGAGCGCCGAGAAGCTGCACCGCCTGGCCGCGGAGACCGGGCTGGAGATCGTCCGCCCGGACCTCCCGCTGGAGCTGATCGCCCGCCGCGGCCCCATCGGCCGCACGATCCTCAGCTTCCCCTCGACGGTCGTCCACACCCTGCCCCTGGCCCTGGCCGGCACCGGCGTCCGCGTCGCGGTCTGCGACATCGACCCGTCCTGGCTGACCGAGACGGCCTCGCCCCGGGCGCAGGGCTTCCTGTCCGGCGTCACCGGCACCGCCCGGGACGTCCACCGCCTGGCGACGGTCGGCCTTCCCCACCGCACACCGAGCCGCCCGGGACGGATCAGCCCCGCGGCGACCTGACACCACCGGCCGCGCCCATGAACGGCGCGGCCGGGCACACCACGGGATCGCCCGCCGCCGTACCACGAACGGACGGCGGGCCCCGGCTCAGTCTCCGCCGCCGGGCCGCCGGGCCAGGACGAACGCCCGCGCCAGTCTCTCCTCGTCCGAGGGTTCGCGGCGCACCGTCGCCACCAGGTCCAGGCCCGCTCCCGTCAGGGTCTCGGTGATCTGTTCCGGGGTACGCCAGTAGTAGTCGAGGTCGATCTCGTGGCCGAAGCGCTCCGTGAGGTGCAGGTGGCCGGGTTCAGCGGCCGTCTGGAAGGCGAGGAGGACGTGGGCGCCGGGGAGCAGGGTGCGGTGGAAATGGGCGAACGTCGCCGGCAGGTGGGTGTCGGGGATGTGGATGGTGGAGTAGAGGGCGAGGATGCCGCCCAGGGTGGCGTCGGGCAGGTCCAGGGACGTCATCGAGCCGACGTGGAAGCGCAGCCCCGGGTGGGCCTCGCGGGCCGTCGTCACCATGGTGGGGGAGAGGTCGACCCCGAAGGCCGGCACGCCGTGCTCGTGCAGGAGCGCGGTGACGTGGCCGGGGCCGCTGCCCAGGTCCGCCACCGGGGCGGTGCCGTTCGCCCGGACCAGTTCCGCGAAGGCGGTGATCAGGGCGTGGTCCAGGGGATGGGACAGGCCGGACGGGAAGCTGTCGGTGTAGTCCTTGGCGATCGCGTCGTAGGACGTGCGGGTGGGCTGCAGGAAGGTCTCGCAGGCGTCGCTCACGGGGCCGGACACTAGCGGGAGGGGGCGTGGCGCGGGGTCCGGTTCGTGGACACGGCGCGCGTGAGTGCCACCAGGCGTGGTATCCGTGGAAGGAGGAAAGAAGGGTTTTACCCATCAGAGTCCGCCGCCATGCGTCCGCCGGTCAGATTTTCTTCCCCTAACGGGCTGAACTTTTGTTGATCGAGGGGTACTTGACCAGTCGGGCGTCCTACCCTTCAGAGGGTGAAACAGTTGATGTCCGTAGAGTCCGAGGCCGGCCTCTCGGGGGATGTGCTCCCCGGCGTGCTGAGCGAGTCCCTGCACGCCGAACTCGTCGCCTTCCGTCGCGACTTGCACATGCACCCCGAGCTGGGCAATCAGGAGTTCCGTACGACCGCCGCGATCAAGGAGCGGCTGGAGCGGGCCGGGCTGCGGCCCCGGGTGCTCGCCAGCGGAACCGGACTCGTCTGTGACATCGGGCTGACCGGGGGCGGCCGCCCGCCCGTACCCGTGCTCGCCCTGCGCGCGGACATCGACGCCCTGCCCATCCCGGACACCAAGACGGACTGCCCGTACCGGTCGACCATCCCCGACCGGGCGCATGCGTGCGGTCACGATGTGCACACGACCGTCGTGCTGGGCGCCGGGCTCGTCCTCGCGGACCTGCACGCCAAGGGCCTGCTGACCCGCCCCGTGCGGCTGGTCTTCCAGCCCGCGGAGGAGGTCCTGCCCGGCGGGGCGCTGGGCGCCATCGCGGACGGGGTGCTCGACGGCGTC
This sequence comes from Streptomyces sp. NPDC051133, assembly GCF_040682635.1. Taxonomy (NCBI): domain Bacteria; kingdom Bacillati; phylum Actinomycetota; class Actinomycetes; order Kitasatosporales; family Streptomycetaceae; genus Streptomyces; species Streptomyces sp. NPDC051133. The sequence goes on from NZ_JBFBBK010000036.1 coordinate 85,188, forward strand.
GGCCGGATCCTCGCCGTGCACTGCGACCCCAGGGTCGAGGTCGGCCGGATCGGGCTGCGGCACGGCCCGATCACCAGCGCCTGCGACCGGCTGGAGATCGCCCTGGACGGACCCGGTGGGCACACCGCCCGTCCGCATCTGACCACCGACCTGGTCACCGCGGCCGCGCGCGTCGCCATCGACGTGCCCGCGCTCGTCGCCCGGCGGGTCGACACCCGTGCGGGCCTCGCCGTCACCTGGGGCCGGATCGAATCCGGCCACGCGCCGAACGTCGTCCCCCAGCACGCCGAGCTGTCCGGCACCGTCCGCTGCCTGGACCTGAACGCCTGGCGGGACGCCCCCGACATCGTGCACGCCGCCATCGACGAGGTAGCGACCCTGCACCGGGCCAAGTCGGAGATCAACTACATGCGGGGCGTTCCGCCGGTGGTCAACGACCGGGAGTCCACCGAACTGCTGCGCCGGTCCATGGTCGCCCGGCGCGGCATGCGGTCCGTGGAGAGCACGGAGCAGAGCCTCGGCGGCGAGGACTTCTCCTGGTACCTGGAGGAGGTGCCGGGCGCGATGGCCCGCCTCGGCGTCCGCGCCCCCGGCGACCGCACGGTGCGCGACCTGCACCAGGGGGACTTCGACGCCGACGAGCGCGCGATCACGGTCGGCGTGGAGATGTTCACGGCGGCGGCCTTCCTGGAGCCCAACGGGACGCAGGGCTGAGGCCCGCGGCGCCCGGGGCCCGGAGCCCCGGGGGTCGCTTCCCAGGTCGGCGCAACACGCTCGCAAGCCATTCGCACACGGTGCGCGACAGTGCCGGGACCCGCCGGAGATCGCGAGTTCAGGTGCTGTTTGCCTCGAATCGATAACGGCTTCGAGAGGGGGTTTTTTGCGACATCTACGCGCGTTACGATGCCGCGAAGCCGACGCCGCCGGGGCGCCTCGGCCCGAGCACCGGCAAGGTGCTCACATCAAGCGCCGACACGGCGCTCAGGTCAGGTGAAGGAGCCTCCCGTGCGCCGGGTAGCCAAGCTTTCCGCTGCGTGTATCGCCACCGCAGCCCTCGCCGTGACTGCCACCGCGTGTGGCAGCACCTCCTCCGACAACACCACCTCGTCGTCCTCCGGCGGCGGCAAGGGTGGCATCAAGATCGGTCTCGCCTACGACGTCGGCGGCCGGGGCGACCGCTCCTTCAACGACTCCGCCGCGCGCGGTGCCGACAAGGCCGAGAAGGAGTTCGGCGGTTCCGTCAAGGAGCTGACCGCCAAGACCTCCGACACCGAGGCCGACCGCGAGCAGCGCCTGTCGGACCTGGCGGACGCCGGCTACAACCCGATCATCGCGGTCGGTTACGCCTACGCCCCGTCCATGACCAAGGTCGCCGCGAAGTACCCGAAGATCAACTTCGGCATCGTCGACTCGGTCGTGAACGGCAAGAACGTCGACAGCATCACCTTCACCGAGGAGCAGGGCTCCTACCTGGCCGGTGTCGCCGCCGCGCTGAAGACCAAGACGAAGCACGTCGGCTTCATCGGTGGTGTGGACGTCCCGCTGATCAAGAAGTTCGAGGCGGGCTTCACCCAGGGCGTCAAGGACACCAACGCCAAGATCAAGGTCGACACGCAGTACCTGTCGCACGGCTCGGACACCTCCGGCTTCGCCAGCCCCGACAAGGGCAAGGAGGCCGCGCAGGGCATGCTCGACAACGGCGCGGACGTCGTCTACTCGGCGGCCGGCTCCTCCGGCAACGGCGCGATCGAGGCCGTCAACGGCAAGAAGGGCGCCTGGGCCATCGGCGTCGACTCGGACCAGTACAACATCCCGGGTCTCGCCAAGTACAAGAGCTCGATCCTGACCTCGGTCGTCAAGAACGTCGACGTCGGCGTCTACGACCTCATCAAGTCCGTGCACGACGGCAAGCCGCTGGCCGGCAACCAGGTCTACTCGCTCGCCAAGAACGGTGTCTCCCTGGCCACCAGCGGTGGGTTCATCGACGACATCCAGCCCAAGCTGGACGCCGCGAAGAAGAAGATCGTCGACGGCCAGATCAAGGTCGCGACCACTCCGTCGAAGTGATCGGTCCGGTCACCGTCTTCCCCGACCTGGTCTGGGAGGGCACCGAGGACACGCAGACGGAAAAGGTCATCCGCAACGTCATCGCC
>NZ_JBFBBK010000037.1:0-83117 GCF_040682635.1 Streptomyces sp. NPDC051133
GAGGGCGAACCGGCTTTCCCTGCCCTGCTCCGCAGGAGCTTCGTTTCCTCCCCCGGCTGAAGCCGGGGGTATCCACGAAGGAATCCCGATGAACGAGCAGTGGCGGAAGCCCTCCTGGGAGGCCGCGGTCGCGTACCGGGCCAGAGTCCGCGGCTGCCTGCTCGGCGGCGCGCTCGGTGACGCCCTCGGCTATCCCGTGGAGTTCTCCTCCCTGGACCGGATCCGCGCCTCCCACGGCGCGCGCGGGGTGACCGGTCTCGTGCCCGGCGCCCACGGCGCGGTCGGCCTGGTCAGCGACGACACCCAGATGACCCTGTTCACCGCCGAGGCCCTGATCCAGGCACGCGCACGGACAGGTGAACAGGGCAGCGCGGACGGCTGGCCCCTGCTGCTGCGCCGGGCGTACGAGCGCTGGCTGGAGACCCAGTCGAAGCCGGGCCCGCAGCAGCCGCCCCCGCAGCACTCGGTGCCACAGCATCCGGTGTCGCAGCATCCGGTGCCGCAGCATCCGGATCCGCAGCATCCCGTTCCCCCGCAGGCCGGAACCGCCGCGCCCGGCGGGCTGGTCACCGAGCCCTGGCTGTACGCCCGCCGGGCCCCGGGCAACGCCTGCCTGTCCGGCGTCGCCCGGATGTACCACCCGGACCCCGCGCTTCCGCTCGACGGCCGGCCGGGCGAGGTCAACCCCGACTCCAAGGGCTGCGGCGCGGTCATGCGCTCGGCCCCCTTCGGCCTGGTCCACCCCGCCGAGACCGCCTTCGCCATGGCCGCCCGCGGCGCGCAGATCACCCACGGCCACCCCACCGGCTACTACGCGGCCGGGGCGTTCGCCGCGATCGTGGCGCACCTGGTCGCCGGGGACTCCCTGGAAGGCGCGGTGCTGCGCACCCTGCGGCTGCTGGCGCGTCATCCCGGCCATGAAGAGACCAGCGCCGCGCTGCGCGAGGCCCTGGACCTCGCGGCCGAGGGCGTGCCGACCGCCGAGAAGGCCGAGACCCTCGGCGCCGGCTGGGTCGCCGAGGAGGCCCTCGCCATCGGTGTCTACGGCGCGCTCGCCGAACCGCGCGTCGAGCAGGCGCTGCTGCTGTCCGTCAACCACTCGGGCGACAGCGACTCCACCGGTTCGATCTGCGGCAATCTGCTCGGCGCCGTACACGGTGACGTCGGGCTGCCGCACTCCTGGGTGGCACACGTGGAGGGCCGGGCCCGGATCGCCGCCCTCGCCGACGACCTCGCCGCGGAGTACGCACGCGCGTGACGTGGCAGGCTGAAGCTGAAGCTGTATTCGACGTTCCGGGAACCCGCGTCCGGCGACCCACCTCCGCACGACCCATCCCCACATGACCCACCTCCGCACGACCAACACCTTTCCGCCTTCCTGAAGGGAGACCGGCCATGGCCGCCGAACCGCTGTCGCAGAAGGAGATCGAGGACCGGCTGGCCGAACTGCCCGGCTGGTCGGCGGACGGAGACCGGCTCACCCGCTCCTACCGGCTCGGCTCGCACTTCGCTGCCGCGGCGCTGGTCATGCACATCGCCGGCATCCAGGACGAGCTGAACCACCACTCCGACCTGACCCTCGGCTACAACACCGTCCAGCTCAGCGTGAACACGCACAGCGCGGGCGGCGTCGTCACGGAGAACGACTTCTCCCTCGCCCGTAGGGTGGAGGACATCGCCGCAGGTCACGGCGCACACTGAGAGGCGTGCTCGACTACGACGACGAAGCTGACGCCTACGACGCCTCGCGGGGCGGCGAAGCCCGGGCCGCAGCGGCCACCGAGGCGGTCCTCGGCCTGATACCGCAGCGCCCGGGCCGACTTCTCGACGTCGCCTGCGGCACCGGCATCGTCACGCGCCGGCTCGCCGCCGGCCGCCCCGGGCTGCGGGTGACGGGCGCGGACCTCACCCCCGCCATGGTCCGCATGGCGGGGGCCCGCCTGCCGGGCGCGGTCGTCCGCGCCGACAGCCGCCGCCTGCCGTTCCGCAGCGGCAGCTTCGACGCGGTCACCAGCATCTGGCTGCTGCACCTGCTGGACGACCCCGCGGACGTCCGGGCGGTCGTCGCCGAGTGCGCCCGAGTCCTGCGGCCCGGCGGGGTGTACGTCACCACCGTCGACAAGGCCGCCGCGCACGACGCCGGCAGCGACATCGACGCCGTCCTCGCCGCCCGCCCGCGCCGCCCCGCCCCGGACGCCGCCGGCACGGTCACCGCGCACGCCGTAGGGGTCGGGCTCCGGCCCGCCGGCCACACCTCGTTCCGGGGCGTCGGCCAGGGCCGCAGCCCCCGCACCACCATCGCGGACCTGCGCCGCGGCTGGTTCACCCAACTGCCGCCGGGCGAGCCGCGCACGGAGGAGTTCGCCGCACACCTCTCCCGGCTCCCGGACCAGGACCGCCCCCGCCCGGACCCGGTGTTCGCGATCCGCGCGTTCCGCAGACCGGCGACGGGCGAGGGGGACGGCACGGCGTAGGCGGTCTCCGCCGTGGCGGCCGTGACCCGCGGCCCTCTGCCTTTTTGCGATACCGGCAACGGGAATTGCCCGCTGCGCGCCCGTCGCCGCAAGCTGACCGCATCCGAGCGAGAGGCAGACGCGATGGCATCCGACCACCACACCCCCGACCCGCAGCACGGGCACGGCCACCCCCACGGCCACCGGCACGGCCACGACCGCGGTGACGACTTCGACTGGGCCGCCATGGCGGAGATGCTGGAGGCGGAGGCGGAGCTGTTCACCCCGGCGTACGCGCGGGCGCTGTCCTGGCTGCGCACGGACATCACCGAGCCCGGGCTCGTCGTCGACGCGGGCAGCGGGCCCGGGGTGATCTCCTGCCTGATCGCGGAGACCTTCCCCGGCGCCCGGGTGGTCGCCGTCGACGGCTCCGAGCCGCTGCTCGAACGTGCCCGTGCCCGGGCCGCCCGCCAGGGCTTCGCCGACCGCCTCGACACCCTCGCCGGTGAACTCCCCGAGGCACTGGACAAGGTGGACTGTCCGGCGGACCTGCTGTGGGCCAGCCGCAGCCTGCACCACCTCGGCGACCAGAAAGCCGCCCTCGCCGCGTTCGGCGCCCGGCTCGCGCCCGGCGGCACCCTGGCCATCCTGGAGGGCGGCCTGCCGTCCCGCTGTCTGCCCCGCGACATCGGCTTCGGCCGCCCCGGCCTGCAGGCCCGCCTCGACGCGGCCCAGGAGGAGCGGTTCGCCCGGATGCGCGCCGAACTGCCCGACGCCGTCGCCGAGACGGAGGACTGGCCGGCCCTGCTGGCCGCGGCGGGCCTGAAGCACACGGGCAGCCGCAGCTTCCTGCTCGACGTGCCCGCGCCCCTCCCGGACCGGGCCCGCGCCTTCGTCGTCGGCGCCCTGACCCGGGCCCGCGACGTCCACGCCGACGCCCTGGACGCCGAGGACCGCGCCACCCTCGACCGGCTCCTCGACCCCGCCGACCCGCACAGCCTCCACCGGCGCCCCGACGTCTTCGTCCTGGCCGCCCACACGGTGCACCGGGCGGTACGACCGGTGTGACCCGGACGGGGCGGCACGGGCCGGGAGAGCGGGACGGGGCCGGGGGCGGGCGGGGCCGGTGACGGGTGGGGCTCGGTACGGCTCCCGGTTCCGGGCCGGGGCCCTCGGCGTCAGCGCCGTGGTCGTACGACCGATCGGTCAGCCCAACCGACCTACAGCGTCGCTCAGTTGTTCGCCAGGAACTGCTGGGCCAGTTGGTTCCCGAGGGAGACCGCGGCGCTGTGACTCTCGATCGGGGAGACCTTGGAGTTCTTGAACAGGATGTAGGTCACGCCCGAGTCGGCGCCGCCGGTGGCCGGATCGGGGTCGATGCCGAGCGCCTTGGCGGTGGCGTACGACGCCTCGCCGATGATCTTCGTGGGGCCGGTGTCGCCGACGACGGCGTACTCCACCTTGTTGTTGTAGATGACGGCGACCACGCCGCCGCCCTTGATGCCGGCACCCGAGTAGTTCCAGATGCTGCTGGAGCTGGGGACCACGACGTAGGGCAGTGACTCGGCCTTCAGCGGCTTGCCGTCGGACTGGTGGAAGGCGGTGTCGTCCTGGTACCAGGGGTCGCGGTCCTCGTTGCAGTTGGTGGTGCGCTGGCCGTCGCAGTCGATGTCCATGTCGGCCTTCCAGAAGACCGCGCCGTTCTTGCCGCACACGGGGACCGTGGCCGAGGTCTCGTCGTCGGTCTTGTACTTGCCGTTGGAGATCTGCGAACAGGACGTCACCTTGGCGAGCAGGTCGGCCGCGCTGACCGTGCCCTCCTGGGCGGACCTGGGGGACGGGGTGGCGGAAGCGTGCGCGGGCAGGAGTCCGGCGCCGAGCAGGGCGGCCCCGGAGGCCGCGGCGAGGGTCAGTGTTCGAAGGCGCACTGTGGGGGACCCTTCTGTTAGGAAACTTTCCTTACCGGGTGCCGTACAAGGTGGCGCTGTTTGCATGTCCCCGTCAACCCTCCGGTGGTGAACTCCTGAATCCGGCGCGGATTGCGGTGATTTGCGTCCGCGGCAAGACTGTAAGAAGCGGATATTGCGGATATCCGGAGGCGAGGCGCATGTTCGTACGTGCGGTGTACGCGACCGGTGATCCGGCGCTCCTGAGTACGGCCGTCCGGGCGCTGAACACCGAGGGGCACGATCTGCTCGAGGAACGGCCCGGCTACCGGGGCGCGGGCGTCTTCGTCGACCGCGAACTCGGCAAGCTGCTCACGGTGAGCTGGTGGGAGTCGGAGGAGGCGCGGCACAACAGCGACGAGGTGATGCGCGAGCGGCGGCCGGCACTGCTGCAGCCCTTCGCGGGCACCACCGCGGTCGAGAACTACGAAGCCGCCGTCTTCCATCCCGGGCACCGTCCCGTCACCGGTGGGGGACTGCGGGTCACCAGGCTCGAGTTCGTGCCGGCGGACGCGGACCTGGCCGTCGAGACGTTCCACGCCGGCGTGCTGCCCCGGCTGGAGTTGCTGCCCGGATTCGCCGGGACGGCCCTGTTCCTGGACCGTGAGCGCGGCCGCGGCATGACCGGTGTCCTGTTCACCGACCCCCGTTCACTCGCCGCGTCCCGGTCGGGGCAGGCGACGGTTCGCCGCGAGGGCGCGGCCAAGGCGCACGTGACGGTGATCGGCCTGGAGGAGTTCGAGGTCCTGCACGCCGATGTACGGGCCGACTGACGGCCTCCCGCTCCGGGCTCCGGGCTTCCGCCTTCTCTTCCGGCTGAGTGCGGTGCAGTGCGGGTGCCGGTCGAGGAGTTCCGCCCCTGCGGGGCAGCCGGGCCGCACGCCGTACGGCCGTCCGCCCCGCCGCTCGGGCGGGAGGACGGCCGTACGGCGTGATGCGGGCCGGGCCAGGTGCCGCCGGCCGAGGGGCCGGACCGGTGTCAGCCCATGTCGGACCGGTGTCAGCCCATGTCGAAGGTGGCCGGGTCGGGGCCCAGGCGCCGGTCCTCGTTGAGCGCGCTGATCGCGGCCAGGTCCTCGTCGTCCAGACTGAAGTCGAACACCGCGATGTTCTCCTTGATCCGGGACGGGGTCACTGACTTCGGGATCACGATGTTGCCGAGCTGGAGGTGCCAGCGCAGCACGACCTGGGCCGGGGTGCGATTGTGCTTCTGCGCGATCGCGACGATCGCCGGCACCTCCAGCAGGCCCTTGCCCTGGCCGAGCGGCGACCAGGCCTCTGTCGCGATGCCCTGCTCCGCGTGCAGCTCGCGGGTGGCGTGCTGCTGCAGGTGCGGGTGCAGCTCGATCTGGTTGACCGCCGGGACGACCGAGGTCTCGGAGATCAGCCGCTGCAGGTGCTCGGGGAGGAAGTTGGAGACGCCGATGGCGCGGACGCGGCCGTCGGCGTGCAGCTTCTCGAACGCCCGGTAGGTGTCCACGTACCGGTCCCGGGAGGGGAGCGGCCAGTGGATCAGGTACAGGTCGACGTAGTCGAGCCGCAGCTTCTGGAGGGACGCGTCGAAGGCGCGCAGCGTGGCGTCGTACCCCTGGTCGCTGTTCCAGAGCTTGGTGGTGACGAAGATGTCCTCGCGGGGCAGGCCGGAGGCCGCGACGGCCTTGCCGGTGCCCTCTTCGTTGCCGTAGATCGCCGCTGTGTCGATGCTGCGGTACCCGGCCTCCAGTGCCGTGGCGACGGCCTGCTCGGCCTCGTCGTCCGGTACCTGCCAGACGCCGTAGCCCAGCTGGGGCATCTCGACGCCGTTGTTGAGGATGATCGGGGGGACCTTGCTGCTCACGAGCTTCTTGATCCTTCGGTTGTGGACAGGTGGTACTCCCATCGTCAACGATCACGCGCCGCCGTGCATTCCTGACCGCGCGATCCGAGCCGCCCGACCGGTGGCGGCCGACCGGTGAGCCGGTCGCGCGTCAGCTCCGGTAGAGGGCGTCGACCTCGTTGCCGTAGGCCTTTTCGATCGCCTTCCGTTTCAGCTTCAACGACGGGGTCAGCAGGCCGTGCTCCTCGGTGAAGGGCTGCGCGAGGATGCGGAAGGTGCGGATCGACTCGGCCTGGGAGACGAGGGTGTTGGCGGCCACCACCGCGCGCCGCACCTCCGTCTCCAGGTCGGGGTCGCGCACCAGCTGGGCCGGGGTCATCCTCGGCTTGCCGCGCATCTGCAGCCAGTGCTCGACGGCCTCCGTGTCGAGGGTGACCAGGGCGGCGATGTAGGGGCGGTCGTTGCCGACGACGATGCATTGGTTGACCAGCGGGTGCTCACGCACCCGCTCCTCCAGCACGCCGGGGGAGACGCTCTTGCCGCCGGAGGTCACCAGGATCTCCTTCTTGCGGCCGGTGATGGTCAGATAGCCGTCCGCGTCCAGCACGCCGAGGTCGCCGGTGGCCAGCCAGCCCTCGTGCAGGGTCTCGTCGGTGGCCTTCGGGTTGTTGAGATAGCCCTGGAAGACGTTCCCGCCGTGCAGCCAGATCTCCCCGTCGTCCGCGATGTGCACGGTGACGCCCGGGATGGCCTGGCCGACGGTGCCGTAGCGGGTGCGCTCGGGCGGGTTGGCGGTCGCCGCGGCCGTCGACTCGGTCAGGCCGTACCCCTCGTAGATCTGCACGCCCGCACCGGCGAAGAACAGCCCCAGCCGGCGGTCCATCCCCGAACCACCGGACATCGCATTCCGTATACGACCGCCCATCGCGGCGCGGACTTTCGTATACACGAGCTTGTCGAAGAGCTGGTGCTGCATGCGCAGCCCCGCCGACGGGCCCGGCCCGATGCCCCAGGCCTTCGCCTCCACGGCCTCCGCGTACTTCACCGCGATGTCGACCGCCTTCTCGAACGGCCCGGACTTGCCCTCCTTCTCCGCCTTCCGGCGCGCGGCATTGAACACCTTCTCGAAGATGTACGGCACCGCCAGGATGAACGTCGGCCTGAACGCGGCCAGGTCGGGCAGCAGCGCGGCGGCGTGCAGCTGGGGCTGGTGCCCGAAGCGCACCCGGCCGCGGATCGCGGCGACCTCCACCATCCGCCCGAAGACATGCGCCAGCGGCAGGAACAGCAGCGTGGACGCCTCGTCGTCCTTCTTGGTGTGGAACACCGGCTGCCACCGCTGGATCATCGTGTCCGCCTCGTACATGAAGTTCGCGTGCGAGAGGACACAGCCCTTGGGGCGGCCCGTGGTGCCCGAGGTGTAGATGATCGTGGCGACCGAGTCCGGGGTGACGGCCTGCCGGTGCCGGTGCACCACCTCGTCGTCCAGGTGCGCCCCGGCGTCGTACAGCTCCTGGACGCAGCCCGCGTCCAGCTGCCACAGCCGGCGCAGCTGCGGCAGCCGGTCGATGACCGTGGCGATGGTCATCGCGTGGTCCTCGTGCTCCACGACGGCCGCCGTCACCTCGGCGTCGTACAGCATCCAGAAGCACTGCTCCGCCGAGGACGTGGGGTAGACGGGCACCACCTGGGCGCCGATCGTCCACAGCGCGAAGTCGAAGAGCGTCCACTCGTAACGGGTGCGGGACATGATGGCGACGCGGTCGCCGAAGCGGACGCCCTGGGCGAGCAGGCCCTTGGCGAGGGCCGTCACCTCGTCGCGGAACTCGGCGGCCGTCACGTCCCGCCACTGCCCGGACGCGTCCTTGCGGCCGAGTGCGACGTGTGTGGGGTCCGCCCGGGCATGCTCGAAGACGGAGTCGGCCAGACCGCCCACCGGCGGCCCCGACGCCAACGGCGGGTTGGTGAACTCGCGCAAACCTCGCTCCCGGATCCTCGCTGCATGGTCACGCCCGTGATGCTCGGCACAGCGCGGTGAAAGCTACCCCACGCCGTCTCCGGGCGGGAGGGGGTAGGAAACCGAGCAAACCTCACGTTTCTCGCGGACCGTGACCGGAAAATGCCCGCACATGGGGAAGGGCCGGACACAATACTGACGGGTCAGTAAGTTTCGGGGCCGTAATCTCCACCGAATCTGTACGGGCCGATTACCGCCCGAGACCCCTCGGCCACGCACCGGAAGGCCCGCGCGGACCGGCCCTTAGGGCCCCGCCCCCGCCCCCGGACACGCGCCTTGACGGCGGACCGCTCGGCCGGGGGCGGCACGACTTCCTCCTGCACCGGTCGTGCACCGGCCCTGCACCGGCCGGAGGGCCTCGTCCGGCGTGACCCGGCCGATGCGCACGAGGACCTCGCTCGGGGCGGCCGTGCCCGTCACGGCCGTGACCGCCCCGGCCGTGCCCGTGCTTGTGCCCGTGCCCGTGCCCGTGCGGGGCTGGGGAGCGGGGAGCGCGGAGACCATCCCGCTCCCGTGACGGCGGACCGCACGGCCGGTCCGACCGGTGCCCTGCCGACGGCCGGACCGGGCGTCCTTCAGCCGCCCCGTCGCTGCAGCCGCTCCCCGCCCGCCAGGATCGCCGCCGCCAGCGCGTTCGCGGCGCCCTCCGCCGCGCCGCGGCGGCGGCCGTGGACGAGGACGAAGTCGACCTTGCCCAGTTCGGGCAGGCCGGAACGGTCCGGGAGACGGAACAGGCCGGGCGGGATCAGCCGGCGCGCGTGGGCCATCACGCCGAGCCCCGCGCGAGCCGCCGCGATCAGGCCGTTGAGGCTGCCGCTCGTGCACACGATCCGCCAGTCACGGCCCTCGCTCTCCAGCGCCTCCAGGGCGCGCGCCCGGGTGATGCCCGGCGGCGGATACACGATCAGCGGCACGGGCCGGTCGGCGTCCAGGCGCAGCCGTTCCGCACCGATCCACACCAGGTCGTCGCGCCAGACCAGCGCGCCACGCGGATCCTCCGGGCGCCGCTTCGCGAGCACCAGGTCGAGCTTTCCGGCGGCCAGCTGCTCGTGCAGGGTGCCGGACAGCTCCACCGTCAGCTCCAGATCGACCTCCGGATGGTCGTAGCGGAAGCCCTCCAGGATCTCCGGCAGCCGGGTGAGGACGAAGTCCTCCGAGGCGCCGAAGCGCAGCCGTCCCCGCACGCGCGTGCCGGTGAAGAAGGCCGTCGCCTGCTCGTGCACCTCCAGGATCCGGCGGGCGAAGCCCAGCATCGCCTCGCCGTCCTCGGTCAGCTCCACCGAGTGGGTGTCCCGCGAGAAGAGCTGCCGGCCGGCCGCGTCCTCCAGCCGGCGCACGTGCTGGCTCACCGTGGACTGGCGCAGGCCGAGCCGCCGGGCCGCCTGCGTGAAGCTGAGCGTCTGGGCCACCGCGAGGAAGGTGCGCAAGTGCGTCGGGTCGTACACGGCTGCCAGCCTAGCGCCGGTCATCGTAGAACGTGATGACAGTCAGAGTGGTATGCGGGATTCCCGATCGGCGGGTGGTGGAGGACGATGGACAGGGGCCCTGCGGGCCTGGTGAGCGAGGCCGCACGGCCCTCGCAGAGCCCCCGGAGAACCACCTGCGGACGCGGAAGCCCCGCACGCACCCCACTACCCACAGACACCCGCACAGACCCCGCACAGCAAACGGAGCACCGTGAAACGCCTGCGCTGGCCGAGTTGGATGCCGATCGACCCGTACATCGTCCTGCTGCTCGGGACGGTGGGCCTCGCGGCACTCCTCCCGGCCCAGGGCGCCGCCGCCGACGTCGCCTCGGGCGCCTCCACGGCCGCGATCGCCTTCCTCTTCTTCCTCTACGGCGCTCGTCTCTCCACCCGGGAGGCGTTGGACGGCCTGCGCCACTGGCGGCTCCACGTCACCGTGCTGGCCTGCACCTTCGTGCTGTTCCCGGTGTTCGGGCTGGCCGCCCGCGGGCTGGTGCCGGTGCTGCTGACCCAGCCGCTCTACCAAGGCCTGCTGTTCCTGACGCTGGTGCCGTCGACGATCCAGTCGTCCATCGCCTTCACCTCGATCGCCCGCGGAAACGTGCCTGCGGCGATCTGTGCGGGCTCCTTCTCCTCCCTGGTCGGCATCGTCGTCACCCCGCTGCTCGCGGCCGGGCTGCTCGGCGGCAGCGGGGGCGGATTCTCCGCCGACTCCCTGGTCAAGATCGTGCTCCAGCTGCTCGTGCCCTTCCTCGCCGGTCAGGTACTGCGCCGCTGGATCGGCGGCTTCGTCGCCCGGCACAAGAAAGTGCTCGGACTGGTCGACCGCGGCTCGATCCTGCTGGTCGTCTACACCGCCTTCAGCGAGGGCATGAACCAGGGCATCTGGCACCAGGTCAGCCCCGTACGGCTCGCCGGGCTGCTCGCCGTCGAGGCCGTCCTGCTCGCCGTGATGCTCCTGCTGACCTGGTACGGCGGCAAGGGGCTCGGCTTCAACCGGGAGGACCGGATCGCCATCCAGTTCGCCGGGTCGAAGAAGTCCCTCGCCTCCGGGCTGCCCATGGCGAGCGTCCTGTTCGGCGCCCACGCCTCCCTCGCCGTGCTGCCGCTGATGCTCTTCCACCAGATGCAGCTGATGGTCTGCGCGGTCATCGCCAAGCGCCGCTCCCACGATCTCGAGGAGACCGCCGGCAGCGCCGGGGAGTCAGCCGCTCACCCGGTCCAGGGGCAGCCACACAACCGTGTCCTTCGGTGACCGCAGCGCCTTCGGGTCCGCCAGCTCCGCGTCGCTCAGTGCCCGGTCCCACACGTGCACCTCGTCGAGGGCGCCGGTGAAGAAGGCACGGCTGTCCATGCGCTGACCGACGTGGACCCCGAAGGGGGAGTTGCGGCTGACGGAGCCCGGCACATCGGCGACGGACGACTGCATACCGTCGACGGTCAACGACAGCCGGCCGTCACCACGGCGCAGGACCAGGTGGTGCCACTGGCCGTCGTTGTATGCGGTATCCGTACGAACGTATGCGGTCTGCGGGGCCGCCGCACCGTTGCGTACGGTGATCAGCCCCTGTATCCGGTTGTTCGCCGGCTCGCCACGCACCCACACCTGCGGCTGGCTGGTACCGATCCCGCCCATCCACAGCAGCGGCTGCTCCCCGGTCGTGGCGCTGTACCGGAACCAGAGGGACGCCGTGAAGTCCTTCGTGCCGAGGGGCAGCTCGTCGCGGTACGGCAGGCGTACGGCGTCGTCGGTGCCGTCGAACTCCAGCGCCCCGCCGAAGACGCCGTCCGTCTCCTGTGCGTCGCCCAGCACCGCGGCCGGGCGGGCGTGCGGGGCCAGGTCCGCGGTGACCGGATCGGGGCCGCGGCGCGGGGCGAGCCAGTCCTCGGTGAAGCGGGCGAACCGGATCTCGTCGCGCGCGTCCACCGCGCCGCCCTCGTACATCAGGCCGATCGTGTCCCCGTCGGCGCGCACCAGGTCGGAATAGCCGGACCAGTCCGTGGTGACGACCGTGCCCCGGTCCACGCTGTCCCAGGTGCGGCCCCCGTCGTAGGAGGAGCGGATCATCATCGTGCGCCGCCGGTCGGGGTCGCCGGGGCAGGCGAGCAGGATGCGGTCGCCGAGGCGCAGCATCGAGCCCTGCACCATCGGGGCGTACAGGCCGGGCAGGTCGTGGAAGGGCGCGGTGAAGCTGCTGCCGCCGTCGCGGCTGACGGCCTGGGTGCGGTGGCCGAGGTCGGTGCCGTCCTGCTCCCGGCCGCTGACCAGGACCGAACCGTCGGTCCGCTCGGCGAGGGTGAGTTCGGAGGGCTTCTGGCGGAAGGTGCCGTCGGCGGCGATGGGCCAGGTGTCGGTGGCGCCGATCCGCCAGTGGCCGCCGTGGTCGTCGCTCACGATGAGCGCCGCGTGGTTGGCGGTGACCCGACTGCCGTCCCACTTCTCGGTGTTGACGCCGAAGACCAGCCGCCCCGCGTACCGGCCACGGGTGAGCTGGATACCGTGCACCGGCCCGGTCGCGTACCAGGAGTTCCAGTCGGCGGGCAGGATCTCCGGGCTCAGGTCGCGCGGCTCGGACCAGGTCGTACCGTCGTCGTCGCTGTACTGCAGATGCGGGGTGCGGTCGCAGGGGACCGAGCAACTGGCGCTGTCGGTGCGGCCCGTGTTGTACGTCTCGGCCAGCCAGATCCGGCCGGTGACGCGGTCCACGATCGGTGCCGGGTTGCCGTGCGTGTCGCCGTCGCCCTCGTTGACCACCTGCAACGGGCCCCAGGTGCGGCCGCCGTCGGTGGAGCGCTTGAGCACGATGTCGATGTCGGCGGCGTCCCCGCAGTTGAGGACCCGGCCCTCGGCGAACGCCAGCAGTGTGCCGTCGGTCGTGCGTACGACGGCTGGGATGCGGAAGCAGGCGTAGCCGGGGTCCTGGGAGGCCTTGAAGAGGACCTGCTGCTCGAACTCGGCGGAGCCCGCCGCCGATGGGTCGTGCGTCGACCGGGCGGGTGCCGATCGAGTCGGCGCCGGAGGGGCCTGCACCGGCTGGGCGTGCACCGGCTGGGCGTGCACCGGCTGGGCGTGCACCGGCTGGGCGTGCGCTGGATGGGCGGGGACGAACGGGGCGAGCAGCGCGGCCCCGAGGAGGGCGGCGGCGGTGCGTGCGGATCTGAGACGGGCGCGAAGACCTGACGGCACGGTGCGACCTGCCCTTCGTCGGCCGGACATCTGGACATCCGGACATCCCACGTCCAACGTGCGCTCCATCGAAGGTAGTTGGACCACCGGCGCCTCACAAGGACCGTGCAGGCACTTACGGGCGCAGGACGACCTTGCCGAGGTTGGCGCGCGTCTCGATCACCGCGTGCGCCTGCGCCGCCTCCTCCAGGGCGAACTCCCCGTGCACGGCGGGCTTCACGGCACCCTCGGCGAACAGCCGCCACAGCTCCTGCCGCCACTGCTCGTACAGCTCCGGCCGGCCGCGGGCGATGAGCGCCATCTGGAAACCGATCACCGACTTGGCGCCGACCAGCAGGTCGTACGCCTGGATCGTGCCGCCGCCCGAGCTGTAGGCGACGAGCCGGCCGTGGGGGGCGAGGGCGGCGAGGGCGGGGGTGAGCAGATCACCGCCGACGGCATCCAGTACACAGTCGACGGGATCTCCCCAGCTGTCGTCGCCATACTGTATGCAGTCGTCCGCGCCCAGAGAGCGGACGAAATCCGCCTTCGCCGGATCCGACACCGCCCCGATCACCCGCCGCGCACCCCGCGCCCGCGCCAGCTGCACCGCGAGATGCCCGACACCGCTGGCCGCCGCCGTGACCAGCACGGACTCGCCCGGCGCGAGCCGGGCCGCCTCCAGCGCGCCGTACGCGACCAGCCCGCTGCGCACCAGCGCGACCGCGTCGAGGGCATCGGCGCCCTCGGGTACGGGGGAGGTCATGGCCTCGTTCAGTACGGCGAAGTCGGCGTATCCGTGCCCGAAGCACATCCCGGTCACCAGGTCGCCGGCCCGGAACCGGCTCACCCCCTCGCCCACCGCGACCACCTCCCCCGCGAGTTCACCGCCCAGCGCGATCGGCTCGGCGGCCTCGGTGACCTTGCGGACCACGGGCAGGGTGACCCCGGCCGCGGCACAGCGCACCAGCAGCTCGCCCGGGCCGGGCTCGGGGACCGGTGCCTCTTCCATGAACAGCGGCCCGCCGGTGGACTCGTACCGGACACGACGCATCGCAACCTCCTGACCGGGGACCATGCCCCGGGAGCCAGTCATGGGGAATCCCGACGAATTCGTCGGCCAATTCGTTGGGAGTCCCAACGATAGAAGATGATCGTGGGGAAGTCCAATGGTTCTCGGCTAGGCTGCCGTCATGGCCGAAGCACCCCTGCCCGCGATCCGCACCCTGCCCAGCTGGCTCCTCGGCCGGGCCGCCGCACGAGGCCGCGCCCTGGTCGCCGACGCTCTCGCCGTCGAAGGGCTGAAGATGTGGCACCACGTGGTGCTCTCCGCCGTCCGCGACCTCGCCCCCGTCGCCCAGGCCGACCTCGGCCGCAGCGTGAGCCTCGACCCCAAGGACGTGGTCGGCATCCTCAACGACCTGCAGGCCGCGGGCCTCGTCGTCCGCGCCCCCGACCCCCGCGACCGGCGCAAGAACGCGGTCTCCCTCACCGGCGACGGCACCCGCCTCCTTGCCCGCTGCGAGACGGCGGCCCGTGCGGCCAACGACGAACTGCTCGCCCCCCTCACGAACGCCGAACGCGACCAATTCATGGCCCTGTTGATCCGGATTTCCGGCACGGACGGCTGACGGCGGTTAACGTTCCGTCATGACCGCAGCTCCCGTGCTCGATCCGCAGCACACCGCCCTGATCCTCGTCGACCTGATGGAACGCATCGTCGCGCTGCCACTGGAACCCCGCGACGGAACCGAAGTCCTGGCGGCCGCCGAGGAATTGGCGTCCGTCTTCCGCGCCGCCGGGGCACCGGTCGTGCTCGTGCGGGTCGAGCGGCCCTCGGTCGCCGAACAGCCGCCCGGCAGCGGACTCGTGCCGGGGCTGCTCCACGGCGGGGACCTCGAGGTCGTCAAGCGCACCATCGGCGGCTTCCACGGCACCGGGCTGGACGCGCACCTGCGCGAACGCGGCGTCACCACCCTGGTGTTCGGCGGCATCGCCACCAACCTCGGAGTGGAGTCCACCGCCCGCGCCGCCGCCGACCTCGGCTACGACCTGGTCTTCGCCGAGGACGCCATGGCCGCGCTCACCGCGGCCGAGCACGAGGCGTCCGTCCGGCTGGACTTCCCCCGGCTCGGAACGGTGCTGGCGGCGAAAGAGGTGCGGTTCGCGAGCTGACGCGGGGCCCCGCCGCGCAGGGGGCGCTCCCGCCGGCCGGGACCCCGCCGCCGCGCCGCGGGGGAGCGGTCAGCCCTCGGCGACCGCCTCCCGCAGGGCGATACGGTCCTCGCCCGCGTACACGTTCATCGACCCGCCCCGCAGGAAACCCACCAGCGTCAGACCGGTCTCCGCCGCCAGGTCCACGGCCAGCGACGACGGCGCCGACACCGCCGCCAGCACCGGTATCCCGGCCATCACCGCCTTCTGCGCCAGCTCGAACGAGGCGCGGCCGGAGACGAGCAGGATCGCCCGCGACAGCGGCAGGCCGTCGCTCTGCAGCGCCCGGCCGACCAGCTTGTCCACCGCGTTGTGCCGGCCCACGTCCTCCCGTATGTCCACCAGCTCCCCGTCCTCGGTGAACAGGGCCGCCGCATGCAGGCCCCCGGTCCGGTCGAACACCCGCTGGGCCGCCCGCAGCCGGTCCGGAAGGCTCGCCAGCAGCTCGGGCGTGACCCGGAGAGCGGGCGTGTCGGCGATCGGCCAGCGCGTGGTGGTACGGACGGCGTCCAGGCTGGCCTTTCCGCACAGCCCGCACGAGGAGGACGTGTAGACGTTCCGCTCCAGGGTGAAGTCCGGCAGGCTGACGTCCGGCGCGGTCTTCACGTCGACCACGTTGTAGGTGTTGGAACCGTCTACGGTCGCCCCCGCACAGTAGACAATATTCTGCAGATCGGATGCGGTGGCCAGGACACCCTCACTCACCAGGAACCCCGCCGCCAGCGCGAAGTCGTCCCCCGGTGTGCGCATGGTGATCGCGAGAGGCTTGCCGTTCAGCCGGATCTCGAGGGGTTCCTCGGCGACGAGCGTGTCCGGCCGGGTGGAGACCGCCCCGTCCCGGATGCGCAGGACCTTACGGCGTTCCGTGACTCGTCCCATGTTCTGATCAGCCCCGGTTCTGTACGTGCTGGTAGCCGAAACGGCCCTTGATGCAGAGATTGCCGTGTGGTCACCGGTTTGTCGTGCGGCGAGGTGACCGACCTTCACGATCTCATTGTCCTGCACATGGAGCGTGAGGCTGCAGCCCACTCCGCGGCACGCGCCCACCCGGTTCTGCTCCGTTCGGTTGGAGGGACACCGGGGAGGTGGGGGAGGGGCCGGTGCGACTGGCGAGACGGTCGGCTGAATCCCGTCGACGAAATATTGTCTGCAGTATGCAGTCGACCCTCAAGGGGTCCGAACCGAACCACGCTCCCCGTATCTGACCGGAGCCGACAATCCCGGCACCCGATTCCTGTGGCATCGCCTGCCGTCGTACCCGCGAGTCACTGATCAGACTGATGGATCCCGCTACCCACGGCCACGAGGGGGATCTCCCGACATGAACGGCTCGCGCATCGCCGCCATCGGTCACTACCAGCCCGCCAGAGTGCTCACCAACGAAGACCTGGCGGACATGGTCGACACGAGCGACGAGTGGATCCGCAGCCGCGTCGGCATCCACACCCGGCACATCGCCGGACCCGACGAACCGGTCGACGAGCTGGCCGCGCACGCCGCCGCCAAGGCCCTCGCCGCCGCCGGACTGACCCCCGCGGACATCGACCTGGTCCTCGTCGCCACCTCCACCGCGATCGACCGCTCCCCGAACACCGCCGCCCGCGTCGCGGCACGCCTCGGCATCCCGCAGCCGGCCGCCATGGACATCAACGTGGTGTGCGCCGGGTTCACCCACGCGCTGGCCACCGCCGACCACACCGTCCGCGCCGGAGCGGCCACCCGGGCCTTGGTCATCGGCGCCGACAAGATGTCCGACGTCACCGACTGGACCGACCGCTCCACCTGCGTCCTGGTCGGCGACGGCGCCGGGGCCGCCGTCGTCGAGGCCTGCCCGCCGGGGCAGGAAGCCGGGATCGGGCCGGTGCTGTGGGGGTCGGTGCCGGAGATGGGGAACGCCGTGCGGATCGAGGGCACGCCGCCGCGGTTCGCGCAGGAGGGGCAGAGCGTCTACCGCTGGGCCACCACCCGGCTGCCGGCCATCGCCCGCCGCGTCTGCGAGAAGGCCGGCGTGGCCCCCGAGGAACTCGCCGGGGTCGTCCTGCACCAGGCCAACCTGCGCATCATCGAGCCGCTGGCGCAGAAGCTCGGTGCCGTCAACGCCGTGGTCGCCCGCGATGTCACCCGATCCGGCAACACCTCCGCCGCGAGCATCCCGCTCGCCTTCTCCAAGCTTCTGGAGCAGGGAGCGCTCTCCGGCGGCGATCCGGTGCTGCTGTTCGGGTTCGGCGGCAATCTGTCGTACGCCGGGCAGGTCGTACGGTGCCCCTGAGGCTGCTCAGCGGATCGGCCGGCGGCTCGGGCCGACAGGATCCGACCGACCGGATCCTGTGTACGACCAGCCTGCATTCCGTGTACCGCAGACCGGATTCTGCATACCGGTAGCGTGGATTCTGTGCACCGTAGGCTGTAGACGAAAAACAATCGATACTGGGCGGTGTCCGGCGTCCACGCGCCACACCTGTCCAGGAGGGGGACCGTGATGTTGTCGACCGGACTGCCGCAGGGGGCGGTGCCGAAGCTGGAACGCCCCGGGCCGCTGCGCGAACGCGTCTACGAGGCGCTCCTCGAACTCATCACCACCCGCGCCCTGCAGCCGGGCCAGCACCTGGTCGAGAGTGAACTCGCCGGGCATCTCGGCGTCTCCCGGCAGCCGGTGCGCGAGGCGTTGCAGCGGCTCAACACCGAGGGCTGGGTCGATCTGCGGCCCGCGCAGGGCGCGTTCGTGCACGAGCCGACCGAGGAGGAGGCCGACCAGCTGCTCACGGTGCGCACCCTGCTGGAGGCGGAGGCGGCCCGGCTGGCGGCGCTGCACACGGGCAAGGAGGGTGTCGACGCGCTCTACGACATCGTGGAGCAGGGCCGGCTGGCCGTGGCCGCCGACGACGTCACCCGGGCCGTCGCGCTGAACGCCGCCTTCCACGCCAAGGTCATGGAGCTGGCCGGCAACGCGGTTCTCGCCGAACTGGCCGCCCAGGTCGACCGTCGGGTCCGTTGGTACTACACCCCTGTGGCACGTCTGCGGGGCGGGACCGCCTGGACCGAGCACGCGGACCTGGTCCAGGCGATCAGTGACCACGACGAGCAGTTGGCCTCCCGGTTGATGCGCGAGCACACCGAGCACACCCGCCACTCCTACCACCACCGCAAGGCGTCCTGACGGCGGCGGCCCCCGGCAGCGGCCCCCTCAAGTCCCCGTCGGGTCCGGCCCTCCCTCAGCCGGCGGACGTTTCGGCCTCCGCCGGTGCCGGTGCCATTGCCGTTACGCACGCCCGGGACTCCACCGTCAGCATCCCCACCAACACCGCGACCAGGAGCAGCAGTTCACCGTAGGCGGGCAGGCGCACCGCGGGGGCGGCCGTGGCCAGGGCGAGCGCGGCGCCGACCGCCCGGTGGCGGACCGGACGCAGCGCCAGCGCCGACCGGAACGCCACGTCACCCGCCAGGAACAGCGCCACTCCGCCCGCCAGCGTCAACGCGGGCCCCGGGCCGGGGTGTTCTGCGAGATGACCGAGGGTCGTCTTGATGCCCGCCGCGAGGAAGGCGATGCCCAGCAGCATCGGCAGGAAGGCGTAGTAGTAGGCGTTCATCGCCAGGCGCCAGCGTGCGTGCGGCGGCGTCGCCCGGAACGCGGCCTCGGCCGCCTCCTCGTCCCGCACGAAGTACGTCCACCACAGCGCGACCGCCAGCGCCAGCGCCAGGAACGCGCCGGCGGACAGACCCGGGGTGAGCGGCAGGTCCCCGATGCCGACGCCGATGGAGATCACGGACTCGCCGAACGCGATGATCAGCAACAGCCCGTGCCGCTCCACGAAGTGGGCCGGGTCCAGGGCGCCCAGCTGCATCCGCAGCGTCGCGGGACTCCGACCGTCCCTGCGGCCCGGCCCGTGCTCGGCCACGACCGGCGTGACCACCTGCAGGACGATCGCGAGCAGCCACAGCCCGTCCGCGGCGAGCCCGTTCACCAGGCCGGCCCCGGTCACCGCCAGGGCGGCCAGCGCGTTGGTGACGCCGTACCAGAGGGAGTCCCAGCCGTGGCTGCGCGTGTACAGCGCGGTGTGCACCACCACGGCACCCAGGAAGCCCAGCCCGAAGACCACGCCGGTGTCCTCGAACACCCGCGGAATCGCCAGCGCGCACACCAGGAAGGCGCCCATGCCGAGCATCAGCAGCAGCCGCCGCGAAGGGCGGTCGGGCGGCACCTGGTTGGTGAGATAGGCGTAGGCGCCGTACATCCAGAACAGCACGACGAGGATCAGCGTCACCCGGCCGGCGGTGGCAAGGGTCAGGTCGTGCGCGAGCAGCACGGTCAGCTGGGTGAGCACGAAGACGAAGACCAGGTCGAAGAAGAGTTCCAGGGTGGTGACCCGGCGTCCCGGCTCCTCGGCCGCCGTGGCCGACGGCGTGGTGTGCATGCGGTGTTCCCCCTCCGGTGATCGGTGAGCCGATCGTAGAGGGGGTACCCGGGGCACCGGTCAGGGCGTCGGCCGCGGCTGCGCCGTCGTCGCGGACCGCCCTCCGCCGTCCCGGTCACGGTCGCCTTCACCGCCTACGCGAGGCGGCGGGGCCACCCGGATCATCGGCCCGAACTGCCCCGGCCTGATCACCCCCGGCCAGGCCGTCGCCGGCATCATCCCCGCCGACATCACCAAACCCGGCTCCGTCGGCCTGGTCTCCAAGTCGGGCACGCTCACGTACCAACTCAGGTACGAGCTGCGCGACATCGGCTTCTCGACATGCGTCGGCATCGGCGGGGACCCGGTCGTCGGAACGTCCCACATCGACTGCCTGGCCGCCTTCGAGGACGACCCCGACACCGAACTCGTCGTCCTCATCGGGGAGATCGGCGGCGACGCGGAGGAGCGGGCCGCCGCCTACATCCGCGACCACGTCACCAAGCCGGTCGTCGGCTACATCGCCGGCTTCACCGCTCCCGAGGGCCGGACCATGGGGCACGCGGGCGCGATCGTCTCCGGCTCGTACGGTACGGCGCGGGCGAAGCAGGGGGCGCTGGAGGCGGCCGGTGTCGGTCGGCAGGACCCCGACCGAGACGGCGGAACTCGTCCTCGCCCACCTGGCCCGCACACAGTGACTTCACTCATAGTCGGCGCACGGTGACTGTCGGCTTTCGTGACCCGTCGGTAACTTCACCACCCCGCAAGCACCTCGCCCCACCGAGGAGGCATCCCACCTGCCAGGGCAAGGCCCCCCGGGGCCCCTTGCCTTCCCTCGTTTCTCTCGTCCGTGCACCGAGAGCGGAGCAACCGAATGGCATCCACCCTCACCCTCAAAGCCAAAACGTCCTGGTCCCAGGCCTGGCAGCGCTGTCTCGCCGCCGCGCCCGAAGCCTTCCGGGACGACCGTGTCCTCAACCTCTGGGACGCCGCCTGGCACGCGGACGGCCGGGTGCTGCCCGCGACCAGCCCGGTCGACGGCAGCCCGGTCGCGGGCCCGCCCCGGCTGGACCGGGCCGTCGCCCGGCAGGCCGTACGGGCCTCGCTCGACCAGCACCGCGCCTGGCGGCACGTCCCGCTGGCCGAGCGCCGGGCGCGGGTCGCCGCCACCCTCGACGCCCTCACCGAACACCGTGAACTCCTGGCGCTGCTGCTCGTCTGGGAGATCGGCAAGCCCTGGCGGCTCGCCCAGGCGGACGTCGACCGGGCCATCGACGGGGTCCGCTGGTACGTGGACGGCATCGAGCCGATGATCGCCGGCCGGGCGCCGCTGGACGGCCCGGTGTCCAACATCGCGAGCTGGAACTACCCGATGAGCGTCCTCGCGCACGCGCTGCTGGTGCAGGCGCTCGCGGGCAACGCGGTCATCGCGAAGACCCCGACCGACGGCGGTGTCGCCTGCCTGACCCTCGCCTGCGCGCTCGCCGCCCGCGAGGGGGTGCCCGTCACCCTGTTAAGCGGCAGCGGCGGCGAGCTGTCCCCGGCACTGGTGCGGGCGCCCGAGATCGGCTGCGTCTCCTTCGTCGGCGGTCGTGACACCGGCGCGGCGGTGGCCACGGCCGTCGCCGACCTCGGCAAGCGGCACGTCCTGGAACAGGAGGGCCTGAACACCTGGGGCATCTGGAAGTACTCGGACTGGGACGCGCTCACCGCGGTCGTCCCCAAGCTCTTCGACTACGGCAAACAGCGCTGCACGGCCTACCCCCGCTTCGTGGTCCAGCGCGGCCTCTTCGACGCGTTCCTCGCGGCCTACCTGCCGGCGGTACGTGCGGTCCGGGTCGGCCACCCCCTGGCGGTGGAGCACGAGGACGACCCGTGCCCGGTGCTGGACTTCGGTCCGCTGATCAACGCGGCCAAGGCGAAGGAACTGCGCGACCAGGTGGCCGAGGCCGTCGACCGAGGCGCCGTCCCCCTCCACCGCGGCGACCCGGCCGACGCCCGCTTTCTGCCCGGCCAGGACACGTCGGCCTACGTCCAGCCCGTCACCCTTCTCGACCCGCCCCGCTCCTCCCCGCTCCACCACGCGGAACCCTTCGGCCCGGTCGACACCATCGTCCTGGTCGACACGGAGGCGGAACTGCTGGCCGCCATGAACGCGTCGAACGGCGCTCTCGTCGCCACCCTCTCGACGGACGACAGAGCCACGTTCGAGCGGCTGGCACCGCAGATCCGCGCCTTCAAGACCGGTCACGGCAAGCCCCGCTCCCGCGGCGACCGCGACGAACTGTTCGGCGGCTTCGGCGCCTCGTGGCGCGGGGCCTTCGTGGGCGGGGAGCTGCTGGTGCGGGCCGTCACCCAGGGCCCGGCGGGGGAGCGCCTGCCCGGCAACTTCCCGGAGTACCAGCTCATGCCCTGACCCGCGCACACGGCACACCGCGATCGTTCCGTCACCGTTCGTACGAGCCCCGGCCGGGGTGCCCCGCGGCGCCCCGGTCGCCGCCCGGGGACGGAATACGCAGGTGAAACGCACTCCGAAACCTTGGTATTGTTGTCCATGTCGCCGCGGGGAACGCCCCGCGCAAGGCGGCAGACACCTTGTCCGGGTGGCGGAATGGCAGACGCGCTAGCTTGAGGTGCTAGTGCCCTTTATCGGGCGTGGGGGTTCAAGTCCCCCCTCGGACACCAGCAGAGACCCCAGTTCACCTGGGGTTTTTCTGTTTCTCCGACTGTGGCGTGACCAACCACGTGACCAACAGCCTGGAGACTTCCCAGGTCAGACCAGGGATGACAGGCCGAGTCGGCCAGCACCGGAGGCGGCGAGCTTCCGCGCTCCGTCCTTACGAGAGTGGCCGTACTTGGCCATGGTGTAGCCCGGCGAGTGGTGCCGGACGTTCGCGGAGACCTCTACCGGGTTCTCTCCGGCCTCCAGATCGTTCGTGACCTTGCTGTGCCTCCAGTCGTGGATACGGAACTCCTCGGGGAGCTTCAGCCGCGTTCGCAGGGTCCGCCAGCGGGCGGATACCTTCTCCGGGTCCTGGGGGCCTCCGGCCTCGCCCCGGTAGAGCTTGAAGCCGTCACGGGCGAACACAAGGTCATGATCGACCCAGGCGGAGCCGAGACGTGCACGCTCGGCGTCCTGCCGCTCCTTCTGCCACTTCAGAACGTTCATGACGCTCTGGTCCACGTAGATCAGCGCGTTGTCGTCACCATCCTTGGTCAGCTTCCGGAGGCGGTAGGTGTTGCCCTCCTCGACCACGACCCAGCCCAGTTCGATGGCCCCCTCTTCCCAGTGGACGAGGGACCACTTCATCCCCAGTGCCTCACTGCGCCGCACACCGGTCGCGGCGTAGACGGTCCACAGCGGAGCGTCCCGGAGGCAGTGATGGGCCAGACCACCGTCACAGGCCCGGTTCCCGCAGGGCTCCCAGACGGTTGCCAGAAAGCGGGCCGTCTGGCCGTCGTCCACGGTGGGGTACTTCTGTTCCTGCGCCCGTATCTCCCGCGACGTGGGCGGGTGCGCAGTCGCTGCCGGGTTGGCGGGGATCAGCTTGGGCACAGCAGCCCCAAGAGCGCCGGACAGGATGTTGTGGACGTGCCGGACGCTCTTTGCACCGAGCGGCTTGCCCTTGTTGGTCGGGCACGGGGCCGTCTCCAGCAGCCGGTACAGATCATCAAGCGTGTCGTCGGTGACCTCACACAGCTTGACGCTGCCGATGTGCGGCTTGATGTGCAGACGGATCTTCGTCTCGTACCCGGCCACGGTCGTCCCCTCCTTCCTGAGATTCGACAGCCACTTGTCGAGCCAGTCACCCAGCTTCATGTCAGAGCGGGCCGCGATCTTGCCCGCCTCGTAGTTGCTGTGCCACTCCCGCAGCGCCTTCTCTGCTGCGGTCTTGGTCGGGTACTCCCGACCGATCCAGTAGCGCTCCTTCTGCCCTGTCGCCTTGTTGAAATGGAGCGGGGTGCGCACGCCCCAGGTGTTCGGTCTACCCTTGCGCGGGATCTCCACCGGAGTCCCCCCGAGCCCGTTACCGCGCTTCGCCACCGGCGTTACTGCTCCTTCCTGTTACTGGTCAACCAGTCGTTGAGGATCGACATCGCCTTGTCCGTGAGCTGCTTTCCATCCCACAGATCCAATTCCTTGGCGCGCTTGACGCGCTCAGACAAGGTGGCCTTGCCGACGCCCAGGCGTGCCGCCAACTCCCCCTGTGGGGCTGTCGTCCCTGTGGCCCTCATCCGGTCCAGTTCGGCGACGAGAAGCGTGTAGTCCTGTTCAGTGCGACAACGCGCCGGAACAGGCCACGGCTCGTTCATCGCTCGATCCTCCTGACTGGCCAGAGCCGCGCGGGCCTGAGCCTTGATCTCCGCAAGGGGGATCTGCCGGAGCAGGGATGCCGGGATGCCGTCCGTTTCCAGGGCCTGGTTCATGCCGCGTTCGATCTCTTCAGCGTCCCCGCCAACGGCCAGCCGGATGGACAGCTGTGAGGGCCCGTTGAAGGGCGCATGGACCGGGCAACGTGCAATGACCAGCCATGGTCCGTAGGTGCGCTTCCAGACCAGCTCTGAGCCCTCGCGCTGCCACTGCGGCGGTGGGCTGTTCTCCTCTGTTCGTGTAGTCACAACGTCGACGATAGCCGAGACCGAACATGCTGCACCAGGTTCGGAGGCGTGCCACACATCACGCGTTCCGAACTTGCTGCAAACGGTTCGCTTCAAGCCATACTGAGAGCAGGCCGGACGGCAACGGGTAGAAACGGCGACCCACCGGCCAAGAGGAGTGAATGAATTGATTCGACAGCTCATGACGGTCGATGACGTGGCGGCGCATCTGCGTAAGCCGCGATCGTGGGTGTACAGCAACTGGCGCCAGGAGGGCATCCCCTTCCGCAAGGTGGGTCAGTCCCTCCGGTGTCGTCCCACCGACCTTGACCGCTGGCTGGACGAGCAGGGGGCGAACTGATGAAGCTGCCAGTGCTTAGCCCCGCAGAGATCGCCCGAGCGGACGCCGACGCCGACGCAGGCCGGGGCGTTTTCCATCACTCCGTGCCGGGCTGCAACCCAGCGTTCTGCAACAAGGACCATCAGCGGAATCTCGTTGCGCTCGAAGTGACTTTGGCTGCGGCCGTTCAGTGGGTGTCGCGGGACTGAGGACCCCTTCGACCCTTTCGACTGGGAACCTCCCTGGGAGGTGTAGAGGCGCAGAGAAGCGGAGGAGCGTTCGAGGGAGGTCGCGGACACTTCCGCTCACCCTTCGTCTCCGCCGGCCAGCGCGGAGCGTGAGGAGAACTGGGAGAACATGACGACCCGACAAGCAGCGTGTCTGCCCGCGCTGCGGGCACAGACAACCGCCATCCGGACTGATCATCATTCCCACTGCCAGAACTGAAGAACTGTGAGAAGTGAACGCCCCCGAGGCAATCGGGGGCTTTTTGTTTCCTGAGAGGACTGCGTGACCAAGACGATCCTGCCGCTATGCGAAGGCGAACAGGTGGAGTTGGAGCGGCGTGCGAATGCACTGCTAGGGGCCGCTGACGAAGAGACATGGGAGACATGGCCGGGCCCCTGGCCGGAGAGGGAAGAGACGGAACTTGATCGAATAGCGGCGGCGCATACCGGAATGGTTCCTTTGAGCTGGGTTCCCATCGTGGCGGCACTGCCCAGCTTCGACCCGGACTTGAACCGTCGAGACCTGGAATCCCTCATGCAGGAGCGCCCCGGCAGGGAGCGCCCCGATCATTACGGCGAACTACTCTCCCTTCTTCTCCAAGCAGAGGAGTCCGGCGAGCAATACGGGTCCGGCTTCACAGTGGAGCGCCGAAGCTCTCCCCCAGATTCCTGCCAATGGCCCGGATGCCGAGAGCCGCTGTACGCCTCTCAGGCGCCACGAAAGCGCGGGCGCCCACGTAAGCACTGCCAGGCCCACCAAAAGGCCGCTAAGACGCGCAGGAAGGCTGATCAGCGCCGGGGGGTGCTGGTCGGCAGGAACCGCAACCTGGTCTATGACTTCGAGGGCCTGGAGGAGCAGGACCTATCCGGTTACCGGGAGCTGTGGGGCCAGATCAACACCACCGGGAGGTGACAGCAGCGGGCCGCTTCAGGGCGGCCCCTGTCTGTGTCGCATTTATTCAGAGCAGTGGAGGAGCGATCCTCTGGGGCCATGCACACTCGGCGGTGTGCCTCTGGCACGGCTTAGCGGCCGGGCAGTTCCCAAGTCGTTACGGGGCTCTGCGGATACCTCCCTGTGAGGGGGACAACGTAGAGAAACACTCCTCCCTTGCTTCCTGCTGGTCTCATTCACAGTGGGGGGTAAGGGGGGCAGTGTCTTCTCTTGCGTTGTCCTCTTGTGAGGTGTAGGGCCGCCCCAAAAGCGGCCCTCTTCACTGAAGGATTCTCAGTCAGTAAGGAGAATTCAGACCAAGTGGAGTGATAGTCACCTGCGTGACGGCACTGGATTTTGTCACTTCTCAACCGGCCAGGGCCCGGCATTTTGCTCTTCTTGTTACTCACTCGAATGCTTGGAGGAATCATGTATGACCCCGAGAAGGGAAAATCTCGACGTCTGAGTCTGGGAATCACCGTCAAGGAGCTGGCCGATCGAATCGGTTGCAGCACCCAGGCTGTCTACCAGTGGGAACGTGGCGAGCGTAAGCCGAGCCTGACTACGTTTGTGGTCATTGCTCATCACCTCAGGATTCCGATTGCTTCCCTGGTCGAACAGGCCGGAGGGGATGAAAACTCAGCGCGAGCGATTCAGCTTGCCGAGATTCACCGCATAGCCAAGGAGAAGAACCATGAATGATGACCCGATGCGCGCAATGATCCGAGACGAAATCCTGAAGGCGATGCAGGAGGCCAGGCCCGCACAATACACGCGGGACGATCTCTCTCGCATGACGCCGGAGCAGATTGCCCAGGCCCGACGCGCGGGGCATTTTGACGACCTGATGTTCGGCCATAACTGAAACCCAAGGAGACCCATGCCCATCATTCACCGAGGATTTAACCTGTCGGCATTCCAGCTCTCTGACGAGACTCTGGAACTGATCCGCAAGCGCGACTCGCTGGAGGAACGCCACCGCAAGAACAGAATGGAGAATGCGGACTGTGCTCGCCAGTACATCGACGACAGCCACGGCCGCGCGTCACGTGATTACTACGTTCCCGCCTTGCGGAAGGCTGATAAGGAACTCAGGGAGCAGGAGATGCAGGCCGTAGCCGATGGCCGACCGCTTCCTGATCGGGATGAGTATCTGGCCGAGGTCCGTTCCAGGATCAAGGAGTATGAGCGGGTAGAGCCTGCCCTGGCCCGTGCTGTGGAGCAGGCCGAGTCCGCAGTAACGGATGCCATTGTGAAGGAACTGCCGGAGCTGGCTCACCAGGGGTTCGAGCAGTCTGAGCGGGCGCTGAAGCAGTACCGGGCCGCAATCGCCAAGGCGGAAGCGGCACGCGCACAGTTGGCAGGCAGCGTCAGCCGCTTTCTGTGGGCTACAACTGGCGGAGAGTTGACTCGGCCCAAGTGGCGTGGATTCTCTGGCGCCCTGGGCGAAGAGGTGAACGCCT
Source organism: Streptomyces sp. NPDC051133 (assembly GCF_040682635.1). Lineage (NCBI taxonomy): Bacteria > Bacillati > Actinomycetota > Actinomycetes > Kitasatosporales > Streptomycetaceae > Streptomyces > Streptomyces sp. NPDC051133. The sequence continues at coordinate 27,030 of NZ_JBFBBK010000037.1, forward strand.
GGCGGACCACTTCGGATGGTCGGCTCACTTTCGACAGCGCCAAGGATCTGGGCCTGATCGACCAGTACCGAGGCAACCGGGCTGAGTTCGGAGACTTCGTCGCACCACCCGAGGAAGATGCCGCCTGACAATTGCTGCTGAATCGGCGGTTTCCCGGTTCCTGATCCTGGATTTGTTCGGGCCCTCGTCAGCGGGAGCCCGGTTTTCCTCACCACCTGTCGATCACACGGCTCAGCCGGCCGTGACTGTCCGTTTTTCCCGGAGGAAGCATGCCGAAAATGCGTAACCCGAACTCACCGCACTCCCGATACAAGGGCCTGGACGTGCTGCCGAACGACCACGGGCTTCCTGTTCCTGACCTGCCCTCGGCACGGGAATGGTCTGAGGCCGAACGCGAGCAATGGCAGCAATGGTGGAGCTGTCCGCAGTCCGCGCGCTGGGATGAGTCCTACGTCCCGACTGTGGCGGTCATGCTGACCTATTACGGCAAGATCCTAGATGGCACTGCCACCCGCGACCATCTGACCGAATACCGGCAATTGGCTACATCCCTTGGCCTGACCGCTGACGGCATGAAGCGGCTGGGCTGGGCCTTTGAGGGAGACGAGTGAGCAGACGAGCGGCCAAGGCGGGAGCGGCTGGAGCCCACGACGGTATACACCGCCCCGGTCATGAGTGCCCATGGTCTGAGCCGCAGTGCTCGGCCTGCATCGAGGAGTTCGCTATTCACATCGGTTGGCAGGCGACCGGAAAAGTGAAGCCATGGGATGACGAACTGGAGCACCAGCCGAAGAAGTGTCATGTGTGCCACCAGATGTGAACTGCTGTGCTTGGGGATTTGATTGGCGAACGCGGTGGCAGAAACCCGCCCCCGGCGGGTCCGCATAAAGGAATTCAAGGTATTACCCCCAGGTGCTGACTGGCCGTCAGATATACCTCTGACCTGCGACGATGTGCTTTCCATTACTCTCCGATTTCTCTCGTCACTCGGAATTCAAGTTATCGGAACGTTATTGGTATTCCCGGAATTCGCGCCCGTATTTGATAAGGTGGATACATCGCTTCACAGGGAACGAAATGTGGAGCGGTGGTCGCGCTGATGAGCTTATTCCAGCGGACTGACTTCTACTGTCCGGCCTTATCTATTCCTGGGGGCTATTCGCCATGCGCAAAACGGTTCTTGTCCCGGTCGAGTACACCTTTTGCGATGCTCACATTGCGCGGGACGGTTCTGAGGTAGAGGCCACGTCATCGCTGACGCTAGGGAAGGACACATGGCACCTGTGCTTGGAGCATGACGTCACATTCGGTCGCTACCTCTGCGATGCGTTGGGTGCTCCGTCTGAGAATGAGGTCACACCGACTGAGCCTGAATCCGCACCGGTCGTTGAACCTGTCTCGGAGCCGGAGCCGGAGCCGGAGCCGGAGCCGGAGCCGGAGCCGGAGCCGGAAGCGGCCCCCGTGGCTGAGTCCGACCCTGCGTCGGTTCGATCCGTGATGATCGCGGGGGAAGTGCCTGGCTATGACTGGGAGTCGGCCCGTGACGCGGTACGGAACGCTGGCTATGAGGTAGTCGGACGCGCGGACAGTTCTACGGTTCTGCTGATTCTTGGAGAGGGAGGCGACCGGAACGGTACGAAGCTGCGCGGCGCTTCCGAGCGCTCCATTGCTGTGATGGACGTGCGGAAGCCCGGCCGGTTCCGTGACGCGATTCGGTCCGGTGAGTTGGTCGGTGGTGACCCGCTTCCGGAACCTGCCAAGGTGGACCGTTCCGGGATGAGCGAGCGTGAGCGGAACCGTGCCGTACGCGCGTGGGCACGAGAGAACGGCTACACAGTCCCTACGAAGGGACGCATCCCGATGCATGTGCGGCACGCCTACGAACTGACGCACAAGGAAGTGTCGGAGGGAAAAGCGGTAGCGGCCTGAGTGCCGCGCCCACTGTGACGGCCGCTGACTGCGGCCGTCACCCCCGGCCTACTGACCTGAGCGCCTGGAAGAGCGCCACGGGTTACGGGGCAGGGAGCAAGCCTTCCAAGGGCGACTGCACGCCCGGTTCCTGGGTCACCTGGACCACGCCCAAGGGCAAGCGCCGTACCGGCGTCGTGAGCAACGACCCGCTATCGGTGGCCGCTGTCCGCCGACATGTCCCGATGGACAAGGTCTCCCGCTGTACCGCTGTGATCGTTCCGGCGGACGGGGGAGACGCGCTCCCCCTGCTGCGGAAGTCAGCCAAGGAACCGAACTTTCAGACCAAGGACGGGGGCCGGTGGCGAGCCGTCGTCTCCCTCCGCAACCAAACCAACTCCCAGAAAGCGCAGGCAGCATGAGCACCCCCGTTCTCTACGGTCCGATCGGTCGCGCGGTTCGCAGGATCGCCCCGTTCCTGGAAGCGGACCCCGTGGGGGTGTACGTGGCCGCCCTGTCGTTTTGGTCGGCCGCCATCGGTGGCTCAGTCAAGGTGTCATCCCGTGGAAACGCTCGCCCTGTGCTGATCTGGTCCGCCCTGGTGGCCGGGACGGGCAGGGGTAAGGGAACTGCGCTGCGGGCCGCGCATCACGTCGTAGACAAGGCACTGGGCCGTTTCCTGGCCACCCACACAACCAGCGGGATCACTTCCGGGGCGAGTCTCGTGCAACACCTGTGGGACCAGCAGGAAGCCACTTCCGAGACTGAACACGGTCGGGACGTGAGGACGTTCGTTTGCGAGGAGGAGTGGACCGAGATTCTGAAGCGGGTCAAGCGCGACCCCTCGTTCACGACCAAGCTCCGCGCTGCTTGGGACGGCACAACTCTCCGCAACACCACCAAGGATGAGCCCCAGGAAGTCCGCGACCCGGCCATGGTCCTGCACGCTCACATCACGCCTTCCGACTGGACCAAGTACGTTGCGGCCAGTGATGCTCTGGGCGGCTCCTATAACCGCATCCTGCCGTTCCTGCTCGCTTCCGTGCCGATGCTTGATGACGACCGGGTGACCCTGCCGGAAGTGGATGGCCGAGACGTGGCTGACGCTTACGGGTGGGCGACGGCCCGGCCGCGTGTGATCACGCTCGGGGAGGACGCCCGGCCGTTGTGGCGGATCGTACGGCGGTACGCCCGGATCCTCGGTGAGGCACTGCCGGAAGAACAGGCCGCATTCATCGAACGGACGGCAGAACAGACGCTGAGGGTGGCTGCCTGCCTGGCAGCGTCCGAGTGCTCCGAACAGATCACGGAAGAGATGCTGTCGGCCGCCTTCACCCTGGTTCGCCGATCGGTGCAGGACGCCGTAAGCATCACCAAGGGGGCGACCTCCCCGAAGGTGAAGCGGCAACCGCTCAGTCTGGCGGACAAGGTCCGGGCCCGAATCGAGATGCACGGCGGTCGGGCCACGTCCTCTCAGGTTCTCCCGTTCGTCGGGGCAACGGCCGCTGAGGTCAAGGCGCTGCCCGGAATCGTCGTGACTGTGGAGCGGTCGGGGAAGACGGGCCGACCGGCCACCGTTTTCTCACTCCGCGGTGACTCTGTGCCGCAGCCGGCCAGCACGGACAGCAACAGGAACCGGGACACTTCCCGTCTCGCTGAGCCGCAGCCGGCCAGCGCGGAGCGTGAACAGAACCGCGCAACAGTTGTGCGTCTGGACGCTTATCGTCCGGAGCCTGCGCCGGAACCGAAGCGGTCGGTTCGGCCGTCGGTTTCCGTGACCGAGCAGCCCGAACCCCTCGAAGAGAACCCGTTCCGCGCACTGCTCTAGCAAACAAAGCCTTCCTGACTTCTGGCAGGCGTCACAATGCAGAAACCCCCCGCATCCGAACTGCGGGGGGTTTCTGGCCTCCGGGACACGGCGGCGTCCCATTGGCAGTCATGGAGCCTAATTCACTCCTTCAGAGGCTGATGCCCAGAGGGCGCCTCAGCGGGGTTTGTGCTGGGCACCTTGCGGGCGGGCCGGTGGAGGACCGCCCGGCGGATCAGGCCCCGATGTTGTCGTCGGAAGGTCTACCCTCATAGGTGAGTTCCCTTCATCTAATGGTGGTCGGGAGCCAGGCGCCTCGGCCGCTTGACCTTTGCGAGAGCGTGAGTGGTCGGGGCGTCATCCCGCGTACTGCGGGTAGTAGGTGAACTTCGGGGCGATCTGCTCGGCGGTGAGGTCCGGCACCGTGAGATTGCCGGTGACCAAAACGTCCTGGTTGCACCAGGAGTCGCCAAGCTCCACGAGCCAACCACCAGGCTCCATCTCCCAATCGGCGTCGGGGAGCTTCACGACGACGTCACTGCCGCAGATGAACGCACGGGACGCCTGCGAGACGATCCACTGGGCCTTCCTGGTCTCCGAGGCTCCGTCATTGTGGCAGCGCTCGGCCATCTGCCAGAGCTTCCGCCAATTGACGGCCGGAGTGAGCGGACCGATGTAGGCGACCTGTTGGTCATCCACAAGAGTGCTCGCGTAGCCGAAGACGGGCCCGAACATGGAAAAGACGGTTACCCGTCCCCGGCCCTTGGTTGCTTCGGCAGTTGCCATGAAAACTCCCTTTTTTACTTAGAGTCCTGGATTGTGCGGGGCCGGACTCTAGCGACTGCCACTGACAGCGGCCCGCGTCAGCAGCAAGGGCCGTCGCCGCAGCACGTCGGCTCGTTGCAGTCGGCCTTGGTGCCCCACAGGGACTCGTCCACCGCGTAGCCGTGGGCGCGGATCTTGGACACGACGTCGACCATCGTGGCCTTGTCCCGGTAGCGGCTCTTGGGGGCGTGGTGGATGAACCGGCCGTACCGCTCCGTGCAGAAGGCGGCGTACTCCTCCGTGTGGAGCATGAACGTGTGCCAGCCGGGATCGACGACCTGTGAGGGCGACATGCCGTGACCGGTCTTGCCCATGACGTCGATGAACGCCAGGGCCTCGTTCATGATGCGCTCGGCCATCGAGCGCTCGTGTCCGTACTCCTCGGCGCAGAAGTCCACCAGGCGGACGAACAGTTCGGGCGACACCAAGTCGCTGCCCTGAAGCAGGGAGACGGGCCTTTCGGGTGCCACAGTCATTCGGAAGTCCTCTCTTCCTCTGATCTGATGCGCACTTGCTGACCCACCCCAGGCCACGACCGTGACGTCCCAGGGCCGGGGGTGGGCCTTGAACCCCGCCCATCCGTCGGGGGAGGCAGATGGGCGGGAGCTTCTAGGCAGGCTGCCTGTCTAGGCGCCTGTTGTAGTTGCGGACGAAGTTCCGCATGTACGCGCAGCAGCCTTCACAGGCGTGTACGGGAGCCTTCATACCGTCGGACTCGACCGGGCCTATGAAGACGACCATCGCCCAGTGCCGACCGAGGACGCACCAGCCCCAACTCAACGGCCTGCTAGGTCGGCTCGCCATTACTCCGCCTTCTCCACCAGGGCGTAGTCCTCGTAGATCCGCTGGAAGCGCTGGTGCCCAGTCGTAGCGGTGTGCTCGGCCATCCAGTCAGCAGGGGGGTCGTCGCTTCCGAACACCATGGACTCGGCTCCGCACTCCTCCTCGTCCCCGGAGACACAGCGAGCCCGCCAAGTCTTCTCTCCGTCGGGGTCTCGGGTGATCTTGTAGTTCACGAAGCGGAGTACGGCTTTGACGCTCACTGGTCCTGGTCCTCGTTCTTCATCACGTAGACCTTCAGCAGTTCGAAGGTGACAGTCGCCGTGTCTCGCATATAGGCAAATGCGTCGTAGGCGGGGGTGGCCGGCGTCGGGCGGCTGGACAGGTCCAGGTGCCTGTACGCCCGACGGAACAGCGCCATCACCTCGTCGTCCTGGTCCGCGCCCAGGTCTACGCCCAACAGTTCTTCCAGGTGCCCGATGCACTCGGTCGTCCTGGCGTCGATGTCCGCTCGGGTCGACCGGGAGAGGTCCATGAGCTGAATCACGGTGATGGTGTCCCTGAACCAGTCAACTTCGAGGTGTTCTCTGGTCGTCTCAGGCTCTCGGATCACGCTGGCCACCACGATTCTCCCCTCGGTGCTGCCTCAGCAGGTTGGGTCCGAAGACGAACGTAGAGGGGCTGGCGTCCAAGTCCCAAGGAGATTGCTCCAGTTTGCAGCAAGCCGATTGACGGGCTCGAACGACCTCGCGACCATCGTCATGTCGCGCAATCCGGCGCAAGGAAGCGGACGGGAGAGCAACCATGCAGCTACGGTTCCTTGGGAAGAACTCCACCCCAGGAGACAGCCCCACCCTGTACGCCAGCGACCAGGACACCTACGTCATCCAAGGCTGGAAGGTGTATGCGAACGAACTCCTCATGCAGCTCGACGTGCCGGAAGGACAGACCGTCATCGAGGTGCCGACCGAGCTGTTCGAGCACCTGACCAAGGACGGACTCCCCACAGGCGAGATCAAGAAGTACAACGACCCGATCAAGATCGTCACTGAACAGGGGACCTGCGTCCTTCAAGGCCCGGAAATGCACGACGCTGAAGCCCTGAGCCAGATGCGCATGCCCGACTATGAGACCTGCATCGAGGTCCCCAAGTCCTCGATCACGGCCCTCCTGGAGGAAGACAGTGGACCTGATCAGCCCCGCTCAGCGTGACGAGCTGTTCAACCAGTTCGAGCGCGATGCCTTCCATCTGGAGCTGCGAGACGACTACGGGTCTCCCATCGAGGACACGCCGTACGCCCGATGGAAGCGTGGTGAACCCGACGACTACTCATGGCTCGATGACTGGACGACGTTGATGAAGCGCGTCACGGGTGAGGGCAAGACGGTCCGTCGCGTTCGCGTGGTCACAGAGCCCCACAGCCAGTACGTCACTTGGGAGCACTCGCTCACCCACCTCAACATCGAGATGGGCGAGGACATCCGATGGCTTCCGAGGCACCGGCTGCCGGAAGGGGTTGCCTTCCCCGTGGGAGGGAACGACTGGTGGCTGTACGACGACCGCCTTCTTGCCGTGGGGCACTTCGATCCTGAAGGCCGAGTTCTCGGATCAGAGATCGTGGAAGACCCTGACACCGTGGCCGAGTGCATCCGTCTGCGAGACCTGCTCTGGGCCGTCGCCATCCCTCACGCCGAGTACAAGCCCTGACCCATCAGTGAGCAACCAAGCACAAGAAGCACGAGAGGCGTTGGGTGCCCGGCTTCGCGGGTTCCGCAAGGATGCGGGCTTCGTGAGCGGCCGGGCATTCGCGCTGGCCACGGGATGGCAGGAGTCGAAGGTCTCCCGGATCGAGAACGGGAAGCAGAACGCCAGCGAGGACGACATCCGCGTCTGGTGCACGACGACTAACAGATCCGAGCAGATCGAAGACCTGATTGCCACGGTCCGACACATTGACGAACTGTGGCTTGAGTGGCGCCGGCAGTTGGCGACTGGGGCAGAAAAGAGACAGCAGGCCGCAATACCGGTCTACTCAAAAACTAAGGTATTTCGAATCTGGCATCCGACGCTCGTATGGGGGACGCTCCAAACCTCCGAGTACGCCGCAGAGACCTTCAAGCAGGTCGTCGACTATTACGAGATTCCCGACGATACCGAAGCCGCCACGGCTAAGCGGCTTGAACGTCAGCAGTACCTATACCGAGGCGATCGAATCTTTAACGTCTTGCTCGGCGAGCAGGCACTGTACAGCAACTTTGGAGGGAAAGAGGTGATGAAGGGGCAGCTCGACCGCCTCTTGTCGGTCATGGGGCTGGCCAGGCTGAGCCTGGGCATCGTCCCCAGGTCGGCACCCCTCTGCATCTGGCCCGGTAACTCATTCTCGATGTTCGATGACAAGCTCGTACTAGTTGAGACCTTCTCAGCAGAGTTTTCCGTAACTCAGCCCCGAGAAATCGAGCTGTACGCTAAAGCGTTCGCCCTCTTGAAGCAGTCGGCGGTATACGGAACCGCTGTACGAGACCTCATTTTCGCTGCAATCCATCACTACGACAGGATGCCGACCGATTAGGAGGCGGGACCTTGGCCACGAACCCGAATTGGCGCACGAGTTCCTACACGAAATCCGACAGCTGTGTCGAAGTCGCAGACAATGACGTCTCTCGTGTCATGGTGCGAGACACCAAGCACCGGGAATTTGGTCACCTGAGCCTCAATCCGGCTTCCTGGAGCCGGTTCATCGAGGCTACGAAGCAGGTCTCTCAGTAGCACTGCACCGTCACCTGTGGGATCCGGCCCCAGAGCAGTCCCTCTGAGCGAGGGCTTACAACCCTTCCACGGAGGATGTCGGTGTCAGGCTGCCCTGAGAGTCTGACCGGTTGGACACGTGACCAACGCATGACCAACAGCGGCCAGGAACGGGCAGAAACAGCAGGTGAGGATGACCAACCCTCATAGCCTCGAAGGGGGCTCAGGGGGTGCGTTTCCGCAGGTCAGCCAACAAATGGGCTGGTGCCCGAGTGGAGAGTTCAAGTCCCCCCTCGGACACCAGCTGGGACCTTCGCGAGACCGTCCCGAAGCGTCCACGAAAAACCGGTCGAGTCATATGACTCACCGGTTTTTCGTCGTTCCTGGAGTCGTCGAGCCCGGTCCGCCGCTGAGCCCTGGAGCCGGGAAGGTCAGGTGAGCGACCTTCGGTGACCTCTGTCGTTCACCACTGCCGCTTCCCCTGTCCGAGCTGCTGGGGGCCGGCACAAGAATTCTTCGGCGCGAGCTGCCGGAGGACCCGCGTCCGTGGCTCTTCGGCACCGCGCGCAACGCGACTGTGGCGTGACCACCGCTCGGCGAACGTGTTCGCCACACCATGTCCTCCACCGCATCACCGCGCATGCGTACGCCTGGTCAGAGGGCGTCGACGCCGCTCACCTTCCAGCCGTCGGACGTGCGCGTGAGCGTCAGTCGCACCCGGTTCAGGTCCAGGCGGGGCTGCGGGACCTGGGTGCTCCGGGTGATCTGGTCGACGAAGAGCAGGACGACGGCCTTGTCCGGTGTGGCCGACACGACGGACGCGGCAGGGGTGCCGCCGTCCGAGGGTGTGGCCACCGTCGCCGTCACCACGCCGTGGTACTTCGTCGCCGTCGGCGCGACCACCGTCTTCGTCGTCCTGCCGTACCGTTCACGGAAGTGCCCGGTCAGCAGGGCGCGGGCCCGGGTGAAATCCCGGTCCAGGTGCCGGTAGTCGTACGACAGCACGACCGGCGCCGCCTTCCGCGCGGCCGCGAGGGCCTCGCCCCGGGCCTGCTCCGCCTGGCACCCTTGCCGGTACTGCCACCCGAGGACGGCCGTCACCACCAGGGCAGCCACGAGGACGAGGCCCAGCACCGCGGTGCGTACGCGCCGTCCGGTCCTGCGCGAGGGCGTGCTCTCCTCCGGTGCATCCTCGAAGGGCTCGGGTGCGGGCTCCGGCGGGTCCTCCCAGCCGTCCGCCGGGGGCTCGACGAGCAGGGTGCGCCCGGGGGCGGCTTCCTCGTCCTGGCGGGCAGCGTGGTCGGGGCGCGCCGGCCGCCCGGCGCGCTTGGCCGCCGCGCGGGCGGCCGCGGTCATGGTGCGGCGGGCCGGGGAGCCGGTGCCGCGGGTGCGGGAGGTCGGGTTCGCCACGGTGTCTCTCCTCATTGACGGCCTCATGGTCGGGTCAGCCCACGAACGTGACGTCGGAGGTCAGCCAGTGGCCGGCCACGCGCACGAGGTCGAGCTGAAGCCGGTAGGTGCGCGCTTGGCCCTCGGGCGCCGCGGTGTTGGTCACCTTGCTGTCGGCCACGACCAGGACACGGGCTGAGCGCGCGTCGGACCGCACGATTCCCGCTTCCAGGACCTGCCCCTCGGACACCGACTTGTTCTGGGCGACGAGCTTCGTCAGCTGCGCGGTCTGCGCGGCGAACTGCTTCCTGAAGTCGCCGGTGGCGCCCCGCAGCACGGTGCGGCTGTCCCGGTCGTAGTGCCGGTAGTCGAGCGACGTGAAGTTCAGCGCCGACTGGCGAGCCGCCGCCAGAACGTCCTGGCGGCGCTGCTCCGCCGCGCGCTGGTCGTCCAGCTTCAGGCCCAGCCAGACACACAGCACGGTCGTCAGCGCGGTCGCGGCGACGAGCCCCGCCGACACCAGCCTCACCCGGCCCCCGGTCACGCCATCGGTCCCACGAGCAGCCATTGCCACGACTCCTTTCCGAACACGGTCTGTTCGCCGCCCGTCGAGCCGATCTCGACGGGCGTGCCGTCCGGGCCGGTCACGGTGCCGGTCTCCGGGTCGTACGGGGCCACGAACGCGGCCCGGTCGGCGCCGTACCGGCCGGTGGCCGGGCCGGGCGCGTTCTGGGCACCGCGCACCGAGGTCTTGCTGCCGCGCGGTGCGGTGCAGCGTGCGCCGGTGTTCGCCGGGCGCGCGCCGGTGTCGGCGGGGTCGCGCCGCTGGGTGCCGTAGCCCTGGGTGCACGCGGGCGGGTCGTCGGCGTTCACGGTCAGCCCGAAGTGGAGGGTGCCGTCGCCGGGGACGACCGTGTAGCTGCCCGCGACCGTGAGCGGCAGTGTGACGAGGGCCTGTTCGACGCCGGGCAGCCGGGCCACGGTGACCTGGCCGCCGCTGATGAGGTTGGCGAGCAGGACCGGTACGTGCGGCCGGGTGGCCTTCAGCAGGGAGTCCAACTGCTGGGTAGCCGGCGTGGTGTTGCCGATCAGCCTGCGCAGATCGCCGTCGCTCGACTTCAGCTGCTCGGTGAGCGTGGCCAGGTCGCGGGAGAACGACTTGATGGCCGAGCCCTGGTCGGCCTGCGTCTTGAGCACCTTGCGCGCGTCCTCGATCAGCGAGACGGTCCGGGGGAGCGACGCGGACGCCGATTCCACCAGCGCGTTGCCGGAGTCCACCAGCCGGCTCAGGTTCGGTCCGGTGCCGGCGAAGGCCTTGCCCAACTCGTCCACGGTGACCCGCAGATCGTCCTTGCCGACCGAGTTGACCAGCCGGTCGAGGCTGAGGACCAGGTCGGTGACCGGCAGCGGGGTCCGGGTGCGGCTGCGCGGGATCGGGCTGCCGTCCACGAGGTACGGCCCGCCCGACCGCCGCGGCTGGAGGTCGACGTACTGCTCGCCCACGGCCGAACGGTCGGCGACCACCGCGAGTGTGTCGGCCGGGATCCTGGGGGCGCCGTCCTCGATCTTCAGTGCCACCGAGACCCCGGACCCGGTCAGCCGCAGACCTCCCACGCGGCCCACCGGCACGCCCCGGTAGGTGACCTCGGCGCCGGGGAAGACGCCCCCGGACTCGGCGAAGTCGGCGCGCACGGGGTACCCGCGGTGCAGGACGTCGTCCACCAGGCCCGTGTACCGGGCGCCGACGTACGACACGCCGAGGGCGGTGACGGTCGCGAAGGCGAGCAGCTGGGCCCTGACCGTACGTGTGATCACGGCAGTATCCCCTTCAGCATCAGCTCGGCGAGGCCGGGATCGACCCCCGGCGGGAGGCGACGCGAGCCGCCCCCGGTGCCGTAGGCAGCGGTGCACACCGGCGGGCACAGCAGGGTGCTCCCGTCGGAGGGCGTCGAGGGCACGGCGGGCGTCGAGGGCACGGGGGGCACGGAGGGGGTGCCCGGCAGGGACGGGACGGACGGCAGAGGGGTGGGAGTGGGGAGGCCGGGAAGGTGCGGGGCCTTGGGGGCGGGGGACTTCCCGCCCTTGCCGGGCTTGCCGGTGACGTTGCCGTACAGGTCCGCCAGGTCGAGGTCGGCGGTGATCTTCAGGTTGACGTAGTCGCCCTTGACAGCGTCCGTCGCGTTGCGCGGGAACGGGTAAGTGGTCAGGATCTCCAGGGAGTCGGGCAGGTCGTCGCCCGCCTTGTCCAGCTCCTGCAGAATGGGCCGGAGCTGCTTCAGGTCGGCGACGGTGTCGTCGTGGGAGGCGTTCACCACCTTGGTGCCGGTCTTGCCGAGCGCCGACAGGGCGGTGAGCATCTTCGTCAGGTCCTTGCGCTGGTCGGCGAGGGCCTTCAGGGCGGGCGGCAGGGTGTCGACGGCGAGGGCGATCGTCTTCTTCTCCTTCCTCAGCCGCTTCGCGAGCCGGTCGACGCCCTTGAGCGCGCGCACGATGTCCGCCCGCTGGCCGTCGAGGCCGCCGAGGAACGTATCGAGCTGCTTCAGCAGGGACCTGACCCGGTCCTCGCGGCCGCCGAGGGCCTTGTTCAGCTCGACGGTGATCGTCTTCAGCTGGGCCACCCCGCCGCCGTTGAGGAGCGCGGACAGGGCCGACAGCACCTCCTCGACCTCCGGGTTGCGGCCGCTGCGGGACAGCGGGATGCGGTCGCCGTCGCGGAGCCGTCCGACGGGGCGCGTGCCGGCCGGCGCGGACAGGGCGACGTACTTCTCGCCGAGCATGCTGGTCTGCCTCAGGTCGGCGACCGCGTTGCCGGGCAGCTTCACCGAGTCGGCGATGCGCAGCCGTACCCGCGCGTGCCAGCCGTCCAGTTCCACCTTCTCGACCGTGCCCACGGTGACGTCGTCGACCTTGACTGCCGACTGCGGCACCAGGTCCAGGACGTCCCTGAACTCGACGGTGACGTGGTAGGCGTGGCCGTCCGAGGCGGCGCCGCCGGGGAGCGGGATGTCGTACCAGCCGTTGAACTCGCAGCCGGTCAGCAGCAGCGAGCCGATCGTCGTCCAGGCGGCCACGCGCCCCTTGTGCTTCAGGCTCATGCCGATGCCCCCAGGATCCCGCCGAGGGTCTTGTCGACCGTGCCCGCCGACGCGGGGGCCGGCGGCACCTCGGGCAGGGAGTCGAAGAGCTTCTTCAGCCGGGTGCAGTCGTCGTGGTCGTCGCCGGTCGTCTTCAGGATCGAGCAGAGAACGGATGCCGGATCCTGCTTGGTCTGCGCATTGTTGCGGGTGTCGAGGGTGCCGGCGGCGGGGTTGTAGGCGTTCTGCAGGTTCGACAGGCCCGTGGGGGCGACGGTCAACAGTTCCTCCAGTGCGGCCCGTTGGGAGACGAGGACCTTGGTGACCTTGGCCAGGCCCTGCACGTCCGAGGTCAGTGCCTTCTTGTTGCCCTTCACGAAGCCGGCGACGTCGCCGAGCGCGGCGGCCAGGTACTTCAGCGCGGCGGCGAGATCCTTGCGCTCCCCGGCGAGTTGCCCGGCCACGTCGGCGAGGTCGGTGTCGAACGACCGCACGCCGGTGTCGTCCGCCGCCAGCGCGGCCGTGAACACCTGGAGGTTGCGTACGGTGCCGAACAGGTCGCCGCGCCCGTCGGACAGCGTGGTGACCGCCTGGGACAGGTCGTCCACCGTCCGGTTGAGGTTCTGGCCCTGCCCCCGGAGGTTGTCCGCGCTCACCCCGAGCAGCCGGGACAGCGAGCCCTGCTTGTCGGCGCCGTTCGGGCCGAGTGCCTCGGCGGTGGTGTGCAGGCTGTCGAAGATCCGGTCCAGCTCGACGGGGACGGCCGTACGGGACTCGGGGATGACGTCCCCGTCCCGCATGACCGCGCCCCTGCGGTACACCGGCAGCAGCTGCACGTAGCGGTCGCTGACGACGGAGGAGTTGACGATGGCGGCCTGTGCGCCGGCGGGGACCTTGCGGTCCCGGTCGTACTCCAGCTCCACCCGTACCCGGTCGCCCTGCGGCGTGATCTTCCTGACCTCGCCGATGCGGACGCCGAGGACGCGGACGTCGGAGCCGGGGTAGATGCCGACGGTGCGCGGGAAGTACGCCGTGACACGGACGGGGCCGGGGCCCGGCCAGAGGACGACGGCGAGGCCGGCGACGATCGCGAGCGCGGTGAACAGGGCCAGGAGCCTGCGGGTCATCGGGTGCCTCCCGCCCGTGGCGTGACCGGGGCGGCGACCAGGTTCTGGACGTAGGAGTCGAACCAGCGGCCGTTGCCGAGGGTGTTGGTGAAGAGCCGTACGTAGGGGGCGAGGAGGTGGACGCTGCGGTCGAGGCTCGCCTGGTTGCGTCCGAGCATCTTCAGGAAGGTGTTGAGGTTCTTCAGCGCGGGTCCGATCTCCTTGCTGTTGTCGTCCACCAGGCCGGACAGCTCGATGCCCAGCAGCGCGGAGCTCTTGAGCAGCGTGTGGATCGCCGCGCGTCGCTTGTCGATCTCCTTGAACAGGGTGTCTCCGTCCTGCACCAGCGCGGAGAAGTCCTTGGTGTGGCCGGCCAGCACCTTGGTGACTGCGTTCGTGTGGTCGAGGAGCCCGCGCAGCGCCTTGTCGCGGGAGGCGACGGTCCGGGAGATCCGCGACAGTCCCCTGATCGACGCCCTTACCTCCGCGGGAGAGTCCTGGAAGGTGACGGAGAGCGTGTCCAGTGCCTTCGCGAGCCGGTCCGTGTCGACCTCCTCGGTGGTGGTCGTCAGGTCGCTGAAGGCCTGGACGACGTCGTACGCCGACACGGTCCGGCCGAGCGGGATCTCGCTGCCCGGCTTCAACCGGCCGGGCCCCTTCGGGTACAGGGCCAGGTACTTCGCGCCGAGGATCGTCTTGACGCGGATCGCCGCGCCCGTGGCGGTGCCGAGCCCGGGATCGCCCTTCACCTTGAAGGTGACCTCGACGTGGTCGCCGTCCAGGTCGACGCCCTCGACCTTGCCGACCTTGACCCCGGCGATCCGTACCTCGTCGCCCGGCTTGAGCCCGCCGGCCTCGGAGAAGGCCGCGCGGTAGGTGTCGCCGCCGCCGATCAGCGGCAGGCTGCCGGCGTTGAAGGCGGCGAACGTGAGCAGCGCGAGGACGGTGAGGCCGACGGCGCCGACGACGACCGGGTTGCGCTCGCGGAAGGGCTTCAGGCGTGGGCGCCGGAGCCGGATCCTGGGCAGCTTCGGTGGCAGGACGCGCACCTTGAACAGCGGCTGGGGTCGGGGCTTGCGCTTCGGCAGCAGCCGGAGCCGGATCCTGGGCGGCTTCGGTGCCAGGACGCGCACCTGGAACAGTGGCTCGGGTCGGCGCCTGCGCCTGGGCAGCAGCCGGGGCGGTCTCGGCAGCTTCGGAGGCAGCACCCGTACCTTCACCAGCGGCTCGGGACGGCGCTGCCGTGGGACACGCAGTCTCATCCGCCACACCTCGCCCGCGCCACGTGCAGGTCCGGGTTGATCACCTGCCGGGTCTTCGGCAGCACGATCCGGCCGTCGAAGTCGCAGAGATAGAAGTTGAACCAGGAGCCGTACGACGCCGTCCCGGTCAGCGCGTTGAGCTTGTTCGGCAGCCGCTTCAGGACGCCCTCCACGGTGTTCTCGTTCTTGTTCAGCGTTCCGGTGAGATCGCCGAGCCCGGCGATGTCGTCCTTCAGCGGCGGGCGCGCGTCCTTCAGCAGCCCCGAGGTGACGTCGGTGAGGTCGCCGATGCTCACCAGCGACTCCCCGATGGGCTTGCGGTCGGCGGCCAGCCCCGAGACCACCCGGCGCAGCTGTGTCAGCAGCCCCGAGAAGCGGGAGCCGCGCTTGTCGAGCGTGTCCAGGACGGTGTTGAGGTTGTCGACGACCGAGCCGATCAGCTTGTCGCGGTCGGCGAGGGTGGTGGTGAGCGAGGCCGTGTGCGCGAGGAGGCTGTTCACCGTGCCGCCCTCGCCCTGGAGGGTCTGGACGATCTCGGTGGCGAGCTGGTTGACGTCGCTCGGGCTGAGCGCGGCGAACAGCGGCTTGAAACCGTTCAGCAGGGCGTTGAGGTCCAGCGCCGGCCGGGTCCGGGACAGCGGGATGGTGCCGCCCGGCCGCAGCCGGGCGGTCGCGTCGCCGGGGCCCTCGGTGAGCGCGATGTACCGCTGCCCGACCAGGTTGCGGTAGCGGACCACCGCGTGGGTCCCCGCGAGCAGCGGCCGGCCGGCGCTGACCGTGAACGTGACCTCCGCCAGGGTCCGGTCCTTGATCCGGATGTCCTCGACGTCTCCCACCCGCACTCCGGCCACGCGGATGTCGTCGCCGGTCTCCAGCCCGGTGACGTCGGTGAACACGGCGTGGTAGGTGTCCTTCGCGGTGAAGGAGAGGTTGACGACGGTGGCGGCGAGCAGCGCCGTCGCCACGATGGTGACCAGTGCGAAGAGGCTGAACTTGACCAGCGGGGCGGCGGTCCGCCGGGCTCCTGACCTGCTCATGCGACACTCACCGCCGTTCCGCGCGCGAGCGGACCGAACAGCAGGGTCGCGACGGGCGGCACCTGGTCGGCGGGGACGCCCATGACGGGGGCCACCAGCGAGCCGACGGCCCGCTGCTCGGCCCGGGTGGCGGACACGTCGACACCTCCGGGCAGTGCGCGGCCGGAACCTCCGGCCGACGTACCGTCGTCGAGACGGGGTTTGGGGCCGGGCACCTGAGGATGCGGCAGGCCACGGCAGTCGGGGCCGGACCGCTCGCCGTACACCGGCTCCTCACCGGGCCGGTACGCCCCCTGCGGGCGGACGGCTTCGAGGGTGATCCGCATCTCGCCGCCCCGGAACGCGTCCTCCGAGGCCTTCTCCTGCCGGGCCAGTCCCGTCAGCAGGCACGGGTACTCGGGGGAGTAGCGGGCGAACAGCTCCAGAGTGGGACGGGAGATCCGGCCCAGGGTGATCAGCCGGTCGCCGTTGTCGGACAGGAAGCCGTCCGCCGTGTCCGCCACGGAAGCGGTCGAGCGGAACGCGGCGGCCAGCTGGTCCCTCTTGTCGACGATGGTGCGGCTGGTGGTGACCGTGTTGCGCAGGATCCGCATCAGGTCGGGTGCGGCGTCGCCGTACACCTCGGCGACGTCCGCGAACCGCGAGATGTCCTGCTCCAGGGAGGGCAGGTGCGGGTTGAGACGGCGCAGATACCCCTCGACCCGGGTGAGGTTGGCGCCGATCCGGTTGCCGCGGCCCTCCAGCGCCGTGGCGAACGCCGAGAGCGCGGCGTCGAGCTCACCCGGCCGGACCGTGCGCAGCAGCGGCAGCAGGTCGTTCATCAGCTGCTGCACCTCGATGCCGGCCTTCGTGCGGTCCTGGGTGATGACGTCTCCGGCGCGGATGGGCCGGGCCGACGACCGCGCGGAACGCGGGGGCTCGACCAGGTCGACGTACTTCTCGCCGAACAGCGTCTTGGGCAGGAGGCGGGCCTGCACGTCCGAGGGGATGCGGGGGACGTACCGGGGATCGAGGGCGATGTCGAGCGTGGCCTTCGTGCCGTCCGCGTGCACCTCGCGCACCTCGCCGACCAGCAGCCCGCGCAGCTTGACGTCGGCGCGTGGGTCGAGCTGGTTGCCGAGGGTGCCGGCCTGGAGGGTGATGGGCACGACAGGCGTGAACGCCTGCTGGTAGACCGCCACCGCGAGCGACAGCAGCAGCGCGAGCACGGCGAGGAAGGCGACGCCGTACAGCCTGAGTCTCGTTGTGTGCCTGTGCACCGCTCTCACCCCGCTATCCGTACGGTCGTGGTGGCGCCCCAGATCGCGAGGCTCAGGAAGAAGTCCAGGACGTTGACGGCGACGATCGAGGTCCGCACCGCACGGCCCACCGCGACGCCGACGCCCGCCGGGCCGCCGCTCGCGTGATAGCCGTAGTAGCAGTGCACCAGGATGATCAGCACGGCGAAGACGATCACCTTGCCGAAGGACCAGAACACGTCGACGGGCGGCAGGTACTGGTGGAAGTAGTGGTCGTACGTGCCCGTGGACTGCCCGTAGTAGCCGGTGGTGATGGTGCGCGCGGCCAGGTACGAGGACAGCAGCCCGATCACGTACAGCGGGATCACCGCGACGAAGCCGGCGATCATCCTCGTCGTCACCAGGAACGGCAGCGACGGGACGCCCATCACCTCCAGCGCGTCGGTCTCCTCGCTGATCCGCATCGCGCCGAGCTGCGCGGTGAACCCGGCGCCGACCGTCGCGGACAGGGCGAGCCCGGCCACCAGCGGGGCGATCTCCCGGGTGTTGAAGTACGCCGACAGGAACGCCACGAAGTTGGAGGTGCCCAGCTGGTTGAGGGCCGCGTAGCCCTGGAGGCCGACCTCGGTGCCGGTGAAGAAGGACAGGAAGGCGATCACGCCGACCGTGCCGCCGACGACGGCGAGCGCGCCGCGCCCGAAGCTGACCTCGGCGAGCAGCCGCAGGATCTCCTTCTTGTAGCGGCGCAGGGTGCGGCCCGTCCACGCGAGCGAGCGCCCGTAGAAGGACAGTTGGGTGCCCAGCTCCTCGAGGGAGCGCAAGGGGCGGTCGAGGACTCTTTGCGGTCTCATCGGCTAACCCCTCTGCGGGACGACCTGGAAGTACACCGCGGTCATCACGAAGTTGGTCACGAACAGCAGCATGAAGGTGATCACCACGGACTGGTTGACGGCATCGCCCACACCCTTCGGACCGCCCTTCGCCGTCAGCCCCTTGTACGAGGCGACGATCGCCGCGATGGCCCCGAACACGAGCGCCTTGATCTCCGCCGCCCACAGGTCGGACAGCTGGGCGAGGGTGGTGAAGGACGCCAGGTAGGCGCCGGGAGTGCCGTGCTGGAGGACGACGTTGAAGAAGTAGCCGCCCGCGACACCGACGACCGAGACGAGGCCGTTGAGCAGGACGGCCACGACCATCGACGCCAGCACGCGCGGTACGACGAGCCGGTGGACCGGGTCGATGCCGAGCACCTGCATCGCGTCGATCTCGTCCCGGATCTTGCGCGCCCCCAGGTCCGCGCAGATCGCCGTGCCGCCCGCGCCCGCGATCAGCAGCGCGGTGACGATCGGCGAGGCCTCGCGCAGCACCGCGAGCACGGACGCGGCACCGGAGAAGGACTGCGCGCCCAACTGCCGGGTCAGGCTGCCGATCTGCAGCGCGATGACCGCCCCGAAGGGGATCGAGACCAGCGCCGTCGGCAGAATGGTGACGCTCGCGACGAACCACGCCTGCTGGATGAACTCCCGGGCCTGAAAGGGCCGTCGGGGCAGGGTCCGGACGACGTCCAGCGCCATCGCGAAGAGGTTGCCCGAATGCCGGAGCGCACCTGTCGGGGAGAGCCTCATGCGCTGCTCACCGCCGTCCCGTGCAGCTCCGCCTCGCGTCTCGCGATCGCCTCCCAGCGGGGCGGGCGCGGGATGCCGGGGCCGGGCAGCAGGCGGGGAGACAGGGCCCGGACGCGCGGACCCTCGTCGATCTGGGCCAGCTCCTGCTCGACCTGGGCCGCGTCCTTCTCCTCCGCCATGCCGATCGGCCCCTGCATCCGGCCGTTCAGGAACTGCCGTACGACGGGCTCGTCGCTGCTCAGCAGCTCCTCGCGGGGCCCGAACATCACCAGCTCGCGCCGGAACAGCAGCCCGATGTTGTCCGGGACCTGGCGGGCCGAGGCGATGTCGTGGGTGACGATCAGGAAGGTCGCGTCGATCTGCGCGTTCAGGTCGACGATGAGCTGGTTGAGGTAGGCCACGCGGACCGGGTCCAGGCCCGAGTCCGGCTCGTCGAACAGGATGATCTCCGGGTCGAGGACCAGGGCGCGGGCGAGCCCGGCACGCTTGCGCATGCCGCCGGAGATCTCGCCGGGCAGCTTCCCCTCGGCGCCGATCAGCCCGACCATGTCCATCTTCTCCAGCACGATGCGCCGGATCTCGCTCTCGGACTTGCGGGTGTGCTCGCGCAGCGGGAAGGCGATGTTGTCGTACAGGTTCATCGAGCCGAACAGCGCGCCGTCCTGGAACAGCACGCCGAAAAGCTTCCGCACCTCGTAGAGGTCGCTCTCACGGAGCTCGGTGATGTCCCGGCCCTGGATCGTGATGGAGCCGCGCTCCGGCTTCAGCAGCCCCACGAGCGTCTTGAGGAACACCGACTTGCCCGTCCCCGAGGGGCCGAGCATCACCGAGACCTCCCCGGCGGGCAGCGTCAGCGAGACGTCCTGCCAGATGACCTGGTGGCCGAAGGACTTGGTCAGCCCTTCCACACAGATCTCGACACCCATCCGGTCCCACCCTTCGCCCGTGGAGCAGCTCCGACATCTGCTCTACGGGGAGGCGCGGGGTGTCCGTCGCGGTGACCGGGAATTTTTTTCGACCGTGTACGCGGCGTGTTACGGCAGCTTCGGCGACGGGATGCCCGAAGGCGTCCTCGGGGCAGGGACGGGGGAGGAGAACGCAGCGGCCGGTGCCGCCGGGGCCGGGGGAAGCGACGGGACCGACGAGGCGGCCGGCCCCGTCGGCAGGTCCGGCACCTCCGGCACGCCGGACACCCGCGGAACCTGCGGGGCCGACAGCCCCGGCAGCGGGGACGAGGACACGTCCGGCAGCGACGGCACGGGCAGCGGCAGCGACGCTCCGCCGGTCGGTGCGGGCGTCCGGCTCCGGGCCCCGGCCACCGGGGGCGAGGAGACACGCGTCCTGAGGGTGGGCTTCCGGCCCGCGGCGTCGCTGTGCCGGCTCGGCGCGTCGCCGGACACGGCCGGCCGCGGCGCCGGACCGTTCCCGGTCCCTCCCGTGCCGAGCGCGTACGGCAGCACGAACCCCGCCACCGCCAGGGTCGCCGCCGTCGAGGTCACCGCGACCACCTGGGCCTTGCCACCGCCGCGCAGCCGGCCGCGCCCGACCAGGAACAGCACCAGCCCGAGCGTCCCGGCCAGCGACGCGCGCAGCGTGCGCCGGGCCCGGGCGAGCAGCGACTCGACGGTCCGGTAGCTGAGCCCCATCCGCACCGCGACCTGGCTCACGTCCAGGTCCTCGGACTTCAGCCGGAGCGCCTCCGCCTGCCGGGCGGGCAGCTCACCGCTGCGCACGGCGAGCCACTTGGCCTCGGCCCGGTCGCACACCGCCTCCTCGACGGGCACCGGGCCCGGCGCGACGAGCGTGGGGCGGCTGCCCACCTCCGCCTCCCGGTTGACCTGCCGGTACCGGTCGACGCAGAGCCGCATCGTCACCTTCGTCAGCCAGGCGCCGAGCCGCTCGTCGTCGAGGTCCGGGCGTTCCGCGGCCCGCAGCATCGCCTCGTGCACGGCGTCCTCGGCGTCCTCCCGGCTCATGGAACGTCGCCGGGCCACCTTGAGCAGCTGTTCGCGGTGGCTCCACATGCGCTGCCAACGCTCCTCGGCGGTCGCTGTGTCCGTGGGCATGTCCGTCGCCATGAGGGCCCCTTCGCGCTCACCCGCCGGTCCTGTGCTTCCGGCGGGTGGCGACATTACCGCCGAGTAGCGGTGGTTGTGGAGGGGGAGGCGCCCATCGTGTTCCAGCCGTTGCCGATGGTCAGCGGCCCCGCGTCGGGCAGCACACCGCCGCCGGGCGGCGTGAGAGCCGGCTCGGGGACGGGGACCGGCGACGTCCCCGACGGGTTCGGGACACCGGCCGTACCGGACGGGCCGGGGGAGGGTGAGGCAGGCGGCGTCGGCGCCTTGCGCGAGGGACGGGGGCCCGGCTCGCGCTCGTCCGAGGGCTTCGACGGCGAGGGCTTCGGCCTCTTCGGACGGGACGGCTCCGGCCGGTCCGACCGGGATCCGGCGGACGCGTCCGGCACCACGCGGTATCCGGTCAGGTAGTACGCGTACCAGGCCTCGACGGTGCGCAGGTAGGCGTCCGAGTGGTTGTAGCCCAGGATCGCCCGGTCCAGGTCGGCGGGGTCCGACAGGTCCCGGCCGCCCGCGCACAGATAGCGGCCGGCGGCGAGCGCCGCGTCGTAGACGTTGTCCGGGTCCGACCGTCCGTCGCCGTTGCCGTCCGCGCCCCAGCGGGCCCAGGTGGACGGGATGAACTGCATCGGGCCGACCGCGCGGTCGTACGCCGCGTCCCCGTCGTACGCGCCGCCGTCGGTGTCCGGCACGACGGCGAAGGCGCCGCCGGTCAGCCGCGGGCCGAGGATGGGCGGCACCGCCGTACCGTCCGGGGTCACCCGGCCGCCCCGTGCCTGCCCGGACTCCACCTGACCGATCGCGGCCAGCAGCTGCCGGCGCAGATGGCAGCCGGGCGCGCTGCGCGCCAGCTCCTCCTCGGCACGCCGGTACGCGGTGAACACGCTCGCGGGCAGGGCACCGTCGCCCGTCGCTCCCGCTGCCGAGCCGTTCTTCGGTGTCCGCAGCGGGGGAAGGCCGATGCGGTACGGGGTGTCACCGGACACGCTGGGGTCGTGCCCGGCGGGCGCCGCCTTCCGCGCGGGCTCCGCTGCCTCGGCCGGGACCGCCCCCGGCGCCTGCGACGCGGTCAGCACGGCCATCGCCGCCGCCGCGACCGCCGTACCCCTGGCACCCCTCAGTGCCCCCTTGAGTGCACGCGCTGTCACTGTGCAGTCCCCTCCGTGGATGGATCCGTTGTCTGCTCTACGCGGCCGGAGGGCAGGTCCGTCGCGCGGAACCGGGGGTGCCCTTCCGAGCTTCGGCGGTCAGAGGGCGATCGGGGTCGGTGGGCATGCACATGGGACACGGACACCGGCGTGGCAGCCCCGGTGTGCAGGGCAGGACGCGCGCCGGCCTGGTGGTCGCCGGCTGTGCGACGCGGGACGCCGTCGTCGTCGAACTCCGGCCTGGGCAGCCGTAGCGCCACGTCGGCGGGCTCGGCCGGGCCACCACCTCGACCTTTTCGAGCATCGCGTCGAGCTGTGTCCCGACTCACACGCCGGACGGGCACATCGAAGCGAAGATAAGGACAACGGTTCGATCTCTGTGCGTGCCAGAGGCTGACACCGGAGTCCTGGAGCGCGGTAACGTGCGCGCTCGGCCTGATCACCGCACTGTCCAGGGACTGTTATGCCCGATCCTTTCACGCCGCCGGACGACCGGCCCGCAGCGCCCGTGACCGCCCGTGTGACGGCCGGGTCGCGAGCCGGGTCCTTGAGGCGGCGTCAGTTGCTGTGGTCCGTGCTGCCACCGGGCGTGGTCGCCGTGGCCGGTGCGGTGGCCACCGCGCTGGTCGGTGACGGCCCCCTGGACCGGGCGGACCAGGGGGCGGTGTTCGGCGGTGTGGTCCTCATCGGCGCCCTGGCGGCAGGAATCGCGGGGGTGAGGGCTTCGTCGGAGGCACGAGCACTCACCAGGCACTGGACGGAGCTGTCCCGTGCGGCCGACCGGGACCGTGCCGAGCTGGCCGAGCTGATCCGTACCACAGCCGAGGGCAGAGCCGAACTGGACTCGCTGTTCCGCCGGCTGAGGGCCGGGGAGCCCCCTGTGCGGCGCCGGCAAGAACTGCCCCCGCAGACCGGCCCGGACGGACTGGCCCGACTCGGATTCGAGATCGCTGCGGCCCGGCACGAGGCGGAGGCAGCCCTGCTGGAGACCGCCGCCGGTGCGCTCGGTGCGGAACACAGCGCCCGGCTGGAACAGTTCGAGGTGTTCGCCAACCTGGCGCGTCGACTCGAGTCACTGGTGCACCGCGAGATCGGACTGCTCGACAGCCTGGAGAACGAGGTCGAGGACCCCGACCTGCTCAAGGGGCTGTTCCGGGTGGACCATCTGTCCACCCGGATCCGCCGCTACGCCGAGAACCTGGCCGTGCTCGGCGGCGCGAACACCCACCGCCAGTGGACCCGTCCCGTCGGCCTGACCGACGTGCTGCGTTCCGCCGTCGCCGAGATCGACCAGTACGCCCGGGTCAAGCTGGTCCCGCCCATCGATGGAACGGTCAGCGGCCACGCCGTGGTCGACGTCGTCCATTTGCTGGCCGAGCTGCTGGAGAACGCGACGGTCTTCTCACCGCCCAAGACCACCGTGCACGTGCGGGTCGAGCCCGTCGCCGCCGGGGTGGCGATCGAGGTCGAAGACCGGGGCCTGGGCATGTCGGCGGCCGAGCGCAACCAGATGAACACGGTGCTGGGCGCACCCGACAAGGTCGCCCTCGGCGAGCTGCTGCAGGACGGCCGGATCGGCCTGTACGTGGTCTCCGTCCTGGCCCAGCGGCATGACATCGCCGTTCAGTTGCAGAGCAACGTGTACGGCGGCACTCAGGCCGTCATGGTGTTGCCCACGGCCCTGCTCGGCCCGCAGCCGGCGGCCCCCGCGCCCGAGCACCCCGCTGTCGTGACCCCTGACGCGGTGCCGCAGGACCCGGTGGGGCCCGAGGCGGCCAACCCCCCGGCGACAGTGGTGGCCGCCGTCGCGGATCCGCGCGTGTCCGATTCCGGACCCCAGATCGCCCCGATGCCCTCCGACGCCGACGACGACCGTCCGCGGCTGCCTCGGCGACGCCGGGACCACACCGCCGAACAGCCGCACCCGGTCCCCAGCGCCGGTACTTCCGAGGACATCGCACACGACCCGGGCCTGATGGCCGCGTTCCAGACCGGACTGCGCAGGGCCGAGGAAGCGGAGACGCCCTGACATCCCAGCGCCGCCCCGAAGGCCCGGGGCCCCGTCCAGCAAGCCGTTTCCTTCTGCCGAAGAGGAGTACACGATCGTGGCGAGCGAAGACCTTTCCTGGCTGTTGACAGGTCTGGTGAACCGGGTGCCGCACACCCGAAGCGCCTTGTTGCTGTCCTCGGACGGGCTGGTGAAGGCGGCGGAGGGGCTCGACGCGGACGCCGCTGACCAGTTGGCCGCGCTCGCCAGTGGGCTGTACTCGTTGGCGCGCAGCGCGGGCCGGCACTTCGACGACGGCGGCGACGTGCGGCAGATAGTGACGGAGCTCAGCACTTCGCTGCTGTTCGTCTCGGCCGCCGGGCACGGCGCGGTCCTGGCGGTGCTGGCCGGACGCGAGGCGGACGCGGCGGTGCTGGGCTACGAGATGGGCATGATGGTGAAGAGCGTGCGCCCGCACCTGGCCACGCCGCCCCGGCACATGGTGGGGTAACCGATGACGCCGGTCCTCCCCGACGGACCGCTGATCAGCGAAGCGGTCGGGCGGCTGGTCCGTCCCTACACCGCCAGCGACGGCCGGACCAGGGCCACGTCCCACTTCACGCTCGTGACCGTGGTGCGGGCCACGGGTGTCCAGACGCAGGGTGCCTTCGGCCTGGAGCATGCGCAGGTGCTGGCGCTGTGCGAGAGCCCTGTGAGCGTCGCCGAGGTCGCGGCCCGCATGCAGGTGCCGGCCGCCGTGGTCAAGGTGCTGCTGTCCGATCTGGCCGAGGGTGGCGCGGTGGTCGCGGGCGACGCGCCACCGCCGTCCCCGGGCCACTACGCACGACCTGATCGAGACCTCCTGGAAGCGGTGCGCGATGCCCTCCTCAAACGACTGTGAGCCGCTGCCCGCCGACGTCCTGCCGGTGGGAATCAAAGTGCTCATCGCCGGCGGGTTCGGCGTGGGAAAGACCACCTTCGTCAACGCGCTCAGCGAGATCGAGCCGCTGAGCACCGAGGAGATGCTGACCGCCGTCAGCGCGGCCACGGACCGACTGGACGGAGTGGAGAACAAGGCCACCACCACGGTGGCCCTGGACTTCGGCCGGATCACGCTCAGTCCGTCGCATGTCCTGTACTTGTTCGGCACACCCGGACAGGAGCGCTTCTGGTTCATGTGGGACGAACTCTCCGAGGGGGCGCTCGGAGCGGTGGTCCTCGCCGACACCCGCAGGCTGGAGCACTCCTTCGCGGCGGTGGACTTCTTCGAGCGGCGCGGCATCCCCTTCGTCGTCGCCGTCAACGAGTTCGACGGCGCGCACCGCTACCACGCGGAGGAGGTGCGGACCGCGCTCGACCTCAGGCAGGAGGTACCGGTGGCGCTGTGCGACGCCCGCGTCCAGAGCTCGGGCATCCGCGTGCTGCTCGAACTGATCCAGCACCTGATCACGACAAGGAGTTCCCATGGCAGCGACACCGCCCCACCCCTCCTCCGGGCCTGAGTCCGGGATCGCCGTGCGCCATCTGCTGCTCCCCCCGGAGGACCCACAGGTGCGCACCCGATCCGAGCGGCTGCGCGCGCTGGGTATCGAAGCCCGTCCGGATGCGGAACTCGACGCCTTCGCACGGGAGCTGGCACGGCGCACCGGTGGCTGTTATGCCGGGGTCAACTTCTTCCTCGACGCCGACCGCCAGTACTTCGCAGGGTTGTACAGCGCCGCACAGGACACTCCGGTGCACGTGGGACCGCTGTTGCTGGAGGACCCGGTGCCCGGCCGCGTCATGCCCCGCGACATCGACATGGGCATCTGCCCGCACGTGGTCAAGCGTCGCCGGGCGCTGGTGCTGGAGGACATCCGGGATTTCCCGCGGTTCGCCGGGAACCCGGTGGTCGACGCGATCGGCGTCCACTCCTACCTGGGCGCACCGCTGATAGACAGCACCGGCGTGGTGCTCGGCACCATCTGCGTAGTCGACCAGGACCCGCAACCATGGGGGCGTGAGGGGCTGGAGACCATCAAGGCCATGGCCGCGCAACTGGTCGAACGGCTCGAGGAGTCGGCGTGCCGTCGCAGCTGACCAGCTCTGCCGGACTCGCACAACCCATTGCGGGTACCGGGGAAGGGCCGTCGACAAGCGGGCGGGCGGGTCTGACACCCATGCCGTTCGATGTCGACGGCGTAGGGGTGCCTGGTGCGACCAGGCGGCCGCTTTGTCGCAGGGGGTTCGGGCCTCGGGCAGCCCGTGGCGGATGCCGACGAGACCCACACAGCCCCATCCGAGGGACGCTCACGCGGGCAGCACTGGGCTGATGCCCGCCAGGCTGCTCAGCAGCGTGCGGCCCTCCTGCCGGGCGGCGGCCACCGCCGGCTCTCCGAGCCCGCACAGGCGCAGGCACGACGACGCGATGGCCTCGGTGTCAGCCGCATCCGGCTCACGGGAGCGCCGTATCTGGATGACGACCTCCACCAGCTGGATCAGCAGTTCGCCGAGCCGCTCGGCGGGCAGGCCGCGCGCGACGTCCTCGGTCGCCGCCAGGGCGCCCAGCGTGCCGTAGCTCGACTGCAGACGGCCCCGCTCGGCCCGGAAGGCGTCGAACCGCTCGGCCCGCACTTCCGGCAGCAGATAGAGCGTGCCGATGTTGAACGGAGTGCGGGAGAGGGTGCGTACGTCCATGGCGGCCACGGCGTAGAGCGCGGCGGCCGCATCCGCACGCTCGGGCACCAGGGCCCGGATCCGGTCCACCATCTGCAGACTGGGCCGCACGGACGTCGCCAGCAGCTCGGCGAGGATCTCCTCCTTGGTGGCGAAGTGGTAGTACAGCGAGGCCTGCCTGATGCCGACCCGCTCGGCGATCATGCGGGTGCTGGTGCTGGTGATCCCGTGGTCGACGAAGAGCGCCCCGGCGGCGTCGAGGATCTGTTCCCGGGCTGAGGCGCCGGGGTCGGACGGCGGCGTGTGCCGGGGCCTGCCTTGACGGGGACGCGTCGTCGTCATGGTCCCATCCTGCCACCAGGTGTCCGGCCCGCGGCCTCCGGTCACGCGGACGCCGTGTACGCCCGCCAGCCACCGAAGCGGGTGATGTCGGGCGCGCCCTCGACGGCGTACGGCTCGACGAGGAATCCGCAGACTTGGCGCCCGTCGGCCAGTTCGACGGTGCCGATGGTCATCGGCGCGGGCACGGCGGCGGTGAACGCCCCGAACCCGGCAGCGGGCAGCCGCCAGATCTCGCCCTCGACGCCCGTCCGGGCGTCACCGCCTGACGCCGTGGCGTGCCCCGCCTGGGCGCCGGCGTCCCGCCCGCCCTCGGTGACCCGGAGCAAGCCGGGCTTGGGCACCTCGGTGGCCAGGGCGTACAGCCGGTAACCGCCTGCGGTGCGGGCCCTGCCGGCCAGAGTGCCGCCTGCCTGCACCAACTGGGCATTGAGGGGCTGACCGGTGAGGTGGGCGCCGACCACGAACAGGTCGACCCCGGGGTTGGCGAACCGCTCGGCCAGCGCGGCCAGGGCGCGGTCGGAGAAGGCCGGTCCGGTGAACATGACGCCGAACGGCAGGCCGCCCACGAACCCGGCGGGAACGGCGAGCGAGGCGCAGTCCAGCAGGTTGGCGAAGTTGGTGAACCGTCCCAACCGGGCGTTGGCGCCGACCGGGTCGGCCGCCACCTCGTCGAGGGTGGGATGCCAGGTGGTGGTCGGCGTCAGGAGAGCTGTACAGCCGTCGAGCACCGCGCGTCCGGCGGCGCCGAGCGCGGCGAGCCCGGCGGCGTCGGTGGCCCAGTCGGCGGCGGTCTTCTCCCGGCCCGCCAGCACGATGGCGGCGACGGTCGGATCGAGGCCCGCCCCGATCAGGTCGCGGTGCTTCTCCAGATGCGCGCCCACGGCGGCGTACCGCTCGGCGACGAACGCGCCGCCGTACAGCAGTTCCGCCGCCTGGAGCAGCGGGGTGACGTCGGTTTCGACGATCTCCGCCCCGGTGCTCGCCATGCGGGCGACGGCGGCGTCGAAGGCTTCGTGCCAGCCGTCGGCCATGCCGTTCAGATGCTCCCCGGCCGGTACGGCGATCCGCGGGCGCGCGGGGGGCGGCGGAAGCTGGGTGCCGGTGCGGGAGAGAGGATCGGCCGGATCGGCGCCTTCGACGAACTCCGCGGCGGTGCGGGCGAGTTGCAGGTCGCGGGCGAAGACGGTCACGCAGTCGAGGGTGTAGCAGGCGGGGACCACCCCGGTCACGGGCACCAGGCCCTTGGTGGGCTTGACGCCGACGATCCCGTTGAGGGCGGCGGGCACCCGCCCGGAGCCGGCCGTGTCGGTGCCGAGCGCGATGTCGGCGATGCCCAGCGCCACCGCGACGGCGGATCCGGAGGACGACCCGCCGGAGATGCGGGCCGCGTCCCAGGCGTTGCGCACCGCGCCGTAGGGGCTGCGGGTGCCGACCAGGCCGGTGGCGAACTGGTCCAGGTTGGTCTTGCCGAGCACCACCGCGCCGGCCGCGCGCACCCGCGCCACGGCGGGCGCGTCGGCCTGCGGCTCGTAGGCGTACGACGGGGCGCCCGCGGTGGTGGGGAGGCCGGCCACGTCGATGTTGTCCTTGACGGCCACCACCAGGCCGGCCAGCGGCAGCGCCGGGTCGATGCCGGCCGCCTCGGCGAGCACCTCTTCGCGTGGCCTGAGGCTGATCCAGATCTCGGGTCGGCCGGCGTCGTCGATGCGGTCGTAGGCGGCCTGGACGCGGGCGGCCGGAGCCATGGCGTTCATGCCCGCACCGCCGCGAGGATCTGGCCGGGGGCGACCTGCTCACCGGGCTTGACGTAGATCTCCAGCAGTGTCCCGGCGGCGGGGGCGTTCACTGTGGACTCCATTTTCATCGCCTCCAGGGAGAGGATCGCATCGCCGCTCGCGATGGTGGCGCCCGGCTCGGCGGCGATCTGCCAGACGGTGGCGGTGTACGGCGCGGTGACCGGGACCGCCCCGTCCGGCAGGGTGACGGCGGCACTGGCGGTCACGGGTTCGGGATCGTGGTCACGGTCGAACTCTCCGGCGGCTCGCCAGCGTTGCTTCTCGGCCTCGAAGGCGGTGCTCTGCCGCCGGCGGAACGCGGCGATCGAGTCGGCCTCCGCGGCCAGGAACGCGTTGTACTCGGCGATCGAGAAGGTGCCCTCCTCGGTCGGGAAGTCACCGCGCCCGGCGTCGGTCTCGGCCCGCAGTTCGAGGAGTTCCTCCGCGGTGACGGGATACCACTCGATGCGGTCGAAGAAGCGCAGCGCCCACGGTGAGTCCTGGAACAGGCCGCCCTTGCGGAACCGGTTCCATATCTGCACGGTGCGTCCGACGAACTGGTAGCCGCCGGGGCCTTCCATGCCGTAGACGCACAAGTAGGCGCCGCCGATGCCGACGGAGTTCTCCGCGGTCCAGGTACGGGCCGGGTTGTACTTGGTGGTCACCAGGCGGTGCCGTGGGTCGAGCGGGGTGGCGACGGGGGCGCCGAGATAGACGTCGCCGAGGCCGAGCACCAGGTAGGAGGCGTCGAAGACGGTGCGGTAGACGTCGTCGGCGGTCCGAAGGCCGTTGACCCGGCGGATGAACTCGATGTTCCACGGGCACCACGGGGCGTCGTCGCGCACCCCGGCCATGTACCGCTCGATGGCGAGCCGGGTCGCCGGGTCGTCCCAGCTGAGCGGCAGCCGCACCGTGCGGGAGGGGACCACCAGTTCGTCGCTGGGCGGGACCTCGTCCTCCAGCTCGCGCAGCAGGGCGGTGAGGTCACGGGCCTTCAGCCGGCGGGCGTCGGTGTGGATCTGGAGGGAGCGGATGCCCGGGGTGACGTCGAGGACGCCGTCGGGCGTGTGCCCGGCGAGGGTCTCCTGAAGGGCGTGGACCCGCATCCTCAGGCCGAGGTCGAGCACCATGGGGCCGTACTCGACCAGGACGTTGTCGTCGCCGTCCCGGCGGTAGGTGACGGCGGGGCGGGCATCGGTGGCCTCCAGACGGCCGAGTACGCCGTCGTCGCCGTCGCCGCCGGTGCTGATCAGCGTGGGGGAGGAGCGGCGGGCATCGAGGGCGGCCGCCTCGGCTTCCCTGACCGGTACGAAGTGGACGGTGTCGCCGGGGCGGAGCTGGCCGAGTTTCCACAGTTCGCCGCTGGCGACCACCGCGGGGCAGACGAACCCGCCGAGGGACGGCCCGTCGGGGCCCAGGATGATCGGCGTGTCGCCGGTGAAGTCAAGGGCACCCACCGCGTACGGAGTGTCGTGGATGTTGGAGGGGTGCAGCCCGGCCTCACCGCCGTCCTGGCGCGCCCACCGCGGCTTGGGGCCGATCAGGCGGATGCCGGTGCGGGCCGAGTTGTGGTGGACCTTGTAATGCGTGGCGTAGAGGGTGTCGATGTCCTCACGGGTGAAGAACTCGGGCGCCGCGTGCGGTCCTTCGGTGACACCGATCTGCCAGTGCGAGGTGATCGCCGGCCGGCGCTCGGGCGGGGTGGGGCCGCCGCCGGCGGCCGGCGAGGCTCCGGGCCGCAGTACGTCTCCGGCGCGCAGTGTCCGACCCGCGTGCCCGCCGAAGCCGCCGAGGGTGAACGTGGAGGCGCTGCCCAGGTATTCGGGTACGTCGATGCCGCCCCGGACGGCCACGTAGCTGCGCAGGCCCGGCCCCCGGCAGGCGCCGAGCAGCAGGGTGGCGCCGGCCGGGACCGTGACCGGCTCCCACAGGGCTGCCGGGCTGCCGTCGACCGTGACCGGGACGGGAGCGCCGGTGACGGCGACCACGGTGGCGGCCGAGAAGCGCAGACTCAGCCCGCCCGCGGTGACCTCCAGGCCAGGGGCCTGCGCCGGGTTGGCGACGGCCAGGTTGGCCTCGGCGAAGGAGACGGCGTCGAAGGGGCCGCTCGGCGGCACGCCCACGTGCCAGTGGCCGAGCCGGCCCGGAAGGTCCTGGACGGTGGTCATCGCGCCCGGCACCAGGACGTCGATGCGCGGCTCGGGGTCGACGGTGGTGGCGAGCGTGCTGGTGCTGTGCACGGCCTCGCGCACCTCGCCCCGCACGGCCAGCTCGCGCAGCAGGCCCAGGTTGGTGACGATGCCGTCGATCCGGCTCGCGGCCAGGGCCTGGCCGAGCACGTCGAACGCGGCCTGCCGGGTGGGGCCCTTCGCGATCACCTTGGCGAGCATGGGGTCGTAGTACGGCGAGACCTCCAGACCGGTTTCCGCAAAGCCGTCGACGCGCACGCCGGGCATGTTGTCGGCGCCCTGGCCGGGGAAGGCCGCCCGGGTGATCAGGCCCGGGGACGGCAGCGAGTCCTTGCCGGGGTCCTCGGCGTAGACGCGGGCCTCCACGGCATGCCCGGTGGGCGTCCACTCCCGCTCGAACACCGCGTCCTCGACCCAGCCGTCGCGGGCCAGGACGAGCATCAGTTCGACGAGGTCGACGCCGTACGCCTCCTCGGTCACCGGGTGCTCGACCTGGAGGCGGGTGTTGACCTCCAGGAAGGCGGCCTCCTCGCGCGCGGGGTCGTAGACGAACTCCACGGTCCCCGCGCCCCGGTAGCCGACCGAGGCGAGCAGCCGGCGCGAGGAGTCGTGCAGCAGTGCCCGCACACGAGGAGGCAGGGCCGGGGCCGGGGCCTCCTCGATCACCTTCTGGTTGCGGCGCTGCAACGAGCAGTCCCGGTCGCCGAAGACGGCGATCCGGCCGGTGCCGTCGCCGAAGACCTGCACCTCGACATGGCGGGCGGGGCGCACGAGGCGCTCCAGGAACACCCCGGCGGACCCGAAGCTGGACTCCGCGAGCGCCGCGACGCGCGCGAAGGCCCCGCGTACGTCATCGGCGGTGGCGCAGGCCTGCATGCCGATGCCGCCGCCACCGCCGGTGGCCTTGACCATCACGGGCAGCCCGATGGAGGAGGCCGCGGTGACGGCCTCCTCGGCGCTCGCCAGCAACTCCGTCCCGGCCAGCAGCGGCACTCCGGCGGCCTTGGCCAGGGCGCGCGCGGTGTGCTTCTCACCGAAGGCCGTGATCTGGTCGGCGGTCGGTCCCGCGAACCGCAGACCGGCCTCCTCCACGGCACGGGCGAAGACGGCGTTCTCGGAGAGGAAGCCGTAGCCGGGGTGGATGATGCCCGCGCCATGGGCGAGGGCGGCCTCGATGATCGCCTCCCCGCGCAGATACGACGCGCGGGCGGGCGCCGGACCGAGGCGGACCGCGTGATCGGCCTCGCGGACGTGCGGGGCGGCCCGGTCGGCGTCGGAGAAGACGGCGACGGTGCCCAGGCCCATCCTCCTGGCGGTGCGGATCACACGGCGGGCTATCTCACCGCGGTTGGCGACGAGAACGGCGGTGGGGCGGATCACGCGCCCTCCTTCGCGGTACGAGCGGCTTGCGCGGACCGTGCGTCGACGTCGGCCGGCGCCGGCTCCACGACGATCATCCGCAGCGGGGTGGGGTTGAAGTCGTTGCACGGGTTGTTCATCTGCGGGCAGTTGGACACCATCACCAGCACGTCCGTCTCGGCGCGCACCGCGACCCGGCGGCCCGGCGCCGACATGCCGTCCACGATGCCCAGCGCGCCGTCCGCCTCGACGGGCACGTTCATGAACCAGTTGAGGTTGGAGACGATGTCCCGCACCCCGAGGCCACGCCGCCCGGCCTCGGCGAGGAAGTTCTCACGGCAGCCGTGCTGGAACATCACATGATGGCCGTAGCGCAGGGTGTTGGACTCCTTGCCGCACGCGCCGCCGATGGTGTCCTGGCGGTCGACCTCGTTGGCCACGACGGTCATCAACGGGCGGCCCTCGCTGCTGCGCAGCACGGTGCCGGTGCGCACATAGGCGTTGCCCTGCCAGGCCAGGGTGTCGGGGACGCTGTAGCGCTCCTCGGGATCGTCGGCGCTGTAGAGCAGACAGTCGGCCGACTGGTTGCCGCCGACGTCGACGATCGTCAGGACGTGCCCCGTCCGCACCACCGCCGACCAGGGCGCGTTGGGGGCCACCGTCTCGTCCAGGACGACTTCGCCCTCGACCAGGCTCGCACCCCGGTCCAGGGGGGAGCCCTCCGCATGCACGGCGCCCACGGGGACGGTGGAGGTCACCGTGCCGCCGCCGGCGGCGGTCGGGCAGCTGACGGGCGTGGTCTCGGTCCGTGTGGTCGCCATGTCACAGCCCCCGGGCTTCGCAGTAGTCGACGGTGTTGAGGTACGCCCGGTGCAGTTCCGGAGTCGCCGTGAACCGCGGCTCGCCGGGGCCGGTCGGGGCACCACGCCAGGCGTGCACCCGCAGTGGGCCGACCACATAGCCGGGACGAGGATCGAGTGGGTGGGCGACATTCGCGACCAGCACCAGCAGGGGCATCTCCGCGACGAGTTCGACATGCGTGCCCGCCCCCGCGCTGCCCTGCCAGGTCAGGGTGCCGTCCGGTTCGACGCGCACGCCCTGGAAGAAGGAGAGACTGGGCGGCAGGTCGCGCCGGGTCAGACCGTGCTTGGCGGCCGCCTTGAGGAAGAGCCCGCGGCCGGACGGCGACGGCCCCTCGGGGCGGGCGTCACCGTACTTGCGCTCGTTCCAGGCGTCGGTGGTGGTGCCGCAGAAGGCGTCGTGCCGCCCGGAGGAATCACCGCTGACCACGGCCAGGACGCGGCCGTCGCCGGAGAGCAGCGGATGGTCCTGGCCCGGATACGCCTGCCACGGCACCTTCTGGGTGTCGGCGACGTTCAGCCGCTCCACCGGCTCCAGGGCGTTGAAGAGCAGCAGGTGGGCGCAGGCGTCACCGCCCGGGTCGTCGAAACGCAGCCGCGTGCCGCGGGCAAGGACTTTGTGCGTGTAGCCGCCGGGCGCCACCGTCTCCGCCCACACCAGGGCGGCAGCGTCCACACCCGGCGGGCAGTGGGGGCTGTCCGACGCCGGAAGGTACGGCATCCAGGCGCCGGCCCGTCCGCCCTGGGCGCGGGCGTCGTCGCGGGCGCTTCGGACGCTGTCGGTCAGGTGCAGATCACGGGTGCGGGCGGGAGCCTGCCCGGTCGGGTAGCGGCCGTGCTGCGGTACGGCCGTCGAGCTCTCGGTGGTGGTCATGGATGTCCCGTCGTCGCTTCGTCGGTACGTCATCGATGCGTCCCCTCGCGTCACACGGGCCCTCGGGCGGGCTCGGCGACGGCCCGCGTGTCCAGGGGCGGCTCGATGTGCGTGTGCGGTACGTGCCTCAGCTCGATACGGCGGTGCAGTCGGCGGGCGAGGAAGTAACCGGCACCGGCGGCGAGGCTGAGCCCGATGAACAGCGGGGCGCTCCACCGCAGCCACCAGGTGCCGCCGGTGAGGTCGTAGATCTCCGCACGGGGCCAGATCAGATTGACCGTCATGCCGGTCTGGTAGAGCACGGCGAGCGTGTTGACCGCCACTCCCCACCGGCCCAGCGAGAACAGGGGCCGGCCGGTCTCGTCGACGCCCGCCGGCAGCCCGCCGCTGTCCCTTCGCCGGATGCGGGTGACCAGCAGGGGCACCGTCACTCCCAGATAGGCCAGGTACAGCAGGGCGATGCAGAGGCTGGACAGGGCGGTGAAGATCGCCGACTGGCGGATGTCGACCACGAGCGCGAGCGCGGCGCCGACGCCCACCACGATCGACGTGGTGATCGGCGTACCGGTGCGGGCCGAGACCTTGCCGAGGCGCCGGTGGAAGGGCAGGGCGCCTTCGCGCGCCATGGAGTACATCATCCGCGCCCCGGAGGTCTGCACGGCCAGGGTGCAGGCGAACACCGCGACTGCCACGCAGCACAGCAGCAGTCGGCCCACAACCCCGCCGAGCCGGTCGGTGAGCACCCAGGACAGACCACCGGCGGCCAGCTGTCCGTCGGTCAGGCTGCGGGCCGCCATCAGCCCCGACAGGATCAGCAAGGCGCCGCCGACACCCGAGGTGATCAGGGCCCGCAGGATGGTCCGGGGAGTGGTCCGGCGCGGGCTGTGGGTCTCCTCCGCCAGCTCGCCGGCCGAGTCGAAGCCGACCATCACGTACGCCGCCATCAGTGAGGACGCGAGGAAGGCCCCGAAGTAGCCGCCGTGGCCGGCCCAGCCGGTGGGGTGGGCCACCACCCGCGGACCCCGCTCGGGCAGGAAGAACAGGAGCAGCACCAGCGCGAGCACGCCGATGATCTCGACCGTGACGCCGAAGCTGGTGGCGGCGGCCATCTGGCGGATTCCCAGGATGTTCACCACCGTGGTGATCACCAGCAGGACGCATCCCAGCAGGACCGCGTTCTGCGCGCCGGTCGGGGAGCCGACCGACGGATCGGCACCCGGGCCGCCGACGATCTGGAAACCGGACCAGATACCCGGCAGCACCGCCTGAGCCGCGATCGCGGCCGCCGCGACGGTGAGTATCTGCCCGATGATCATGATCCAGCCGACGAACCAGCCCGTCGTGGTGCCGGTCAGCCGGCTCGACCACTGGTAGATCGCCCCGGATACCGGCCAGC
Source organism: Streptomyces sp. NPDC051133 (assembly GCF_040682635.1). Lineage (NCBI taxonomy): Bacteria > Bacillati > Actinomycetota > Actinomycetes > Kitasatosporales > Streptomycetaceae > Streptomyces > Streptomyces sp. NPDC051133. The sequence goes on from NZ_JBFBBK010000037.1 coordinate 62,487, forward strand.
GTGCGGCCAGTTCGGCGAAACACAGTGCGACGAGGAGTTGGCCCGCGAAGACCAGCGGCCAGGTCCAGAAGAACGCCGCGCCGCCGAGACCGAAGCCCAAGCCGAACAGCTGGAAGACGGTGGTGAGGATCGACACGAAGGAGAAGCCCGCGGCGAACGACGCGAAGCTGCCTACGCCGCGGCGGAGTTCCTGCTGGTAGCCGAAGGGGGCGTGGCCGGTCGGGCCACCGCCGCCAGGGTCCTGCGCAAGGGGGAGTTCGGGCCGGCTCATCGCCGCACCTCCGATCGGTCGACAGATACCTGTCGCTTGATAGGTATTGCGATCGTCGGCCGGACCGGTCTCACACCCGAGTCCGGGGAGTTAACTTCCTGTATCCGCGGGCCGCCTCGGAGATGACTGCGCGCCGGCATCCGCGGTGTCCCCGCGGCGGATTCTCCCGCGCGGGACACAGGACCAGTTTTCGGTGCCGGCGCGGCAGCGTCGCTGGGGTGACGAAGAAGCTGCTCCAGCTCTGTCTGGGCAGCAGGCACGACGGGGCCGCGCCGGCAGGATCCGCACGGCCGGTTCCAACTCCGGTCCCGGAGCCCGTGTTGGACCACAGCGAGCCGGTGCCGCAGCGCCGTCGGTTCGGTTCGCCGCCGGGGCGCCCGCGGCGTTTCCCGTGCGTGGTCGAGGTCGGCGGCGTCGAAGCCGTACGTGTGCAGCCGGGACGGGTGAGTCGGCCCGGCGGGGGGCGGCGGACGGCCAACTCCGTTTGGACACGCAGCGTTTACGTGTGTTCGACCCGTCGACCGGCGGGACTTGTTATGGTGTTACTCATTGGTAGCAAGCTGAGTGGGGGGCACGGGGCGACCTGTGGCCATCTCGCCGCCGCGCGAGTGGCGAGACGGACGACCTGGCAAGGGGGCCGGGTCAACGGCTTCTGGGCGCGGGGCGTCACGCAGCCATCGAACTCCAGTTCCCGCACCTGCTGACCCGGACAGGGGGGACCTCGACACATGGCTCGTTCCCTGGTCGAATTACTGACCGTACACGCCCAGCAACAGCCCGACCGTACCGCCTACCGGTACCTCCTCACCGGCGACTGCGACGGGGACACTCAGGAGATCTCCTACGGGCAGCTGGCCCACCGCTCCCGGGCCGTCGCCGCCTGGCTCCAGGACCGCGGTCTGGCCGGCTCGCGCGCCCTGCTGCTCCATCCGCCCGGCCTGGAGTTCGTCTCCGCCTTTCTCGGCTGCCTCGCCGCCGGCGTGGTCGCCGTGCCGGGCGTGCCCCCGCAGGGACGGTCGCAGAACCACCGCGCACTGATCCGGATGAAGCGTCTGATCGCCGACTCCGGCGCCGAGGTGATCCTCGGCGGCCGGGACGTCATCGGCGCCCTGGACACATGGCGCGAGGACCTGCCCGGACTGGACGCGGTCACCCGCGTCGTCACCGAGGACATTCCCGACGACGCGGCCGGCTCCTGGCGCGCCCCCGGCCTCACCGCCGACTCGGTGGCCTTCCTCCAGTACACCTCCGGCTCCACCTCCGCCCCGCGCGGTGTGGTGGTCACCCACGGCAACCTGCTGGACAACGAGCGGATCATCACCGAGCGGATGGGGCACACCCCGGACGCCCTCGCGGAACACGGCCGGGAACTGATCCTCAGCTGGCTCCCCGTCTACCACGACATGGGCCTCATGGGCCCGGTGCTGAACACGCTGTACCTGGGCGCCACGGCCACGCTCTTCTCGCCGCTGCACTTCCTGCAGAGCCCCGATCGCTGGCTGACCGCGATCAGCCGTTACCGGCCGCACACCAGCGGCGGCCCCAACTTCGCCTACGAGCTGTGTCTGAAGCACGCCACCGCCGACCTGGTCGACAGCCTCGACCTGAGCGCGTGGAAGGTCGCCTTCAACGGCGCCGAACCGGTGCGCGCGGCCACGCTGCGACGGTTCAGCGAGACCTTCCGCGCGGCCGGCTTCCGCCATCAGGCGTTCTATCCCTGCTACGGCCTGGCCGAGGCCACCTTGATGGTCACCGGCGGTGCGGTGGACGCCCCGCCCACCCTGCTGGAGGCCGCCGAGACCGGCCCGCACGCCGGCGAGGCCGACGCGGCCGCCGTGGGCTGCGGCCGGCCCGGGACCGGGATCACCGTGGTGATCGCCGACCCCGAACAGCAGGAGGAACTGCCAGAGGGCGAGGTCGGCGAGATATGGGTCGCCGGCGCGAGCGTGGCCCGGGGCTACTGGCGCAACACCCTTGCCACCCGCGAGACCTTCCGCGCCACCCTGTCCGGCCGCGAGGGCCGCTTCCTGCGCACGGGCGACCTCGGGTTCCTGCGTGACGGCGAACTGTTCGTCACCGGCCGCCTGAAGGACCTCGTCGTCATCGACGGGCGCAACCACTACCCACAGGACCTGGAGCTGTCCGCGGAGTTGTCCCACCCTGCACTGCGGCCCGGCTGCACCGCGGCGTTCTCCGTCGACGCCGACGGCATGGCGGGCGAACAGGTCGTCGTGGTGGCCGAGGTGGCGCCCGAGACGGCCGGCGAGGCGGAGAAGATCAACGACCTGGTGCGCAGCGCGATCGGCCAGGCCCATGGCCTGTCGGTGCGGGACGTGGTGCTGGTCCGCCCCGGCACCATCCCGAAGACGTCCAGCGGGAAGATCCAGCGCCGCGACTCCCGGGCGGCCTACCTCGACGGCACCCTCGCCCTGGTGGACGTGCCCCGCACGGGATGACCCACCGCCGTCGGCGCGCCCACCCGCGCCGGCCGCGTCCGCCCTCCGGGGCCGCATGTCCGCCCCTCCGCGGCCGCACGTCCGTCGACGTCGGCCGTACGTCACCCGATGTCAGCCGTACGCCGCTGCCGCATGCGGTCGTGCGGAATCCGCCCGCATCACCGTTGCTTGAGGACACCTGCCCAGATGCCTGCGAACGAGCCCCGGAAGCAGTCCGCCATCACGCCCCTCACCACCGCCGAGGACGTACGGGCCTGGCTGGGGTCGGCCGTCGCCGAGGCCGCCGGACTCGACCCGCTGGCCGTCGACCCGGACCGGCCGATCGCGGAATTCGGGCTGGGGTCACGCCAGTTGGTGACGCTGGCCGCCGAAGTCTCCGCACGGACCGGCCGGCCACTGGAGCCATCGCTGGTCTTCGACCACCCCACGATCGCCGCGCTGGCCCGAGCGGCCCTCGGCGAGCCGCCCGCCCCGGCGGCCGGCCCGGTCTCCGCCGCGGCTCCGCCGCGGGCGGCGGACGACGGCATCGCCATCGTCTCCATGGCCTGCCGCTTCCCCGGCGGCGCCGACGACCCCGAAGGGCTGTGGCGGCTGCTCGCCGCCGGCGAGGACGCCATCTCCGAGGCACCGGCCAGCCGTTGGGACACCCAGAACCTCTACGACCCCGACCCCGAGGCCCCCGGCAAGGCGTACACGCTGCGCGGCGGCTTCCTCGACGGCATCGACCGCTTCGACGCCGCCTTCTTCGGAATCTCGCCCCGCGAGGCCGACGCCATGGACCCGCAGCAGCGGCTGCTGCTGCAGACCAGCTGGGAGGCGATCGAGCGGGCCGGGATCGTCCCCGAGACCCTGCACGGCAGCCCCACAGGCGTCTACATCGGCCTGTACGACAGCGGATACCTCGCCTCCGCCTCGCTGGCCCGGCTCGACGGGCACGTCGGCACGGGCTCGGCGACCAGCGTCGCCTCCGGGCGCATCGCCTACACCCTCGGTCTGCAGGGCCCGGCGGTCACCGTCGACACCGCCTGTTCCTCCTCCCTCGTCGCCCTGCACCTGGCGGCCCGCGCGCTGGCGGCAGGGGAGTGCGACCTCGCGCTCGCGGGCGGAGCGAGCCTGCTGGTGACCCCGCGGGCACACGTGGAGTTCAGCAGGCTGCGCGGGCTCTCGCCGTCCGGGAGGTGCAGCCCCTTCTCGGCCGACGCGGACGGCGTGGTGTGGGCCGAGGGCTGCGGTGTGGTGCTGCTCAAGCGGCTCGCCGACGCCCGCCGCGACGGCGACCGGGTGCTCGCCGTGGTCAAGGGCTCGGCCGTCAACCAGGACGGCCGAAGCCAGGGGCTGAGCGCCCCCAACGGCCCGGCGCAGGAACGAGTGCTGCGTGCCGCCCTCGACGCCGCCGGACTCGCACCGGACGACGTGGACCACGTCGAGGCGCACGGCACCGGCACCCGGCTCGGCGACCCCATCGAGGGCCGCGCACTGGCCGCCGTCTTCGGACCGGGCCGCCCCGCCGACCGGCCTCTCGGTCTCGGCTCGCTGAAGTCCAACATCGGTCACACCCAGGCCGCCGCGGGCATCGGCGGCGTGATCAAGACGGTGCTCGCCCTCGGGCACGAGCTCATACCGCCGTCCCTGCACGCCGAGACCCTCACGGAGCACATCGACTGGGCGCTCAGCGGCCTGGCCGTGCACGGCAGCGCCCGGGCGTGGCCGCGCGACGGCGACCGCGTGCGGCGGGCCGGGGTCAGCGCGTTCGGCATCAGCGGCACCAACGCCCACGTCGTGCTGGAAGAGGCACCGCGGGACGTCGTCGCACCGGCCCCGGCGGAGGCGGGGCTGCCCGGCCCGACGCTCTTCCCGCTCTCGGCCCGCACACTCCCCGCGCTCCGGGGACAAGCCGATCGACTGCACGCACGTCTCGTTGCCCGGCCCGAGTCGCCGCTGCCCGCCGTGGCCGCGACGCTCGCCCACCACCGCACCCACTTCGAGCACCGTGCCGTCGTCCAGGCGGCCGACCGGGACGAACTGCTGACCGCGCTGCGGGCCCTCGCGGAGGGCCGGCCCGACCCCGGCCCGACCGCCGGTCCACGGCGGACGCTGCCCGCGGGCAAGGTGGCCTTCGTTTTCCCCGGCCAGGGCGCCCAGTGGACCGGCATGGCACGTGACCTGCTCGAACGCGATCCCGTGTTCGCCGACGAACTCGACCGCTGCGACGCCGCCCTGCGGCCGTTCACCGTCTGGTCCGCGGCGGCGGTTCTGCGCGGCGCGGCGGGGGCCCCGTCCCTGGACCGCGTGGATGTCGTCCAGCCGGTGCTCTTCGCGGTGATGGTGTCCCTGGCCGCGGTATGGCGGGCCCGTGGCGTCCGGCCGGACGCCGTGATCGGGCACAGCCAGGGCGAAGTGGCCGCGGCCTGCGTCGCCGGCGCGCTCAGCCTCAACGACGCGGCCGCGGTGGTTGCCCTGCGCAGCCGCGCCCTGACCGAGCTGTCCGGCACCGGCGCCATGGCCGTGGTCGCCCTGCCGCACTCCGAGGTCGTCACCCGCCTCGAGGGTCTCGGCGGCCGGGTCTCGGTCGCCGCCGTGAACAGCGACCGGGCGACCGTGATCGCCGGTGACGTGGAGCCGCTGGAGGGCCTGCTCGCCGACCTCGACCGGGAACAGGTCTTCGTCCGCCGCCTCGACGTCGACTACGCCTCCCACAGCGCCCGGGTCGAGCCGGTCCGCGCGACGATCCTCGACGAGCTCGACGGCGTGACCACGTACCCCACGTCGGTCGCCTGGTACTCCACCGTCACCGGTGAGCCGGTCACCGAGGAGCTGGCGGCCGACTACTGGTACGCCAACCTGCGCGAACCCGTCCGCTTCGGGCCCGCGGTGGAGCGCATGGCGGCAGACGGCTACCGCCACTTCGTCGAACTCGGCCCCCATCCGTCCCTGCTCACCGCCCTGCACACGATCGGCGAGGAATCCGGCCTCGAGCTGGTCGCCGTCGGCTCCCTGCGCCGCGACGAGGACGGACCCGCCTGCCTGGACCGCGCCGCCGCCGAACTGCACGTCCACGGGCGGCGGATGGACTGGCGGCGCCTGGTCCCCGGCACCGTCTGGACGGACCTGCCGACCTACGCCTGGGACACCCGGCGTCACTGGATCGCACCCGAGTCCGCTTCGGGCGGGGCCGGCCTGTTCGACCGCGCCGCGCACCCGTTGCTCGGCGTCCAGTTGCAGTCGGCCGACGAGACCCGCTGGACCTTCCGCAACGAGTGGTCCCCGGCCACCGCCGACTGGCTGTGCGACCACACCGTGTTCGGCCGGACCGTGGTGTCCGGCACGACCCTGCTGGAGCTGTGCCGGGCCGCCCTCGCCGTGGCCCGCCCGGACGACCCGGCCGACGTGACCGACCTGCTGCTGCTCGCACCCCTCGTGCTGCCCGCCACCGGCACGGTGGAGGTGTCCGTCGAGGTGGTCACCGCCGGCCCGGCACCCGAGCTCACCGTGCACAGCCGCCCACGCGGCCAGGAGGCCACCGCCTGGACCCTGCACGCCACCGCGTCGGCGGCCGGGGCGACCCCGGTGGCGGGGCGGCCGCCGGTGTGGCCTCGGGCGGCGGAGCCCGCCTGGGGCCCGGACGCCTACGAGCGGCTGGCCGGGCTGGGCCTCGGCTACGGTCCGGCCTTCCAGGGCGTACGGGAGGCGGTGGCGACCGGCGCCGGGGAGCTGCTGGCCCGGCTGTCGTTGCCGTCCGCGGCCCACGACCTGGCCGGCCCCTACCCGGTCCACCCCGCGCTGCTGGATGCCGGGCTGCACGTGGCCGCGGCCCTCGAAGGGGGTGCCGCCTCCGACGGCCGGGTGTTCCTTCCGGTCTCCGTGGGTCGCGCCGCGCTTTGGCCGGGCGGCGACGACCTCATCGTGTCCGTGCGCCGCACCGGCGCCGCCGACAGCGACATCACGCTGGACGTGACGCTGTGGGACGGCGACGGCTGCCCCGCCGGCCGGCTGGAGGGAGTACGGCTGCGGGCCGCGAGCCCGGCGGACCTCGCAGCCGGCTCGGGCAACGGGCGGCACCTGTACGAGGTGGCGTGGACGGCCGCGCCCGAACCGCCCGTCGAGGCACCGGCCGGTGACTGGACCGTCGTCGGCGACCCGTCCGACCCCGCCGTCGCCGCGGCCCTGCGCGGCCTGAAAGCCGCGGGGATCCGGTGCCGCGACACGGGTGGCGACGTGCTCGTACGGTTCTGGCCACAACCGGCCGAGGACGCCGAAACGGCCGCCGCCGCGCGGGAGGTGACGGAAGCCGCGCTGGCCGAACTGCAGACACTCGCCGCACAGGAGAAGGCACCCACCCGAACCGTCTGGGTGACCCGCGGCGCCGTAGCGGCCGACGACCGGGACACCGTGCCGGGCCTCGCCCAGTCGGCGCTGTGGGGCCTGGCCCGCAGCGCCCGAGCCGAGCATCCGGACCTCGGGCTGATACTGCTCGACCTCGAAGACGGCGATCCCGCGGCCGCCCTGCTCGCCGCCGTCGCCCACCGCGACGAGCCCGAATTCGCCGGGCGCACGGGTACCTTGCTCATACCCCGGCTCGTGCGCGCCCGCGCCGCCGACACGGACCGCGCACGGACACCCGTCGACGGCACCGTACTGATCACCGGAGGCCTCGGCGCCGTCGGACGCCACATCGCCCGGCTCCTCGCCGAACGGGGCGTGCCCCGCCTGCTTCTGACGTCCCGGCGCGGACCCGACGATCCGCGCGCGGCCGAGGTCACCGCGGAACTGGCAGCGCTAGGCGCCGAGGCCGAGGTGGCGGCGTGCGACGTCGCCGACGCCGCGGCCCTGGCCGACATCGTCGGTGGTGTCGCCGGCGAACTGCGCGGCGTCGTGCACTGCGCCGGCGTCCTGGACGACGGGGTGGTCGCCGAGCTGAGCCCCGAACGCCTCGCGCGGGTGCTGCGCCCCAAGGCCGACGGCGCCGTCCACCTGCACCGGCTCACCGCGGACGCGCAACTCGACCTGTTCCTGCTGGTCTCCTCCGCCGCCGGTGTCGTCGGCAACGCGGGTCAGGCCAACTACGCCGCCGCCAACGCCTTCCTCGACCAACTCGCCCACCACCGGCGCGCTCTGGGCCTGACCGCGGTGTCGGTCTCCTTCGGCGCCTGGGCGGGCGAGGGCCTCGCCGCCGAACACGCCGACCTGGAGCGGATGGGCCGCCTCGGCCACCGCGCGCTCACCCCGGAACAGGGCCGAGACCTCGTCGAACTCGCCCTGCGCCGGGGCGCCCCGCACCTGGTCGCCTGGGCGCTCGACCTGCCCCGCCTGCGCGAGACCACGGCCGGCGCGGGCGGCGGTGCGGCCGCCCTGTGGCGCTCGCTGCTGCCCGCGCCCCGCACCGGGCAGGACGGCGCGGACGGCCTGGCGGACCGGCTGGCCCGGCTGCCGCAGGCCGAGCGCGCCGACCGTGTCCTGGCCCTGGTCCGCGAGGAGGCCTCCCGCACCCTCGGCCTGCGCTCGGCCGAGTCCGTCGGCCACGACCGGCCGCTGCGCGACCTCGGCATGGACTCGGTGACGGCGCTGGAGCTCCGTCACCGCATCGGTGCCCGCCTCGGCACACGCCTCCCGGCCACCCTGCTGTTCGACCACCCCACCGCGGCCCGCCTGGCCGAGCACCTGCTGGCCACCGTGATCGCGACGAGCGGCCCCGCCGCCCGCCGCCCCGCCACCGCGCCGCACACCCGCACCGCGGCGCACGACGAGCCGGTCGTCCTGGTGGCCATGGCCTGCCGCCTGCCGGGCGGCGTGGGCGACCCGGAGGAACTGTGGCGGCTGGTCGCCGCGGGCCGCGACGCGGTCGGCCCGTTCCCGGCCGGGCGCTGGGACGTCGAGTCGCTGTACGACCCCGACCCGGAGGCGCCTGGCAAGTCGTACGCCCGGGAAGGCGGCTTCCTGGACGACATCGAGTCCTTCGACGCGGGCTTCTTCGGCATCACCCCGAAAGAGGCCGCCGCCATGGACCCGCAGCAGCGGCTGCTGCTGGAGACCGCGTGGGAGGCGCTGGAGCGTGCCGGGATCGTGCCGGCCGACCTGGCGGGCAGCACCACCGGCGTGTACGTCGGCATGTTCGGCAGCGACTACCTGTCGGGCTCCCGGCTCGACCAGCTGGACGGCTACGTCGGAACCGGGTCGGCGCTCAGCGTGGCCTCGGGCCGGCTGGCGTACGCGCTCGGACTGCACGGCCCGGCGCTGACGGTGGACACGGCGTGTTCGTCGTCGCTGGTCGCGGTGCACCTGGCGGCTCAGGCGCTGCGGTCGGGCGAGTGCGACTTGGCGCTGGCCGGCGGTGTGACCCTCATGGTGACCCCGCAGACCTTCGTGGAGTTCAGCCGGCTGCGGGGCCTGTCCCCGACCGGCCGCTGCCGCTCCTTCTCCGACGACGCCGACGGCGCCGTCTGGGCCGAGGGCGCCGGCATGCTCGTACTGAAGCGGCTGAGTGACGCGCGGCGGGACGGCGACGAGGTGCTTGCGGTACTGCGCGGCACGGCCGTCAACCAGGACGGCCGCAGCCAGGGCCTGTCCGCGCCCAACGGCCCGGCGCAGGAACAGGTGATCCGGCGGGCCCTGGAGTTGTCCGGCCTCGAACCCGCCGACCTCGACTACGTGGAGGCGCACGGCACGGGTACGACGCTGGGCGACCCGATCGAGGCGAACGCCCTGGCGCAGGTCTTCGGTGCCTCCCGCCCCCGGCACCGCCCGCTGCACCTGGGCTCGCTCAAGTCCAACCTCGGGCACACGCAGGCCGCCTCGGGCGTCGCCGGGCTGATCAAGGTGGTGCAGTCGCTGCGCCACCAGATGCTGCCGGCCACCCTGCATGCCGGCACACCCAGCCGGTACGTCGACTGGGACGGCAGCGGCCTGCACCTGTTGCAGGAGGCCGTGCCCTGGCCGGCGGCGGGGGAGCGGGTCCGGCGGGCCGGGGTCAGCGCCTTCGGGATCAGCGGGACCAACGCCCATGTGATCGTCGAGGAGGCTCCGCCGTCCGCGCCGGATTCCGAACCCGAGCCCGCAGGGCAACTACCGCCGGGCGAGCGACTGTTCGTCCTGTCCGGGCGGAGCGAGGCCGCGCTGCGCGGCCAGGCCGCACGGCTGGCCCGGCACCTGACCGGGGACACCGCGCTGCCGGACGTCGCCCACACCCTGGCCCGGCACCGCAGTCACTTCGCCTGGCGGGCGGCGGTCACCGCGGGCGGCCGGGACGAACTGCGCGCCGTGCTCGAGGCGCTGGGCAGCGGACGGGCGCAGCTGACCCCGCCGCGCGAGGAGGACATGGGCAAGGTGGCCTTCGTCTTCTCCGGGCACGGCGGCCAATGGCCCGGCATGGGAATGGAGTTGCTGGCAGGTTCGGAGGCCTTCCGCGAGGAGCTGACCCGGACCGACGAGGCGGTGCAGCGGCACGTCGGCTGGTCGGTGCTCAACGCGCTGCGGGCGCCGGAGGAGTTCTCCCCGCTCCACCGGACCGAGTGCCTGCAACCGGTGCTGTTCGCCGTCAACGCGGCACTGGCCGCCGCCTGGCGGGCCCTCGGTGTGACCCCGGACGCCGTGGTCGGGCACAGCCTGGGCGAGATCGCCGCCGCGTACAGCGTGGGAGCCCTCGGCCTGGACGACGCCGTGGCCGTGGTGACCGGCCGGGCCCAGGCCGTCGTCCCGCTGGTCGGGCAGGGCGGCATGGCCGCGGTGGAGCTGCCGCGGACGCAGGTCGAGGAACTGCTCGCCCCCTACGCGGACCGGCTGTTCGTGGCCGCGGTCAACAGCGCGGGCGCCACGGCCGTCTCCGGCGCCGCCGACGCACTGGCAGAGCTGCGCCGCCACCTCGAAGAACGGGGGATCACCGTACGACCGCTGTCCACGCCGTTCGCCTCGCACACCCCGCTGATGGAACCTCTGCGCACAAAGCTGCTGGACCGCTTTTCCGGTGTCCGAGGCGCCCAGGCGTCGACCCCGCTGTACTCGACGGTGCTGGCCGAACCCGTCTCCGGCGACCGGCTGGACGCCGACTACTGGTACGCCAACCTCAGGCAGCCCGTCCGTTTCGCCGACACCGTCCGGCGGATGCTGGACGACGGCTACCGCTACTTCGTCGAACTCAGCCCGCACCCGTCGCTGCTGTCGGCCATCGAGGCGGTGGCGGCCGAGGCCGGGATCGACGCGGTCGGCGTAGGCTCGTTGCGCCGTCAGCAGGGCGGACCAGGCGCCCTGCTCCGCGGGGTCGGCGAGTTGTACGTCGCGGGGCACACCCCCGACTGGCCGGCGCTGTTCCCCCAGGGCCGTCGCGTCGATCTGCCGACGTACGCCTTCGCCCGCGAACGCCACTGGCTCACGCCCGCCCCGGCCACCGTCAGGGGCTCCTCACCGCTCCTCGGCACGCACGTCCAGTCCAGCGACGAGCCCGACCGGCACCTCTTCGAGAGCGACATCGACCTGCGGGACAGCCGCTTCGCCCATCTGAACGACCACCGGGTGGACAACGAGGTCTGGCTGCCTGGCGCCGCCTTCCTCGCCATGGTGCTGGAGGCCGCCACTGCGGTGCAGGACGGTCGCCGAGTCCAGCTGAGCGACGTCGAGTTCGTTCAGCCGTTGCGGATGGATCCCGAACGGCCCGTACGGGTGCAGCTGGTGCTGCGGCCCGCCCGGGACGGGTTCAGGTCCTTCACCGTCGCCTCCGCGGCCGCGGGTGAGCGGCGCCCGCGGTGGGAGCGTCATGTCAGCGGACGCATCGCGGTGTCCGGCGAGCAGCCCCCGGCCGACGCGCGGCCCGACGCTGTCCGGCTCGCCGCCGTCCGTGAGCAGTGCGCGGACGACGTGGACCTGCCGGCGGTGTACGCCGGGCTGACCGCCCTCGGCATCGACTACGGCCCTGCCTTTCGGGGCCTGGAGCAGGGCCGCCGCGGGCGCTCGGCGGCCCTGGCCCGACTGGCTGCCAGGCCGGCCGCGGGTCACCTGCTGCACCCCGCGGTCCTCGACGCCGCGTTCCACACCGCGGCCCTGCCCGGGGACGCGCCCGAGGGAAGGGCGTTCGTGCCCGCCGGGGCGGGACGGTTGCGGTTCACCGGCCTGCGCACCACGCCTGCCTGGGCCGGCTGTGACCTGCGCTCCGTGTCCGGCGACACCGCCACCCTGCACATCAGGATCTGGGACGAGGACGAGCAACTCCTGCTCGAGATCGAAGAGTTCAGGCTGGCCGCACTCTCGCCGCTGGACGGCGCCCTCTTCGAGACCCGCTGGCACCCGCGCCCGGTGGCGCAGGAGCCGCCGGTCCAGGGCAGCTGGCTGATCCTGGCCGACGACACGGGGATGGCGGACGCGCTCGGCGAGCGGCTCGGCTCCTCGGTGCCGCACGTCATCGCCCGCCCGGGCAGCGCCTTCGCCGCCGAAGGGCCCGGCCACTACGTCCTCGATCCGGCCGACCCCGACCACCTGGCCCGGCTGCTGGAGGAGGCCTTCGCGGGCGGGCAGCCCGAGCGGGTGGTCCAGCTGACCGCGCTCGACGCCCCGCCGATCGGCGACGCCGGATCGGCCGAGCAGGCGGCGCGGCTGTGCTGCCTGACCACCCTGCACCTGGTGCGCGCCCTCGCCGGCCGTCCGCAGGGCCGGGCTCCGCGCCTGTTCGTGGTCCTACGCGGCAGCCAGGCCGCCGGTGACAGCACCGGGGTGACCAACCCGCAGCAGGCGCTCGCCTGGGGCTTCGGGCTGGCAGTGGCGCAGGAGTACCCGGAGCTGTCGACCACGCTGGTCGACCTGCCGCCCACCGGCGGCGTCGACGCCCTGTGGACCCAGCTCAGGCACGCCGACGACGAACGGCTCGTCGCGCTGCGCGGGACCGGCCGCCTGGTGCCACGCCTCGCCCGCACCCGCCCGGACGACGACGCCGGCGAGACCTCCGTGGACGGTGTGCATCTGATCACCGGCGGTCTGGGCGGCCTCGGCCGCGTCGTCGCCGAGCGGCTGGTCGGCCGCGGGGCCCGCCGGCTGGCCCTCATGAGCCGGGGCACGCCCGACGCGGAGGCCCGCAACTGGATCACAGGTCTGGAAGAACGGGGCGTCACCGTGCACCTGGCCCGCGCCGACGTCGCCGACCGGGAGAGTCTCACGGCCGCCCTGGACGCCGTACGGCACACCTCTGGCCCGATCGCCACGGTCGTGCACGCCGCCGGTGTGCTCGACGACGCCACGGTGGCGAACCTGACCGACGAACGAGTCCTGCGTGTCCTCGCCCCGAAGGTCCTGGGCACCACTCTCCTCACCGAGCTGATCCCGGAGGCCCGGAACCTGGTCCTGTTCGCCTCCGCGGCCGGGCTCCTCGGGTCGGCCGGGCAGAGCCCGTACTCGGCGGCGAACGCCTTCCTCGACGCCTGGGCACACCACCTCTCCCGCTCCGGCCGCCGGGCGCTGAGCCTGGACTGGGGTGCCTGGGCCGGAGTCGGCATGGTCGCCGGGTCGGGCACCCGGGCCGCCGAGACCAGCCGCTCGGGCCTGGTCGCCTTCTCGCCGCAGGAGGGGGGCGAGCTGTTCGAGCGTGTCCTGGCCACCGCCCGTCGCCAGCTCGCGCCGATCGCCCTGGACCGGGAGATGCTGACGCTCGTCCCCGACGCCGCGCGCACCCGCCCGATCCTGGGCGACCTGGTCACCGTCCCGACGGGCACGGCCGCCTCGGACGACCTCGTCAAGAAGGTCTTCGCGGCGACGACCGACCAGGACCGCGCCACCTGGCTGGAGGCGTACGTGCGAGCCCGGGTCGGCGAGGTCTCCGGAGGAACGGTCGTCGTGCCGGCCACCACGGCCCTGAAGGAACTGGGCCTGGACTCCCTGATGCTGGTGCGGCTGCGCAACGCCTTCGTCCGCGATCTGGGCGTGGAGCTCCCGGCCGCGGACGTGTTCGCGGCGCCCGACATCCGTGGCCTCGCCCAGGCCCTGACCGAGGGCCTCCCCGGCGAGGTCGCCGTGGCGCAGCAGCACTCCGGCGACCTCGCCGGGGAGGTCCCGGAGACCGAACGGCGGCCCGCGACGCGCGACGTCATACGACTGCTGCGCAGCGCCCGGCCCGGCATGCCGCCCGCGGCACACGGCATCGGCCTCGCCGTACGGCTGACCGCCCCGACCACCCCGGAGACGCTCACCGGCATCCTCGCCCGACTCGTCGCGCGACACGCGGCCCTGCGCACCGCCATCGTCACCGGTGAGGAAGGCCTCCGGCAGCTGCGCGTGGACCGGGAGCCGGCGGAGCCGGTGCTGCGCTGCACGGCCGTCGAAGGCCCACTCGACGCCGCCGAGCGCCTGCGCACCCTGCTGGAGCCGCCGTTCGACCTGGCGACGACACCACTGTGGCGGTTCGAGCTGCTGGACGGCGGTGCACACGGCCAGATTCTGGTGTTCGGCGCCCACCACGCGGTCAGCGACCTGCAGTCGCTGCTGCTCGTGGCCGGGGAGATCGACGCGGAACTGTCCGGCACCCCCCTCGACGCCGCCGTCACCAACCGCGACATCGCCCTGCTCATCGAGGCCCAGCAGGGCGGTGAGGGGGCGGGCGCCGAGTGGCGCGAGCACTTCCACGGCAGCGAACGGCTCGACCTGGAGCCGGCCCGGCCGCGCCCGGCGACCCGGTCGTACCGGGCCGGCAGCGTGACCGTGACGATTCCCGACGGGCTGATGGAACGGGTCGCCGCGGCCGCGAGCAGGCTGGCCGTCACTCCCGCCGCCTTCTGCCTCGGCACCCTGACGGTGATGCTGGCGAGAAAGCGGCAACGGGAGCGGTTCGTGCTCGCCGTGCCCGTGGACACCCGCATCCACGCCGACGCGTACGACGCGGTGGGCTTCTTCGGTGTGCCGGTGCCGTTCCCGGCCGAGGCCCGCGCGGGCGAACAGGTGGCCGAGGTGGTGCGCCGCACCGACGCGCACCTGCAGCGGGTCCTGGCCAAGGGCGCCGTGTTCTCCGACGTCCTGGCCACCCTGGCCCGGCAGGGCCTGCACCGGGAGAACGCGCCGCTCGTCGAGGTCTACTTCAACTACGTACGGTCCTCGCGTCGTCTCACCCGGCTGGAGGTGCTGCCGGCCGGCACCGGCTACTCCGACCTCGACCTGATGATCACCATGACACCGGACGCGGCACGCGTCCGGCTCGACCACAACCTGGACATCCTGGACGCCGCGACGACCGCCGAACTGGGGGAGGAGTTCCTGCGGTTGCTGGGGGAGGCGGCTGAGGATCCGGCGGTGCCGGCGCGCGCCGGCACCCGGTCTCCCGCCGGTACGGGGCCCGCACCTCGCCGGTCCCTGGCCCTCGCCGCCACCTTCGCCCTCGGCAACCTCCCGCTGATGTGCGAGGCGGCTGTCGAGAACGGGGCCGAGGGCGGCGGACCGGCGATCACCCAGGCGCCGTACCACCACGTGCTCGCGAGCCTCCAGGACCCCTCGGGCGTCTTCGCCGACCCCTCGACGGTGGTGGGTGCGGTGCTGCTACGGGCGGTGGACCTGGAGCGCTTCGGCCCGGTCGACGACGCACTGCTCGCCGAGCTGCGCACCGCCTACCCGGCCGCACTGAAGGACCTGTCCGAACGCACCGGCAAGCCGCTGATCGTCGGTTTCCTCCCCGCCGCCCGTCAGGACGACCGTCTGCGGCGGTGGGAGCACGAGGTCGCCGCCGGCCTGGACCTCCTGCCGGGCATCGCGGTGCTCGGCCCCGACGAGTGGACCCGGCGCCATCCCGTCGGGGAACGCTTCGACGAGCGGACCGAGCGGCTGGCCCACCTGCCCTTCACCCCGCCCTTCCAGGCGGCTGTGGCACTGCGGCTCGCCGAGGTCGTCACGGCGGTGCTGCGCCCCGCGCCCAAGGTGATCGCGGTGGACGGCGACGAGACCCTGTGGGGCGGGGTCGCCGGCGAGATCGGCCCCGAGGCCGTGGACCTGACCGGTCCACGTGCTCTGCTCGCGCGCAGGCTGCTGCAGTGGCGCGAGGCGGGCGCGCTGCTGACGCTCGTCAGCAACAACGACGAGGCCGTGGTCCGCGCCGTCCTGGACCGCCCGGACAGCCTCCTGAAGGCGGAGCACTTCAGCGTCCTGTCGGCCGCCTGGGGACCGAAGCCGGGCCGCCTGGCCGAGGCCGCACGCACGCTCGACCTCGGCCTGGACAGCTTCCTGTTCCTGGACGACAACCCGGCCGAGATCGCCAAGGTGCGCTCCGCGCTGCCGCAGGTGCTGTCGGTGACCTGCCCGTCCGCGGACGAACTGGAGGAGTTCCTCGGCCGGTTGTGGCCGCTGGTCCCCGCCGCGGCGACCGCCGAGGACGCGCTGCGATCCCGGTTCTACGCGCACGAGCGGGAGCGGGAGGCCGTCCGCGAAGCCGCCGGATTCGAGGAGTTCCTCGGGCAACTGCAGTTGGAGGTCGACATCCGGGCGTTGTCCGAAGCGGACGTGCGGCGGGCCGAACAACTCGTCCGCCGCACCAACCAGTTCACGCTCCGCCACCGGTCGGCCGACGGCGGCGACGTCGCCCGGTGGCGGCAGCGGGGCGAGGTGTGGACGGCGGCGGCCCGGGATCGGTTCGGCGACTACGGCCAGATCGCGCTTCTCGCGCTGTGCGCTGACGGCGATCAACTGGACGTCCTGGGCTGGCTGATGAGCTGCCGGGCGCTCGGCCGAGGGGTCGAGGAACGCTTGTTGCAGTGGCTGGCCGACCGTGCCGGGGAACTGGGCTGCGCGAAGGTCCGGCTGACGGCGGAGCGCACGGAGCGCAACGTACCGGCACGGCGACTGGTGGCCGCGCTCGGCGGCGGTGACCAGGACGACGAGCGCCTGGAGGCCGTGGTCACACCGGACCACCTGAGGGCGTTCCGGTCCTGGGAGCAGCGGTGAGGACGTCCCGCGGCACGGACCTTGTCAAAGGCAACGGAAAGACGCGCACATCGATGAAGGGCTCTCATGCGTGACGTGACCAAGGACTCCGGGCAGCGGGCGACCGCCGAGGCGATCGAGCGCGGTGGCGGCGGGCTGGGCGTGGACGAACTGCTGACCAGGGTGATGCAGGCTCCCCCCGGTGCGGACTGCGCTGCCGCCCCCGCCCCGCCCCGGAACGTGGACGACGTGGCCGCCGCCATCGCCGCCGCGGCGGGCGGCTACCTGCCCGCGGGAGACCTGTCGCCCGACGCCGACTTCTTCGACGCGGGGGGAACGTCCGTGCACGCCGTGGAACTCGTCGCGGAGCTGGAGGGCGAGCTGGGCATCGACTTGGACCTGGACGAGGTGTTCGCCGACGCCCGTCCGATCAGCCTCGCCCGGCGCTGGCTGCGGGCGACCGGGGCCGAAGCGTCGAGCGAGGCCGCCCCGCCGACCGTGCACGCAGGCACCCCGGCGCCCACCGCCCAGGCCACTTCGCAGGCCCCGGCCGCCGGTACACTGCCGGCCTCCGGCGCGGATGCTGTCGCGGTTCCCGCCGCCGGCATGCTGCCGCCTTCCGCCGCGCACGCTGCTCCGGCCTTGGCCGTTGACACGCCGGCGCTTCGCGATGCGGATGCTGTACGGGTTCCGGCCTCCGGCACGCTGCCGGCACCTCGCCCCCGTGTCGGCAGTGGCGACGAACGGTACACCAGGGCCCGCCACGACGACCTCGGGCAGATCCTCGCCGATCTGAGCCTCGCCGACCGCCTGCCGTTCACCGACGTGCCCGAGCCGCTGCCGCCCCGCCGTATCCTGCTGACCGGCGCCACCGGCTTCCTCGGCAGCCACATGCTGCTCGACCTGCTCCGGCACAGCGACGCGCACATCCATTGCCTGGTGCGCGCGGCCGACCAGGAGGCGGCCGTCGCCCGGCTCGGCGAGGCGCTGAAGAGTCACCGGCTGCCCTGGTCGTCGGAGGTGCGGCGCCGGGTGACCGTGCTGCCCGGCGACATCCGGCGGCCGCGGCTCGGCCTGTCCGACGAACTGTGGCACACGCTCGCCCACGAACTGGACTGCGTCGTCGGCGTCGCCGCGGCCGTGGACTTCCTGCGCGGCTACCAGTCGCTGCGGGCGAGCAACGTCCTCGGCGCGCTCACCCTCGCCGAACTCGCGGCCACCGGGCGGCCCAAGCCGCTGCACCACATCTCCTCGATCGCCGTCTTCAACGAGGTCGGCATCACCTCCATGGGCGAGGACGACCCACTCGCCCACGTCGACCGGCTCGTGTCGGGCTACGACCAGTCCAAGTGGGCCGCCGAGGTCGCCCTGCGCCGTGCCCGCGACCACGGCCTGGTCGTCACCGCGCTGCGCCCCGGCGGCATCGGCGGCCACACGAAGACCGGCGCCTGCAACCCGCAGGACCTCAGCAGCGGCCTGATCTCGGCCTTCGGCCGCCTCCGCACCGTACCCGCCTTCCGCTACCTCAACGCGGCTCCGGTGGACTGGGTGAGCCGGGTCGCCGTCGCCGCGATCTGCGAGCCCGACGCCTGGGGCTACGACTACAACCTCACCGGCGTGCCCAACACCCTCGACGACGTCGTCCGTGACATGGCGCTCGGCGGCATGCACGTGCGCGTCCAGGACTGGGACGAGTGGCGCACCCACGCCCTGGCCCGCCTGGCGGCCGACCCCGTGCCCGAACTGGCCTTCCTCACGCGCGTGCTGCAGAGCCCCACGGCTCTCAAGCTGTGCGAGGCGACGCTGAAGGGTCCGGCGGCCGAAGGCGCACGCACCGCCGCGCTGGCCGAGGCTCTCGGGCTGCCGCCAGCGGCCCGCTACGACGCGCAGGCCCAGCTGAGGACCTTCGAGCGGCTCGCCCAGGACGGCCTCGCCCGGCTGCCGCACAAGGACGATCAGCCCTATCTGTGGTTCCCGGAAACGACACAGGGCAGCGTGGGACCGGTCGGCGCCCCCGCCGACAGCCCCTGCTCCATGGCGCTGACCCTCTCCATCGCGAGCATGTACCAGCTGGTGAAGGAGCGCCGGGTGGACGTGACCGGCGAGGTCGTCTGTGCCGCCGTACATCCCGAGCCGCTGACCGTCGAGCGCGGCGACCTGTGGATCCGCCCCGAGGAAGGGATCCCGCAGCAGCACGGGCTCAGGCACCAGCTGCTGCGCTACCGGTTGCGGTTGCGTGACGCCGAAGGCGGCCACTGGTGGCTGGAGGGCCACAAGTACGCCCGGGCCCGCCGCGACCTGTGGCGGCAGACCCGCACGCTGACCGTGCGGATCGGCCGCGAGGGCGAACCGGCGAGTGTGGCCGGCGAGGTCGTCGTGCCCGCGGACTCCTACGTCCGCGACCAGATCGACGGCATCAAGGTCGACCCGCGTCTGACCGGTCAGGAGAAGCGGGCCGCCAAGCTGACCTGGCTCGCCTGGTTCGGCCTGGAGATGGGCCGCGGCCTGCTCGGCCCCTTCGCCCGCGCCGCCGCGGACCTGCTCGACCTGCGCCGCACCCCGACCCTCACGGAGCACCACCGATGATCTTCAGGACGACCACCTCCCGCGCCGGCGGGCCGGCACCGCGCCGGGTCAGGACCACCGCGGCCCTGCGCCCGCTCCGCCACCGCCTCGACCCGGCCCGCGTCGAGGAGATCCCCTTCCGGGCGGACGACGGCGTCCGCCTCGGCCTGACCCGCATCCACACCGGTGCCGCGGACCGTCCCGCCGTGCTGCTCCTGCACGGACACACCGCGTCCGCCGACATGTTCCTGCTGCCGGAGACCCGCAATCTGGTCGACGTCCTCCTCGACGACGGTTACGAGCCCTGGCTGCTGGACTGGCGGGGCAGCTGCCGGTTGCCGTACAACGAGACCGGCCAGAGGTACACGTACGACGACGTGGCCCTGTACGACGTCCCCGCGGCCGTCAAGTACGTCCGCGAGCGCACGGGCGACCGCCCGCTGTTCGTGGTCGCCCACTGCATCGGCTCGCTCACGCTGTCCCTGAGCATGGCGGCGGGACTGGTGCCGGGCCTCGCCGGCGTGGTGTCCCAGGGTGTGTTCCTGACGCCGAAGCTCGCCGGCCGGACATCGCTGCGGATGTCGCTGGCGGGGGAGCTGCTGAAGACACGGATCGACCACATCCCGGTCGACTTCCGCAAGGTGGGCCTGTGGTCGAAGTACACCCCCCTGTTCGCACTGGCGTCACGGAAGGCGAGCTGCCCGGACCCGACCTGCCAGATCCTGCACAACTCCGCCTGGGGCACGGGCGCCTCGCTCTTCGTGCACGAGAACCTGTCCGGGGCCACCCACGACCGCCTCGCCGACCTCCTCGGCCCCGCGCCGCTGTGGATCCTGCCCCACCTGCGCCGCATCGAGCTGGCCCGCAGCGTGGTCCGCTGGCACGAAACCGACCACCGCTACCGTGACCTGCCGCCCAATGCGCTGGACGCGGCCGGCCGCATCGACACCCCCGTGCTGCTGCTCGCCGGCAGCGACAACGGGCTGTGGCTGGACTCCCAGCGGCTCTGCCACGACGTACTCGCCGACCGCCAGCCCCAGTTGGACGTGTCCTACACCGAGATCCCCGGCTACGGCCACCTGGACACATTCCTCGGCCGGGGCGCCGCCGTGGACGTCTTCGGGCACATCCTCGATTTTCTCGACGGACGGCGGTGACGGACGGCTGGTCGGCCGACCACCGAACCCGCCGGTGAACGAACCACGCTCCGGGAAGCGCCGCATGCCGCAGCTCGCCGCCGAGGGTGCGCGACGACGTACGACGTGGCCCCCGCCCCCGCGCCCGAAGCTGACCTCGGCGAGCAGCCGTGACGCGTGTTCCCCCCGGGACCGGAACTGCTGAGGAGTGGAACCGGCATGAACCTCGCATCGGCGGGCCGCCGGCTGTTCTTCGCCCTCATGAACGAACTGAAGACCGGCGCGCACGTCCGCCGTCCGGAAGTCCGCGTCCTGCGGGGCCGGGAGCTGCGCA
>NZ_JBFBBK010000038.1:0-81957 GCF_040682635.1 Streptomyces sp. NPDC051133
GGGGGAGTTGTGGGCGTTTTGCAGCACTAAGGTGCTTCGTAAGTGAATTGGGTCACCTTACTTGTGTAAAACGCCATAGAGTGCTAAATCGCCACACGAAGAACTTTCACGCTCTATGGGGAAAAATCACCCATTGTGGTGTGAACCTGTGCCTGTTTCACGGGTCGGCGGATGCGCTCCGCCCACGCAGGGCTCGCTGCCCTGGCGCCGCTGAGTGCCGGCTGTCTCCGCCTGGAGTCTGGACGTGGGGGAGGAGTGGTCGACCGAGGTCCCCACCCCCGGTCCGGGACCGACGGCGGTGGCCGCTTGGCTGTCCGCAAGGGGCCTGCGGACCGCCGGCCGGGGGCGGCTCCCGTTTCCCGGCATAACGCGAGGCCCTCGGCCTGGGCGGCTCACTGGGCTGCCGCTCGCTGCGAAGGGACCACGTCGCCCGCTGATAAAGACGGCGGCCCCTGCGTGATTCAATAACGGGCCGGTCACGAGCACACCGGCACCCCTACACGGGAGGATCCGGGCTGACCGTCTCTGAGGTCCACCGTCTGCTCTCGGGCGGCGCCCTCTCCTGCCCCCCGGCCGGCCAGCCTGGCAGCCACCACCGCCGAAAGGGGCGGGGCTCGAGAGACCGTCACCGGCCACCTCCCGGCCTTGCCCCGGGAGCGTCGGCGGTCCGCGGCCTCCCGCGGCCCGGGGTCCCGCCTGACGCATGAGCCTGTCCTGCGCCCGCCGACGAGCAGGACGAACGCTTCTTCCCGGCCGGGTGCCGCTGCGGCCGCCGCGAGGACGAGGTCGGCACCTGGTGCCGGGCGCACACATCTGCCCGAGGTGTTCAAAGGGCGCGGTGCGGTCGCGGGGCATCTGCCCGGGATGCCGCCAGGACCGGGCCCTTCCCGACCTCCGCTGCTCCCCGGCGGTCCTCCCGCTCGCGGCGGGTTCGGGCGGCCCGGAACATGGAGCGGTGGCCTGCGGGTATGGGCCCTGCCTCACCTCGTGCCGTGGTGTGGCTGGGGAAGCGAAAGGCCCTACGTATGGCGCTGTTTTGGGGTGGTGGCGGCGCAACGCGGGCAGGCGGCCGACCGGTGGCCGGGCGTCGAGGGCCTTGAGGCGCGCGTGCACGCGCCCGGGCTGGGCGGGCGGCATCCGGTCTTCGTCTCGTCGTGGGGCCGGGCCGGTCCACAGCTGAGCGACAGGAGGGGTCTCTTGTGAAGCCTGCGACCCACTCGCATCCGTCACTGCCGGGGCCGTTGCGGCGGTCCTCGTCACGGCCGGTGGCGCCCGCGCCTCGGGCGTGGTGCTGTGTCCCACGGAAAGAACGTCGTGGGAGGTGGCGAGCACGTCCTCACCCGCCCGCCGGGCGCGTCCGTACTGGGCAGCGGACCGAACTCCACCCACCAGGGCTGGCTGCTCCAGATCGAAAGCGCCGGTCTCACCCGCGATCCGGCTCCCCGACCTGAAGCCGCGGCAGAAGCGCAGCATCTGGTCCGGCCCGACGGGCTTCGAGGTTCTCGGGCAGTGCACGCGGGACGGCATGGCGCATCCGGGCAGGTCACGGCGATGATGGCGGCGCTGCAGCCTTTCTCTGGTGCGTGTCACCGATCGTCTGCCATAACCGTTGGGCTCGGTCACGGTGCCGGTGCGCCAGGTGGTGGATGCCGGCGGCGTCGTCCAGGTCGCCGATCAGTTGCCAGCACGCGGCCTCGTCCTGGCGGTCCCCGTGCCGGTGGAACAGGTCCGCCGCGCGTTCCAACGCCGGGTTCGCCCGGTCCCGGTCGTGCTGACCGGCGTAGACGCGGCCGACTTCCAGCAGCGTGTACGCGGCGCACCGCTCGTCGGCCAGTTCCTCGAAGGTGGTCAGCGCCTGCCGCAGGCAGCGCAGCGCCTCTTCCGGATCACCGCGCCGGTCGTGCAGGCGGCTGAACCGACGCAGTACGACTGCCACTCGATGCCCGTCGTCGAGGGCCCTGGCCTGGCGCAGGGCCTCGTCGAACCAGGACTCCGCCTCGTCGAGTTCGCCGTGCATGAGCCGCATCACGGCCATGGAACAGGACAGTTGCGCTTGGAGGTGCCCGTCTCCTTCACCGACTGCGAGAGCCAGCGCCTGCTCGACACGATCGGCGGCTTCGTCGTAACGGCCCTGCACCCGGCTGACCGTGCCCAGCATCGCCACCGACAACGCCTCTCCGCGTTTGTCCCCGCCGTCCTGGCACAGCTCGGCGGAGGATTTGAGGGCATGGGTCGCCCCGTCGAACTCGTCGCGGTAGATGTGGAGTTGGCCAAGCCCGCGCAGCAGCACCGATGCGCCGCGCCGGTTGCCGGCGGTCTCGGCCGCCTCCAACGCGAGCCGGTGTCCGTGTTCCCAGTCCTGATACAGGCACCGGTGGTCGTAGTAGGTCACCGTGCCGGCCGTCAGTTCCCAGGCCAGCTCGTGCAGTCCCCAGTCCACGGCCAGTTTCACCGCGCCGAGCAGGGTGTCGCGTTCCGCGTCGAACCAGCCGACCGGGTCGGCCATGAGCCGGTTCACGACCGCGTCGGGCAGCGACCGGCGCGGCGCCGAACCGGGCGCGGCGGCCAGCAGCCCGGCCGGCAGCCGATCGGTGCCGCGCCCGACCAGATCGAGCCAGACGGACAGCACCCGGATGATCGCGTCCCTCTTGTCCGCCGCCGGCAGTCGGGCGGCGATCTCCATGGCACAGGTCCTGATCAGGTCGTGCAGGCGGTAGCGCGGCTGGCCGATGGCGTCGGTGGCGGTGAGCCGCACCAGACTGGCGTCGACGAGCACGTCCAGCACCTCCTCGGCGTCCGAGCGGTCCAGCAGCGGGCCGAACACCCAACCGGGCAGGGTGTAGGCGCCGAGCAGACCCAGCAGGCTCAAGCCGCGCACCGCGTCGGCCGGCAGCAGCCGTAAGCTCAGTTCGACGCTGGCTCGCACGCTGAGATCACCGATCCTCAGCTCGGCCAGCCGCCGGGACTCGTCCTCGATCCGCTCCCGCAGCACCCGCAGGGTCCAGGCGGGGCGGCCGGTGAGCTTGGCGCCGGCGATCCGGATCGCCAGCGGCAGGTTTCCGCAGCAGTCGAGGATCGCGTCGGCCTCCGCCGCCTCCCGCTCGACCCGCCGCCGCCCGACGATGCCGGTGAACAACTCCCGCGCCTCTGCGGGGCTCAGCACGTCCAGGTCGATGTGCCGGGCGCCGGGAAGTTGCGTCTGCAGAGTGCGGCTGGTGATCAACACGGCACAGCCGTCGGCCCCCGGCAGCAACGGCTGAACCTGACCGGCTTGACCGGCATCGTCCAGCACCACGAGCATCCGGCGGTCCGCCAGCAACGACCGGTAGAGTGCGGCCCGTTCGGACAGGCCGTTCGGGATCGCGCTGCCGGCGATCGAGAGTGCGCGCAGCGCCTCGGCCAGCATCAGTGCCGGGTCTCGGGGCTCGTCCGATGTCCCGGCGAGGTCGAGGTAGAGCTGGCCGTCGGGAAAGGCGGCGCTGGCCAGCCGGGCGGCGTGCGTCACCAGACAGGACTTGCCGACACCTGGACCGCCCACGATGACGGCCACCGGGGCCCGGTCCGGCGCCGACGCGTCGAGTAATCGGGCGACCTCGGACAACGCGTCGACGCGGCCCACGAAGTCAGGTACATCGAGCGGCAGTTGACGCACCGGCATCGCCATGTCCGGTTCGGTGGCCGCCGCGCCAGGACCTTCCGGCCGTGTGTCCGAGGGGCCGCTCGCCGGGGCAGAAGCCGCCAGGGCGGGATCGGCGACCAGGATGCGCCGATGCAGCGCCTGGACCGGCGGGGTGGGGTCGACACCGAGTTCGCCTGCCAGTGTCTGGCGCAGCCGCTCGTACACCTGCAGCGCCTCGCCTTGTCGCTGGCACCGGTAGAGGGCGACCATCAAGTGTTCGGCAACCTGCTCGTCGTAGGGGTGTTCGCGTCGCAGGGCGGTCAGCTCCTCGACGACCTCGCGATGACGACCCAGGTCGAGTTCGATGCCCAGACACAGTTTGTGCGTCGAGGCGCGCTTGTCGTTCAACCGTGCCGCATCGAACTCCAGGGCCCGGCTGGAGATGTCGGCCAGGGCGTTCCCACGCCAGCAGGCAAGCGCGCGCCGCAGCGCGACAGCTGCCTCGAAGGGGGCTTTGTGCCGTTCGGCGAGGTGCCGCTCGTGGTCGAACTCCAGTAGGTCGAGCTGGTCGGGGGTCAGGTGGATCTGGTAGCCGCCGCGCCGCGTGCTGATCAAGGAGCCGGGTGCTCCGCACGCGGCAAGGTTGCGGCGCAGCCCGGACAGAGCGTCCTGGACCTGACGGACGGCGGTGGCGGGTGCTCTCTCGTCCCACATCACGGTGACGAGCCGTTCCATGGCGACGACGTTGTTGGCGTCGACCAAAAGGGCGGCCAGCATCTTCGCCTGCCGCGGTCCGTCGAGCCGGACTTCGCGCCCGGTGATCTGGGCGTGTAACGGTCCCAGCACGCCAAATCGCATGTTCCCCCCGGTACTTCACGCTCAGCGCCGATTGCCTCGCTGACCTGGCATTAGGACGAACCTAGGACGGCCGGCGGACCCGCGTCCATAGCGTCACCGTGGGTCACTCAGCCATTCCCGTGCAACGAAAGGAACGGCAATGCAACGTTCGGCCAAGGCGGCGGTGATGACCGCGACGACGGCCATCGCCACTGTCACCGCTGTCGCCGCACCGGAGTGGCCCAGGCCCATGGCTGACCGATGGGCGGGCAGGACCGCAGGACCGCAGCTCTCACCGGCCAAGCGGCCACGCCCAGCCGGGGCAGGACGGTCGGCCTGAACCGGAGCTCGTCACCGACGCAGGAATGCGCCGGATGAGGAACGAGGCACACGCTCACCGGTCTCACGAACCACGCGAAAGCGTCGACACTGGAAGGTACCCATGAGTTTCAAGAAGGCACTCACCGTCTCGGCAGCCGTTGCGGCCTCCCTGGCCGGCAGCCTCCTCACGGCGACCGGCGCCCATGCCGCCACCCCGTCGCCCGGCACCCACGTCGCCTCCCCGGCGTACAGCGCACACGCGTGCCGGTCATGGACCACGCACAACTACGCGTACATCACCGACAACATCTCGATCGACTCCTGCTACTGGGTCGAGAACAACGGCTACACCATCTCCGCCACGATCCCGTTCCAGAACTACTCCGGCACCGGCGTGGTGTACTGCGCGCACGCGATCAACGTCAACACCGGCGGCTGGGCGCACGACTTCGGCTGCGGGTCCGGGGTCTCCACCGGCCAGGGCACCACTGTCGCGGGAACCGGCGGTGGGGCGCCCGGATACAGCGAATACTGGGATGCGCCGGCGGGCACCTACGTGGTCTCCACCGGCTTCTGGCTGAACGGCAGGTACTACGGCGACGTACAGAGCCCGAGGACCACCATCGGAGCGCACTAGCCCCACCAGGGTCGAGCGGCCGCCAGGTCCGAGACACAAGGCTGGTGGCCGCCCGCCCGTTCAGCAATGCATCCTGGCCGGAAGACGCCGCCTCAGCGTCGCTGGCGAGGTGATCGGCTGAAACCGCACGACACTCTGACGCCCCGCCCCGCCCCGCCCCGGTCCCCAGGCCCCCTGTCCGATGGCCACCGAGCCCCATCGGCACGGCAAACGAGTCGGCAGACAGTCGGAACCACGCGCATGTTCTCTGTCTAGCCGCGGCTGCAGGGCTGGCGCCCCTTGCTGAACGGCGTCCAGCCCGAAGAAGCGGAGGCGTTGAGTGAGGAACCAGCTCCTGAGGCCTACGCCTCGATGTACGACGTCGCCTGGCTTCACCGGCAATCTGCCACTGGCCTGAAGGCAGGCAGCCGGACGATACGGAAGGCGCGTTGCCACTCGACGGGCCAAGGGGCTCAGCCGAACCCGGCGGACCGTGGAGCGGGCGGCGGCTACCCGGCCGCAGCGTCGGGCCCCTGACCCCGGCCACCCCAACCCACCTTGCTCAACGGCGTTTGTCATCGTCCGACCGGACCGCGGCGTAGGTGGGCCCAGGCGCCTACTGGCCCACGTGCACCAAGCGTTCGCTCGGGTCAGACGAACCGGGGCCCATGTGGCGTCCGCCCATCCCGGGATCACCGCAGGCGTGTCCGTCCCACGCCCTCAGCTGCATGATTGTTGCGAGAGGATGGGGTGGTGATCCGCCACGACCCTGAGATACAGGCTCTGTTCCGCCGCTATTGCGCCCCCGCGCGCCGCTACCTGAAGCTCGGCGGAGCGGTGCTTCGTATGGCGCGCGAGGAGTACGAGCCGTTCGTTCATGCCCTGGCCGCTGACGCGCATGCTGTCTCCGACGCCGAGCTCACCATCCTCTTCGAGGGCAGCTGGCGCGAGCGGCGGACCGCGGCCTGGCTCGCCGCCGTCTCGCGCCGTGACCACTTCCGCGAGCGTCTGGGAGCACTGCTGCTGGAGAGCGAGGTCTGCTGCGCTGGCGGCGCCTACTGCGTGGCGCTGGCGAGTTTCGGCTCCGCACGGGACGCCGACCTCCTCGCCGCTTACCTGGATCGCTACCTGCGCCGGCCCGACCTCGCCTACGACCAGCCCATAGTCATGGGCGCCCTCGCGTACACCGACTCCGTCCTGCACGGCGACCGGGCCAGCCGCTTCCTCCAGGAGGGCGGCCTGTGGCCGCAGTGGTTCCAGGACGCGCCCCACATGCACGGCGATGACGGCATCTCGACCTACCTGGGCGGCATTCGCCTCGCCTGCGCCGTCATCGACGAATGCGCCGAGACCTGACCCCCATCGGACCGAACGCAGGCTGTCCTGCCTGAAAGCGTGCGTGGACGGCGGCATGCCGGGCCCGAGTGCGGTTGCGAACCGGTGCCCGGTCGGCCACGGAGAACCGGACGCTTCCTCTTGCGCGGCGACTCGGGCCCGGGTTCGGGAGGCGCGGGAACAAGGGCTTGAAGGCACTGGAGGTGGCGGGCGATTGCCCGCTCGGCGGCCTCGCTCAGGTTGTGCCAGAGGTGCCACCGGTCCGCGAGCTGAATGGCCTGCGGGGCACGGCGGCAGCACCTTCGGGGAAGAGCGGAGCCCGGTCGCGGCAGACGATCTCGACGAGGACGGTGGCCGTAGCGTCGGCCCTTGCGGGTGTCGGACGAGACGATAAAGCGCTTGCATGACGCAGTACTTCGGATGCACCGTCCAGCCAGACGGCCACGCCTTGGATGCGCGTTTCATCATCCTCGGTCGGACGTCAGTATCCGCGGCCTGCGAAGGGACGTCATATGGCTGCCATCGACAAACTGCCCAGTGCCGAACTCCTGGTGGACGGCGCATTGCCCGTCTCCCCGGTCATCTCCCCGAACGGGCGCCTTGTCGCGTACTGCGTCGAGGCACCCGACCCGAACGGCAGGCGCTCGAGCAGCTTGTGGTTGAGCCCTAGTGACGGTTCGTCACCTCCCGAACCGATCGCTCCCGCGGTGGCATGCCAACGTCCTCGCTGGAGCCCGGACTCAACCTCGCTGCTGTTCCGTTCGGACGGCCAACTGCACCACGTGCGGACGAACGGCACGGAGCGAAGCGCCGCGCAGGTCCTGACCAATTGGCGGGGCGGGATCACGGACCACTGGCCGCTGGCCGACGGGCGGACCGTCGCCGTGTTGGCAGAGGACGAGGTGAATCAGGACGAGGGGGATGATCCGATCCTCTGGGGACACAGCCCAAGCACCCGGCTACGACTGCTGAATCTCGACACGCGTGAGCTACGGACGGTGGACGGGCTGGCTGATCGGCATGTGGTCGAGGTTTCCCAACGGCCGGACGGTGGACCCCTGGCCATCGTCAGCTGGGCCCATGCGGACACCGACCCCGGCATCTTCACCGCCGAACTGCACCTGGTCGATCCTGCCAGCTGCGCGGTACGCAGTCTCGGGCGCCTCGAACTCCAGGCCGACTCCCCTGCCTGGTGGCACGCGCACGATGGTTGGCACCTGGCCTATCTGGCAGTGACCCCGCCCGGTCTGGTCGGAGGCATGGCAGTGCTCGACATCGTTGTGCCCGCGACCGGCCCTGCGGCGGTGCACCGCAACCTGACCGAGGGGATGACCGTATGCCCCGCGGAACTCGTGCAAGTGCGCGACGGCGCTCCGCTGGCCCTGTTCGCCGACGGCCTCGACACGGCGATCTACCGGCTTGATCCCGACACGCAGACCTTCCACCGCGTATCCGCACGACAGGGCCTGATCGCTTCGCTGGCGTCCAGCCACGCAGGCGGCCCCATCGCCGCGCTGGTGAGCGCCGCTCCAGCGCCCGCTGACGTCTTCGCGGGATCGGCGCAGGGCCCGTTGTCCCGACTCACCGATACCAGGCCCGAACTGCGCGAGATCGACTGGGGCACCCAGGAGCGCCTGTCCTACCAGGCCGACGACGGACTCGGTCTCGACGGCCTGCTGATCCTCCCACCCCATCAGACGCACGAAGACGGCCCTTTCCCGCTGGTCACGTTCGTGCACGGCGGTCCCTATCACCGCTGGGCGGACGAGTTCGACCCCGGGTGGTTCTCTCCGGGCCAGTGGCTCGCGAGTGCCGGCTATGCCGTGTTCCTTCCCAACCCGCGCGGCGGCCAGGGCCATGGCCACGCGTTCGCGGCCGCGGTGGCAGCGCGGGTCGGCTCCGAGGAATTCAGTGACATCCTGGCAGGGGTCGACCTGCTGGTGGAGGCGGGCGTCGCGGACCCGGACCGGCTGGGGATCGGCGGTTGGAGCCACGGCGGGTTCATGGCGGCCTGGGCCGTCGGACAGACCGACCGGTTCAAGGGTGCCATGATGGGCGCCGGAATCAGCGACTGGGGTATGCAGGCTGCGATCGGCGAAGAAGGCGCCCTGGAGGCAGGCCTCGGTGGCAGCCACGGCTGGGAGGGACCCGGCCCTCATCACCACGACGCGCACAGCCCGATCAGCTTCGCCTCCAGAATCCGCACCCCAGTGCTGATCTTGCACGGCCAAGACGACACCAATGTGCCACTGGGCCAGGCGCTTTTCTTCCACCGGGCACTGCGCCGCTTCGGGGTCGAGCACGAGTTCGTGGTCTATCCGCGTGAAGGACACGGCTTCGCGGAACGCGGTCACCAGATCGACTTTCTCCACCGTGTTCGCGACTGGTTCGACCGCTGCCTCGGCGGTGGAGTCCCACCGCGCAGCTGCTCATCGTCGGACCACCAACCGACAAAGTAACGGCCTAGAAGTCGAGGCCGTCGAGCGACTCGGTGAAATCCCGAGTCAAGACGAGGGGGTTGCTGGAGGAGCCCAACGGTGTTCGACGGGTGGCTACCCCGCCGGCGTCTGCAGTGACGCCCAGATCACGACGCATCGCCTCTCTCGTGACGCTTATTAGGGACCAGAGTGCATGCTGCGCTTCTGCGGCTGACTGAAGGCTCTCGCCAGGCCGGGGATTTCCCTGTTCCAGGCGTTTGATCTGTCCATGTCGCGGTAGGCGTCTTTGGACCCTTCCAACGCCGCTACGTCCTCCTGCCGGAGCGTGCGATCCCGCATGACGTACAAGTGTCGGCTGAGCGCCGTAGTGAACTGCCTGGCATCCCGATGCAGCTGTGTGTAGCAGCTCCGGCGTAGCTCACGATTCTCGCGTGATTCCTGGATGGCGTGGACCATCTCCAACTCGCGCTTCTTGGCCCTGTCGGCGCCCCGCTGGGTCAGCAACGCGCCGCCGAGAGTTCCCGCTACACCAGTGACCGCTATCAGCACCGCCCCTACGTCCATTCGATCACCCTAGTAACCTCGATAAAGAGACGCCGAAGAAACAGGGAAGCCGGAGAATCCACGGATGTTCCCAGTCCTCGCTGAGTGAAGGATGCGCCTTTTTCGGCCGCCCCGGTCAGCGACGGCGGGACGCGGCCCGCGCCGCCTGCCGGCGCAGGGCGGCGACCCGAGCCTGGCTCCGGCGCGGCGCCGGAACCGGCCGGTTGCCAGGTCGACCCATGCGACCCATGGCTCAGGCGGTTTCGGCAGGCCGAACGCTGGGTGTGGCGGGGCAGCAGGTGTGGGTGGTCAGGAGGTAGTTGCCGCTTGGAAGTTCGCGGAACGCCCGGACGTTGCTTCCAGATATGAAGACCAGCGAAGCGTCCAGGGCCAGCGGCGTGAGTGCCAGGTCGTTGCGGTACTACGAGGACGAGGGCTTGATAGTCCCGGGTCGCTTCACCAACGGGTACCGCGACTACTGCACGTCGACCATCGACCGAGTCCTCGTCATCCGCTCGCTGCTGGAGTCGGGACTGCCGGTGCGTTTGATCAAGGAGGCCCTGCCTCGCCTCACGGAAGGTCCCGGTGATGTCGGCACAGACGTGGTGTGTGCCGAGTTCTTTCACGAGGTGCGGAGCTATCGCGATCGGCTCGCTGCCCGCATTGCCGATCTCAGTGCTCAGCAGGCAGCACTCGACGTCTACCTGCGAGAGGCCCGGACCGCTGACGCATGATCGCCACTTGACCTTGACGCCTGTGTGAAGCTTCTACGTTCCCGGGCATGGAGATCAAGGAGCAGTACCACAGGGCCGAGCAGACGATGCGGGCCCTGATTCAGCATTCGCACCGTGGGCCGAAGGACCAGAGCCTCGCGACGGTCCATCGCCGGCCCACCCCGGGCCCAGGCGAGTATCTGATTCGAGTCGGTGCCGCCGGGGTCAACTTCGCGGACGTCATGCAGACCCATGGAACCTACGCAGGAGGACCACGGGCGCCCTATGTGGCGGGCTTCGAAGCGGCCGGCGAGATCGTTGCCATCGGTACGGACGTCGTCAACCCACTTGAGGTTGGCACCCACGTGGTCGGAGCCGGCCCGGGCGCCTTCGCGCAGTACATGACGATGCCGGCCACGGAGGTGCTTGCGGTCCCATCGGGTTGGTCGGACGCTGAAGCCCTTGGTCTGGTGTTGAACTGGGCGACCGCGTTGGCGGCATTGAAACCGCTGGGCGAGGTCAAGAAGGATGACGTGGTGCTCATTCATGCCGCGGCCGGCGGTGTGGGCCAAGCCGCAGTTCGCCTCGCCCACCATTACGGCGCACGCGTGATCGCCACGGCCTCACCGGCCAAGCACCGCGCCGTCAAAGCGCTCGGCGCCGACGCGGTCCTGGACAGCGCCCGCCCCGATCTGGCCGCGGAGATCATGCGCCTGACCGGCGGCGTGGATCTGGTCCTGGAGTCTGTAGGACAAGCCACGTTCCAAGTCAGCCTGGCCGTCACCAAATCCTTCACCGGACGCATCGTCGTGTTCGGAGCCGCCTCCGGCAATGCCAGTCTGACCGCACATGACCTGGTTTTCACCCATCCTGTGCAAGTCAAGGGCCTGCACATAGGCGCGTTGGCGACTGCGGCCCCGTCCATCTATGACGAACTGCTCGCCGACATCAGCACGCTCATCGCTGCTGGCGTGTACGTGCCCGGTACGCCTCAGGTCCACCCCCTGGCGGAGGGACCGGCCGTGCTGCAGGAACTCGAAGCGGGCCGGACCTGCGGCAAGCACGCCCTCGATCCGTGGCGCTAGAAACCGAGCGTGACTCACCGTAACCGAAGGCGTCTTGTCACGGCGGGCTCGTCGGCGCGCCTGCCGGTAGGTCACCGGCCCCTTGCCGGGGCTGCGTTGTCAGTGGTGGCAGATACGTTCGAGGTCTTGGAACCGCTGTTGGAAAACAGGAGTGGACGATGACCGAGAGCAGTGTGCTGCCCGTGCTCAGGGTGGTGCTGACAGATGTCAACGAGCGTGTGGTGGAGGCGTGGCGTGCCGCGTTCGCCGACACCCCCGGCATCGAGATCCGCAAGGGCTCGATCCTCGACGAGGACGTCGACGCCTGGGTCACACCCACGAACTCCCGGGGCCGGATGGACGGCGGGGTCGACGCCGTCATCAAGCGGTACCTGGGGTCCGGCATTCAGGTGCGAGTCCAGCGGGCGATCCGTGACCGGTTCGCCGGACCCATGCCGGTGGGCAGCGCGGTCTGCGTCCCGTCCGGAGCCACCGTCCCCCGGTACCTGATATCGACGCCGACGATGGTGCGGTCCTCACAGAACGTGAGCGCCACGCTGAACGTGGCGCTGGCGTGCGCGGCCGCTTTCCAGGCCGTCCACCGGCAGAACCGGAAGAAGCCGGGCAGTATCCGGTCCGTGGCGCTGGTCGGGATGGGAGCGCAGACCGGCCAGGTGCCGGCCCGGGTGTGCGCCAATCTGATGTGGACCGGCTACACGCTCTTCCACGACCATTGGTTCGAGGACGACGACGAGTTGCGGTCCACGATCATCTCCCAGCTCCACGGGATCGAGAACGCGCCCGTGGACCAGCGGGTGCGCATCGTGCCGCCGACGGCCATCACGCCCGCCGCCGCCGCGTCGGCGCCTGAATCTGCCGCTCCCGCCCATGCCGCCGCCGCCTCCTCTCCACCTGCCACGACGAGCGAATGCGCCTCCGACATGACCGAATCGACGACCGGCGTCCCGGCTCCGGGTCAGCCGCTGCAGCCCCAGCCCGATGCGAACGACCCCCTCGCCCTGACCGAGCTCTTCGACGGCGGCGGGGAGGCCTGGCTGCCGCTGCTGAAGCCGGTCATCGAGGCGCAACCGGACGCCGCACGGTTCATCGGGAAGGACCGCAGCCACGAGGTGGTCCCGGTCCGCGAGCTGACGTTCCAGGCGCTCAAGCCGAACCCGCCGCACAAGTGGAAGGTCGTGGTCTTCGGTCAGAACCCGTACCCGCGGCCGGAGAGCGCCACCGGCATAGCCATGTTCGACAACACTTTCAGCGACTGGAAGGACAGCCAGTTCGGCCGGGTCGTCAGCATCCGGTGCCTCATCAAGGCGGCGGCGATGTGGAAGTACGGCATCGCCAAGAAGACCCCGATCGCCGACGTGCGGGCGCTGCTGAAGGAGCGGGACACGGTCCAGCCGCCGGAGTGGTTCCAGGCGATGCTGACGCAGGGCGTGCTCCTGCTGAACGCGTCGCTGACCGCGAGCGGCGACGGGGCGATGGGTGCCGACCAGCACACGGCGTTCTGGCGGCCCGTCGCCGAGCGCATCGTCGAGGAGATCCTCAAGGCCAAGCAGGACGCGACCGAGGAGGACCGCGGGGTCGTCTTCGCGTGGTGGGGGGCGCACGCCCGCAGCCTGAAGCGGGTCGTCCTGCGGCTCCAGCAGAAGTACCCCGACGTCGATGTCCGCCACCTCGACCATGCGAATCCGGCGGCCCAGGGCGACATCTTCTGCGAGGGCGACCACTTCGCCCAGGTCAACGACGCCCTGACCACACTGGGCGCCGACCCCATCGACTGGCTGCCGAGCAAGGGGTGGAACGAGTCCGCGGCCGGTGCGGGCGGTGCGGACGGGGATGTCTCAGCGCGTATGGGCGCCTTCATCGAGTCGACCATGAACCTGCACCAGCTGTACCTGGAGCGCCTCACCAGCGTCAAGGACGAGGGCCTCGTCCTGCCCTCGATCACCGGCGTCTTCGACTCCCCGCTGATGGACTTCCAGGACGCCGTCGCCCCGGTCTCCACGGCGCTGTCGGGGCTGGCCGGGCACATCCGGCGCTCCCACGACTTCGGTAAATTGCGTGCGGACCAGGCGGCCGGCGGCGGCCTGTCCGCCGACGCGATCGCCGCGCTCCACCTCTACACCTGTGAGTCAGCCTTCTACCGCGAGATCAACAGCGTTCTGCGCTCCCCCGACCGCACCAGGGTCACCCCCTACCTGCCGTACCTGCGGCTGCTGTTCTCGGCGGTCTCGGAGCTGCCCACCTACACGCAGCCGTTGTGGCGCGGGGTGTCGCTCGACCTTCGGGCGCAGTACCCGGTGGGCCGGACGGTGACCTGGTGGGGCGTCTCCTCGTGCACCTCCGAGCTGAAGGTGGCCAGGGCGTTCTTGGGCAGTCGCGGCAAGCGGACCCTCTTCGAGGTGACGCCGGCCCGGGCGGTCGGGATCAAGAGCTTCTCCGCCTTCACCGGCGAGGAGGAGTACATCCTTACGCCGGGTACCCAGCTCAAGGTGACGGAGGTGAAGAGCGAGCCCCGCGGGCTGTGCACGGTCCGGCTGAGCGAGGTCACAGACGGCGCTCCCGTGGTGTCCTGAACCGCCGCCGCCCCTGTTGCGACCTGGGGTTTCCATGTCCTGAGTGAGCGGCACGAGTTCTGGATGGTCGTGCCCGGTGAAGGCGTCGAGCACTTTCGCGCGGGGCTCGCCGTCCGCCGGTCAGCTCGGTCGGTGGTGGAGCAAGGTGGCCCGCAGCTCGTTCTTGGTGACCTGCTCAGCGGGGAGGTGGAGCGTCCAGCGGCGGGCCTCGCCGTCCATGGGCAGTACCTTGACGACGGTTTCCAGCGGTGGGCAGCCGACTTCGCCACAGATGAGTTGGCGGATTATGACGGCGGTGTCGTCGTCCAGGCCGAGCAAGGCCCGTACCGTGTCACTCATTTCGCGGAGGTGCGGGCTCGGCCAAGCGATTCCTGGGCGCGGTTCCAGGTACATGGGGGTGCTCCTTGGTTTCGGAATGAGGGGCGGGCGGCGCAGACAGCGCCGGTGAGGCCGATGGTGTGTTCGGCGGCGAATCCGACTTCACAGGCGTCGCTACAGGCCCGCCTCTCGACGGTGTCGGTGGCCACGGGCGCGGTGTGCTGCGTCCACGGCACGGCTGGGGGTGGCGGCGCCGGCCGGGGGGAGGGGGGACGCAGCCGGTGCGCCCCCCGGCCTGCCTATGGGCGTACGGCGTTCACACCGCTGTCCGCCTACGGCTCGCGCTCTGCCGGTGCCGCCGCCCCCCGAGCCAGAACGCAGGCATCCGGGCGGCTTCGTGAGGGTCGTTCAGGTGGGTGGTGTGCGGGTCGTGGCCCAGTCGGGTGTGCTGACGGGCGGTCGGGCAGCGCGTGGTTGTCTCGTCATGGTCACCTGCCAGATGGCGAGGAGCAGCAGCGTGCCGGTTTCGGCGAGGATGCTGAGGACGGCTTGTGGTGCGGGCTGCAGACCGGTCTCGGTGAATCCGAACACGCCTACGGTCCGCGAAGCGGTGAAGCCGCCGAGAGCGCCGAGAGCGACGCCTGCCTCGGCGATCCTCAGCAGCGGGGGTGGGGTCCCGACCAGCAGCACGGCGGCGAGGGCGAACGAGGCGCTGGCCTGGAGCAGGAACAGGGAGCCCACGACGTGGATGAAGCGGTACCCGCCGATGTAGAGCTGGGCGTGGATGTACCCGCCGGCAGCGAGGGTTGCGGCGGTCGCCGTCCGCAGGGTGGGGGAGAGGAGTCTTCGGGCGTTCATGCCAGCCTCTGGTCCTTGACGGCGAGTTCGCGGTCGCCTTGCCGGTAGCCGACGCTGCGGATGCCGAGTGCGTCTTTCAGCTGCCGGGCAGGGACGACCTGCGGGGTGGGGGCGGGAGCGCGGCCCGGTTTCGGCAGGGGGTAGGCCGTAGTGGTGGCGGAGTGGAAGGTGATGTTGCCGTCCGTCTTGGTGAACAGCTGGTGGACGTGCCCGTTGAGACAAGTGACGGAGGAGAAGCGGCGAAGGAGAGCGATGACCTTGAGGGCGTCATCGGTACTCCAGCCCCACTTCGGGTACATGGCGAACAGCGGGATGTGGCTGAAGACCACGATGGGGGTGTCCGACGACAGTCCTGCGACGTCTTTGCGGACGAAGTCGATCTGTTCGTTGCCGAGGTGCCCGAGCTTCTCCAGGCTCATGGTGTTGACCAGAGCGATGAAGTGCACTCCGTGGGTGTCGAAGCTGTACCAGCCGTCGCCGAGCGTGCCCATGCCGAAGGTCCGCCGGTAGGCGCGGCCGGCATCGCCGATGGAGTCGTGCTCGCCCGGCACGGTGAAGATGCGGTCTGCCTTCAACCCCGCCATCAGCTGCTTGACTTGGTCGAACTGCCCGGCTGTGGACAGGTGAGTGAGGTCGCCGCTGTGCATGACGAAGTCCGGTCTGTATCCGAGCGAGTTGACCTGGTTGATCGCTTCGGTGAACGAGCCGACCACGTCCACGTTCGCCGGGCCCCGGAATCCGATGTGGCTGTCGGAGATCTGCACGAACCGCAGCGCGCCGCTTTCAGCCGCAACGGGTTCGGCGTTGGTGTCCCTGGAGTCCGCTATGTGGCTGATCACCTCTCCACTGGCCACGGTCAGCACTACCGCTCCGCCGAACCACCCCGCGTGTCGGAGCAGTTGGCGCCGGCTCATGCCGTTTTCGACTTCGGGGTCTCCGGCGTCTTCGGCCGATGCCCCTTCGTGACGGTCGTAGTAGTTGCTCATCAGGTCACCTCCACGGTGCCGGTCATGAACGGATGGATGGTGCACAGATAGGCGTAGGTGCCGGGTTTGGTGAACGTGTACGAGTAGGTGGCGTGGGTGGCCAGGGCGGCCGAATGCAACGGGCCGCCCGATCCGGCGCTGGTGACGGTGTGGGCGTCGGCGTCCCGATTGGTCCAGGTCACCGTCGTGCCCGCTTTGACCTTCAGCGCGGCCGGGGAGAATGCGAAGTTGTTGATCGCCACGGCGTTGCCGGCCACCCGTGGGGCCGATCCGCCCGAATGTGAAGGGCTCATGGGCATGCTCATGCTCATGCTCGGCATAGGTGAGGCGCCGGAAGCGGAGCCCGCCGAGTTCCCCGGCCCCGTGGCTCCGGGCATGCCCGCCATCTGGTGCTGACCGGCAGCGGGTGTGATGGCCCCGGCTCCGGTGGACGAGGAATGCGCCGACTGGCCGCATGCGCTGAGGAGCCCCAGCGCGGTGGCAGTGGCAACGGTGGCGACGGTCAGCCCCGCCGCGGTCCGTGATCGACGCCCTGGCGTGCGAAAGTTCAGGTACATGGTGTCCGCTCCTCACTGATCAGGCGGTGGCAGGGGCTGCTCCGGCTGGGCGCAAGTAACCGCAGGGATGGGCGTGGATGCCGTGTTCATGGGCGTGCGCCCCTGATGGACCCGGCGATCGAGCACCGGCCGAGGCTGCGTGATGGCGCCGACTGAGTCGGTTCTTGTCTGGCTCCACGGACGGCGGGGGCCCCACGGTTCGGTAGATATGTACTTTTTATGAGACCTCTTGGTGTCGAGGTGAATCAGTCGGCCTCCGGCTGCGGGCCTCGCACGCTGGGTCCCATTGGTGCCGCAAGGCACGGCGGGGCGACGCGCCTGCGGTGCTCGCAGAGCGTCACCGAAGGTGCGTGGTGCGTTACAGGACAAAGCGGTATATATGCGCGATGATCTACTTATGCCCTGGAGTTCCCGAAAACGTGGTCCAAGGACCGATCCGGATCGCTCCGCGAACCGTGTCTCTGGTAAAGGGACCCTTTCGATCGCGGACGAGGAACTGCTGCGCACCCTGTACGCGGAGCACGCAGGAGCCCTGTTCCACTACGTGCTGCGACTGACCTCAGGAGACTGGCAATGGGCGGAGGATGTGGTGCAGGAGACGATGCTGCGAGCCTGGCAGCATCCCACCGCGTTCGACCCCGCACGCGGCCCGGCCCGGGCATGGCTGTGTACGGTCGCCCGGCACCTGGTCATCGACGCCCACCGGGCCCGGCAGGCGAGGCCGTCCGAGGCCGGTGGCGAGGCGCTGGAGTGGACCGCCGAGCAGAAACCCGGCGAGGACGAGATCGAGAAGGCGCTGGAGAGCTGGGCGGTTGCCGACGCGCTGCGGTCACTGACCCCGGATCACCGCGCCGTCCTGCTGGAGACCTACTACCGTGGCCGGACCATGGTGGAGGCCGCGCAGGTGCTGGGCATCCCGCTGGGCACCGTGAAGTCGCGCACGTACTACGCCCTGCACGCCCTTCGGCTGGCACTGCAGGAGCGGGGGATCGAGCCATGACCGTGGTGTACAGGAGGTGGCGACCATGAGTGCGGAGCACGACGCCCTCCAGCTGGCGCTGGGGGGATACGTACTGGGCACGCTGCCCTCAGCGGAAATGGAACGAGTGCGCGTCCACCTCGCGGAATGCGCCGATTGTCGGGCCGAACACACCCAGCTGACGGGATTGCCTGCGCTGCTGGCGACGGTGACCGAAGCCGAAGTCGAAGCCTCGGGCCGTACGGCGCCGACGGCCGACGGGGACCTGGCCGACCGGCTGGTGGCGCGAGCAGCCGAAGGCGCGCACGGCCCCCTGCCCGAACGGCCCGCCACACCCGCGGTGTCGCCGGTGCCGACGGGGGGTCTGCTGGAGAGGCTGCTCCAGCAGGCCGCGTCCCGGCGCCGCAGGACCTGGCGTCTGCAACTGGCCGGCGCTGCCGCCTCGGTGATGTTCATCGCTGCAGCGGCCGGCGGCACATGGCTGGCGGCTGTCGGATCCGTGGGCAGTCAGGCGGCACCGCCCGGGCCGACCGCGCCGGCTGCCTATCGCACCTTCTCCGGAAACGATCCCGCCACCGGCGTCTCCGCCTCGGTGAAGGTCTCGCCCTCTTCCTGGGGCAGTGTCGTGCAGGTCTCGGCCAGGGGGGCACCCGCCGGAATCACCTGCTGGCTGCAGGCGGTCGGGCCCGGCGGAGCCAGGACGAACGTCGCCAGCTGGCGGGCGGGCGGGTACCCTCCCGGTACCACGATCCAAGGCGCGGTCGCCATGTCTCCAGGAGCCATCGAGCACTTCGAGATCCACGCAGGCAACGGTCAGAAGCTGGTCACCATCCGAGCGTGACGCGAGGCCAGGACGGTCGCGTCACCGGGCCCTCCCCCCAGTGACGCGACCGCGGCTGTCGGGTGTGAGCGCCCGGCGGCGCATGAGGCCGAAAAGACCTCGCCGTCGATGGGTCGCCGCGGGCGGAGAGGCGGCGGCCGGGCGACCCGAAGCGAGCCGCCTCAAGGCCGGTGGGCCAGGCTGGGGGAGTGCGCTGCAGACGTCCAGCCGATGGCCACCGGAAGTCTTGCATTCGTGACGTCGCCCGCACAGTCATGCTCGTGATCACCGTCGTCGACCGGTGCGACCATGCTGTGGCTCGCTCACAGGGCGCTGACCGGCTTCCGTCACACGGCCCCGGCAGCGGCGGGCGCGCCACCCCGCAACAGGCCCCTCGGGTGCCGATCGCGTGCACGGTTGGGCACGCTCTACGGGGGCCGGCGGCGTGCGCCTCAACCTCCACGCGGAGGAGGCCGAGGCCGGCGTCCTGATCGCTCTCGCAGCGCGCCGACGGTTTCTGGGCCCTGGTCACCTCGCTTCCGGCTGCGACGAATCGGACCGGCCCTCAGCCGGCTTGATGCGTGAATGCGCCGACGGCGCGCGCACTTCCTGTCCGGGTGGCCGGTGGCGCCGTTCTGGTCATTACGAGGACCCGGCCGAGGTGTTCCCCCCTCCGCCACTCGAGCAGCGTTATGCGGCTCGCCAAACGGCCGACGACTTCAACGCTCGTTCGCCTCCGAAGTCCGTGCGGCCCGACTCGCAAGAATTCGAATAAAAGGGCCGAATTGCTCGAACCGTGCGGCATGCGTCGTCCGTGGAACTC
This sequence comes from Streptomyces sp. NPDC051133, assembly GCF_040682635.1. Classification (NCBI taxonomy): domain Bacteria; kingdom Bacillati; phylum Actinomycetota; class Actinomycetes; order Kitasatosporales; family Streptomycetaceae; genus Streptomyces; species Streptomyces sp. NPDC051133. The sequence continues at coordinate 19,419 of NZ_JBFBBK010000038.1, forward strand.
AATGAGCGCGGTCATACAGAATCCCGCCGACCTACCCTCCCGAAGTTGTTGGCGGCCCCCTTTCCGGCCTCCGCACATCCACAGAAAAGCCAGAGGACCATGTTTGTGACCGATACCCCCAGTCCGAGTTCACTGCTCGGTCGGCACAGCCGCCACCGGGCGCTGCTCACCCTGCCCGCGCAGGAGGCGCACGTCCCCGCCGCTCGTCACTTCGCGGCCGATCTGCTGGAGACCTGGAGCGTGCCGGCGAGCGAGCGGGACTCCGCCGTCCTCATCGTCGACGAACTCGCCGCCAATGCCGCGCAGTACGGCCACGAGCGCATGACCCTGCTGCTCGTCCTCGACGACGGCACCCTGCACATCGTGGTCACTGATTCCGGCATGAGCGTGGAACACCATCGCCCCGACACCGCCCCCGACGAACACGGCCGCGGCACCAGCATCGTCCAGCACCTCGCCCAGTCGACCGAGGTCCACCAGACACGCAGCGGCCGCGAAGTCCGCGCCTGCCTGAGGTGCTCGCCATGACCGGCCCGGACGTTCCCCACGAGCTGCGACCCCCTGCCGGCGCCGGCACTGCCGCACAATGTCGGGTCACCGGGGGCGGCTGCGGCGCCGGGGCACCCGACGACCCGCCCAGTGCGCCTATGCGACCCACGAGCCGTGTCCCATCGGCGACTGCCCGAGCCCGGCCCCAGATGCCCATGCAGTCCTCGGCACGCCCATCAACCCTTGATCACGGCGACCCTGACCACGACACGGCACTGCGTCAACGCTGCGGCGCCGGCCCCCTACGCGCATGCGGAGGTGTGAGCGTGAACGTCACCCCGAACACCGGCGAGGGCATCAGCGCTCCGCCCCCGCACGAGGCATACGCGAATGCGCCGGACCTGCGCCGCGAGATACACCAAGTGCTCGCTCTAGGAGCCGAACGCGACGGCCGCCAGGCCAGGACCGTCACCGGCCCTCTGGTCGATGCGACAGTCGCCGAACGCACCTGGCGGCTACGCCAAGCCGCCCTCATGGACCGGATGGCCCTGGGCGACCCCGGCCCCGGCCCGGTCGCGGCCGCCGCGGAAACCGCCGAACAGCTTGTCCTGCTCGACCGCAGCCATCCTGACCTGGTGGCCGGCCCGCACCACCCCGACGCGATCACCAGCCGTCGCCTGTATGTCCGCCAGGAGTACGCCGCCTGGACGGCCGCCGGGCGCCCCGGGGCCTGAATCGACCCCGATCCGACAGGAAGAGGAAGACATGACCCGCAACGACATCAACACCCGGTACGCCCCCGCAGCAGTCGGCCAACTCCCCTTGCCCTGCGCTGTTCCGGCCGAGTGCGGCCGCGGCACGGAGGGGGGAACTCGTCGCCGTACGGACGGACGGGCAACCGTGATGGACCCACCTGCACGCAGCAGCGGGCCGTCGTCCGCGGCCAACGGTGTGCGCCTCCCGCCGCGTCAACCTTCCGCAAGGCCCGGTCGTGGGCGAGATGCTTCTTCGGGCGGCGGGCGAGGCTCCGCGCGCGCTCGGCGAGCGATGGGCGCCTGCTCGGGGCGGCAGGACACGATCCCCCGCGGGTGTCCCCGCTCCCACCGCTGCCGTGCAGGAACAAGCGGCACGGATCGCCGGGGCAGGTATGAGGGCCAACGCGTTCGAAAGGGGGCATGACGATGTTCCGCAATGCGCTGGAGCCCTGGCACTTGCTGATCCTGGTCGCCGTGGTGGTTCTGATCTTCGGCTCGAAGAAACTACCCGACACGGCCCGGGCGCTGGGCAAGTCGATGCGGATCCTCAAGAACGAGACCAGGGCCATGAAGGACGACGGCGCCTCGAACGAGCCGCGCCCGGAGCCTGAACCCGCACCGGGACCGCCGACGATCCCGGGCACGTCCGAAGACATCGCCACCCCCCGCACCGCGCCCAGGGACAGCGGGACCGGCGACTGAGACTGAGCCCGGTCCTGCCCGCCTCTGGCTCATCCCCGCATGAGACGCCGCCCGAGAGTCTTCCCGGCGGGCTCACCCCTTGTGCTGCCCACCCACCCTCGGGCCGGGCTGGGCAGATCACCTCCTGGACGCTCTACCGGCCGCAGCCAGCGCCGTAGCGACCCCGCGGCCCCGCCGGGTGACGGAGACGATCAAGTACTGACGCAAGGCCGGTGGTATCCGGTCTGCTGCACGAGATGAGGATGCGGCGTGCCGCAATCAGCCCGCAACAAGCAGAAGGATCCCGAGGGGCGGATGCCGCTCGCGAAACACCTTCGTGAACTCCGCAACCGGCTCGCCAAGGCGGTCCTTGCCATCCTGGTCGTCACGATCGTCGCGGCCTTCTTCTACAAGGGCATCGTGAACTTCTTCACCAGGCCGGTGCTGAGCTCGGTCGGCTGCCCGACGTCCTTCGCCGATCTGGCCAAGCGGACCGCGGACACCACCTGCGCGCGGATCACGATCAACGGTCTGCTCGCACCCTTCACCCTGGCTCTGAAAGTGTCCCTGATGGCCGGCGTCGTGCTGGCGACGCCGGTATGGCTGTACCAGCTGTGGGCGTTTGTCGCCCCCGGCCTGCACAACCACGAGAGGAAATACGCCTACGCGTTCGTCGGCGCGGGCGTCCCCCTGTTCTTCGGCGGCGCTGTCTTCGCCTACAAGGTGCTGCCCACCACCGCGAAGGTGCTGATCGGTTTCACCCCGCACGGGGTGGAGAACCAGCTGCCGCTGGACGATCTGCTCGACCTGGTCACCCGTATGGTGGTCGTCTTCGGTCTCTCCTTCGAGATGCCGCTGCTGCTGGTGATGCTGAATCGCACCGGGGTGCTGTGCGGCCGACGGATGCTCGGCTGGTGGCGCCGCATGATCGTGGGGATCACCGTCTTTTCGGCCGTGGCGACGCCGAGCACGGACCCGTTGACCATGCTGGCGCTGGCCGCGCCGATCTGGGTGCTCTACTTCGCCGCCGTCTTCCTTTCGCTCCTCAACGACCGGCGCAAGACCCGAAGAGAGGCAGAGGAACGCGGCGACGACGAGATGTCCGACCTCGACCTCACGCCGCAGGACATCGGCGAAGTCGAATCGGTGTCCACCAGCAGCGTTGTCACATGGAAGGGAGGCGAATCCGGGCTCTGACAGGGTGAGGCCGGGGGCCGCTTGTCCGAGCTGCGCTGGTGCGTGCTGCGTATGCGCTTCGCCTGATTTCGGCAGTCCGGGCAGCGGCCCGGACGGTCTGTCGACACCGCCTCCCACGCCAAGGTGCCGGAGAAGTCGCTGACGCGCTCCACCCGCACATCGATCCCGGGAAACAGCACAGCCAGTCGGATGACGTCAGGCGCTCTGGGGTACACGGCTTCGCATGGCACCGAAGATCGAACGTATCGAGTTCCTGCGGGCCGTGCGGCAGCTGCACCGGGTCCGCTCCTTCTACGTGGTGGGCGTCTTGCTGTGGGCCATGTCCTCTGTATGGACCGGCTGGCAGGCTCCTGGGAGCCGGCAGATGTGGGTGTCCGTCCTCCTCCTGGCCGTCTTCACAGGTCTCCTCGTCACCGCGGGTCTGTCCCTGCGGCGTCTCGCAGTTCCCGCGACGGGCCGGCCGGTGCATCACGCTGCCTCGCCCAAGGCGGCGAGGACCCGCAACGCCCACGCTTGAGGGGACGTCAGCCTGCCGGCAGAGCTCGGCGGGGCTCCTGCCGGGCGGACGATTCGTTTTTGGGGATCCCGCCCATGTCTGTTGGGCCGGTGTCCGGGCATACGGGCTTCACTTCCTACTGAGAGGGGCTTGTCATGCTCGGCATAGTCGCGGCAGTGCTGTTCTTCATCGCGTTCCTCATCAACGCAGCCGAGATCAGCACCAATCACACGTTCTCGTCTGTCAACGTCATGCTTCTGGGCCTGACTGCGCTGGCCTTGCACGTTGCGGGTATCGGCAGCACCTGGTCCCGCAGACGCTGACCGCAGAGCCCAGCCGGAGAGACCACGCCGACCTCCATCCTTGCTGCTGCCCGGGCCGTAGGCCCGTTGGCCTGTCCCGGGCAGCAGGGTCGGCTTCTTGTGGCGCGTAGCGCCAACTGGTGGCTGACGTCGGGGTTGTAGGCACCCGGCGTGCACGAGGAGTGGCCGTTTACCCCGCACATCGACAGCCAAGCAGGCCGCACGCGCGGACGCAGGGCCATGGTTCGGCGCCGCGGGTCAGTGCGCGGCGCTCACGCTGAGTGCGTGCTGCGCGAGCCAGAGGTCGTGCCGGGCGGTCGGTGGGCGGAGCAGGGAGCGCTGCAGGAGTGCTTCGGCGCGCGCCAGCCGTTTGCGGACGGCGGTGTTCGACAGGGACAGGGCGGTGGCGGTGGCTTCGATACGGGCATCGTGCTGCAGCCATACGGTCAGTGTCCGCGCGAGGTGTGCCGACCCGGCGGTCGCGGCGAGCGGCTGGAACTGGCTGCGGGCCCATCGCGTGACGGCGGGCGTGGCCAGCAGGCCGTCGAGGCGGCGGAGCGCCTGCTCGCCGTCGAGGGGTACTGGGCGAGGTGCTTCGCCGGCAGGGCAGGTGGTGGCGGTGGCGCGGAGGGCGAGCGCGAGGACGGACTGGTCGGCGAGCCGGTCGAGATCGAGGGCGAGCCGGCGAGCGATGTGCTTGAGGCGGGCGGACAGGGTGTTGCGGTGGATCCGCAGGTGTTCGGCGGCTTTGGAGGAGAAGCTGAGCCAGGAGGCCGCGGTGGCGAGGAGTTCAGTGCTGCCGGGGTCCTGCGGCCGTCTGGCCGCAGGACCCCGCAGTGGTGTCAGGAAACCCTCGGCCCAGTCGACGAGGTCAGGGCCGATCGCGAGTGCCAGGTCAGGAGCTGAGGCGAAAAGTGCCCGCCGGTCGGCGCGGTGGCGGGCAGTGGCCAGGGCGTGCATCGCCTGGGCGTATGCGGCGGCCGTGTCGGTCAGCGCTACCGCTTCACTCACCCCCATCCAGCACTCGGCGATGGCCGCGTGTGCCTGCTCCGGGGAAGGAACACCCGCGTCGGCCACGTCGCCGGAGGCCGGTACAAGGGCGATGAGATGTTCGTCGTACACCGTGCAGGGCACGACCCACGCTCCCGGGGCGCCGGCCCTCAGCCGGGCGGCGACTTCACTGCGCAACCCGCGTGGCCGCTCGACGACCCAGACCCGAATGGTCTCGGGCAGCTCAGGCAGCAGCACTCCCGACACCTGACGCGCGGCCGTCACCTGGCCGTTCATCAGCAGCTGCAGCACCGCTTCGCGGGTACGGCCGTCGGCGGCCTCCAGCCGGGAACGCAGCCGATCTGTGTGCTCGGCCTTCCAGCAAAGCCTGAGAGTCGACGCCGCGTCCGCGAGTAAGGACGCCAGTCCGGCGGCCTTGGACTGCGGCGTCACCGCGACGAGCACGGGCGCGGACGTGGTCACCGGGCTGTCCAGCGGATAGAGGAATACGGTGTGCCCCTGCACATCGACGGCCATGGACTTCGCCCTCCGCTCGACGAGTTCACGCACCCCGCGCAGGACCGCTTCCCAGACTCCCGCGGCGGTTGCATGCCTTGGCCGCCGGGCCGAGGACATCACCGCTCCGGAGGTGTCGATCAGCAGCGCATCCGCCCCGCTGCGGGCGGCCAAGTAGCCGAGCGCCGCCTGGGATCCCCCTGACCGGGCCGCGCGATGCAGCGCCAGCACCTCGTCGGCCCGTTCCACCCGTCTCGCCGTCGGTGTCGCCAGGACCAAGGCAGCGCCGAACGTGTCCGTCCCACTGGCCATGCTTTCCCCCCAGAACAATGCCGGAGCCGGCCCGAGGTGCGCACCAACCCCCGGTCTGTGAGGCGGGCTTTCCCTTCGCGGGCCGGCATGCAGATCCAACTCGTATGTGGATCATCCAAGTTTTCGAGGCGTTCGTCCCACCCGCCACGCGGTCCGCTGTGCCTTCAGGCACCGGAACCCGGCCTTCACTGTGCAGCGCGACACCGGCCGTGGCCGCGCCCTGCCCTACGTTCGACTGCGGATCGCCAGGGGAGGCGATCGCGCTTCACCGTCCCAGGAAGAGAGTCACACTCATGCTCAGGAACTCCCTCGCCCGGCTGGTCGCGATAGCGGTGGCCGCGCCGGCGCTCGCGCTGACGATGTCCACCTCGGCCTCGGCCGCGGGCAATACCGTCAGCTGGCAGAACGATCAGACGGGTAAGTGCCTCAACTGGGGCAACGACGTCTTCGGCAACTTCAGGCTGGACCCGCCGGGGAACTGCGACAGGTCCACCCACGGGTGGTCGCAGTGGAAGGAGACGTCGGTGGACGGCAAGTACTGGACGTTCCGCCCTGACGACACCTCAACGGTCACCAGGTCAACATGTGCCTGACCTCCTACAACACCCTCGTCTACCTGGAGACCTGCCAGGACGGCAACTGGTGGCAGCAGTGGGAGGAGATCTGGACCTCGAGCGGCTGGAAGCTCAAGCACCGGGGTGACGGCTGGGTGCAGGGCTTCTACCTCGACAGCGACGGCTCGCGCACCTACACGGAGCCCGGGAACAACGGCCGATACCAGCTGTGGCACTGAACAGTCCCAGCACCCCGAACACGGCTGAAGGCGATCCTGCCGGCCTGAGCGGCACTTCGGCGGCCGCCGCAGCGCCCGCAACACATGCTGCACACGCCCCGACGACGTCGTTGAGGATCTGACCCTCTCCACAGGGGGGAGCAGTCGAGGCGCAACCCCCACACCGCTCTCCGCTCCGCAAGAGAAGCGGAGAGCGGTGTGGGGCACGGAGCGGGGGACTGCCTTTCTCCCCCTCTTCAGGACAAGTCATCGGTGAGGGTCTGACGCCGTGATCACCTCCGGCACCTCGGACGTCAGCGACTTCTCGCAGGTCCGATCAGGGCAGCCCGGGGCGGCCGGCCGCCGTCGGGAGCGGCAGTACGGGCCCCTGCCGGGCCGGAACGCGTTCCAGGACGCCGCCGGCGAAGACGTCGTACAGCGGGAGCGTCTCCAGGTGCACGTAGCCGATGTGGCAGTCGCCCGGCTATGGGGCAGGGACGCGGTCGCAGTGCCGCCCGGTAGGAGCCGTCGTAGAGGTTGCCGAGCTCGGTGCGCACGAGCTGGCAGCGGCGGACCGTGCCTTCCCCGTCGACCGAGACGACCGACTCGCCGGTGCGGCAGGGCGACCCGGCGCTGGCATGGGGATGCCGGCTGTACGGGAACAGGGGGTCGAGGTCCGTCCAGGCAGCCGCGTCCGTGTCGTCACGCAGTGAGGAAGCCGAGAGCCGTCGCGACCGGCCGCTCCTGGCGCGCGGCAGCGCTGGACGGGCGGACCCGAACGGTGGGCCGGTCGATCCCGGCAGGGCGCCGACTCGTCCGGGCAGCCGCGTCCCACGCGTGGACCAGCCCTCCGGTCCTGTCCGTTCGGCTTGGTGCGTGGTGCCCGTACGGCACGGAGGACCAGTCCGCCGCAATCAGCGCAACTGGCCTGCAGAGTCACGTGAGTTATCGAAGACGGCGTGCGTCACCCGTTGTGGGGCCCGAACGGCGGAAGCGGTGGCCGAGCCGGTGCCGATCCCCCGTGGCGGCCCGCCACGGCGGCGGCCAGCGCGAGAATGGCCTCGACCTGCGCGATCTGAAGGTTCACATCGGTGGGCCCGCGACCCCTGATGAAGCCTCTCACCGGCGTCAGCGCATCGATGGCAGCCTGGGCATGCTCCTCGTAACTGGCCACGAAACGGTCCCCCTCACCTTGATCACACAGGCGCTGCAACGTATCACGCCGGCTCCGGACGTCCCGACCGGCCTGCACGGCCGTGAGCCACGTGATGACCCACACCCCCGGCGGGCGCGTACTGACCGAGCTGATCGGCGAGGCACAGACCGACGAGGATCTGGCCACCGCCTACCGGAAGCTGTACTCCTCGCACCGGCGTCGGCTGGCGGCGGAGCGCCTCCACCGGGCTCAGGAACTCGGCCAGATCCGCACCGGCGTCGACGTGCAGGTCCTCGTCGACCAGCTCTGGGGCGCCGTCCACCACCGACTGCTCATCCCCGACGAACCTGTGACGGACGACTTCGTCGTCGCGCTCGTGAACAACCTCCTGGACGGAGTAAGCCCGAAGTAGGGCGGTCGTGACCGCGGCGAATCCGGTGGTGAGGGCGGCGCGGTGGCCGGACGGCGGGCTCCTGCTTCCGAAGCACACGCGTCCGGGTCCGGTTGTCAGTGGCAGCTGCCAGGCTGGAGGGATGGACCGAGATGACGAACAGCTGCTACGCCGCCGGGTCTACGGCGCCGACCACGACCAGCCGGGCCCGCTGTCCGACCGGCGTTACGCCGAACTGGTCGGCGGCCCGCTGGACGGCTTGCTCCTCGACATCACCGGCTTCACGGAGGACAGGACCGACACGGGTGTCGCGCTGGCCACCGAGCTGGGGCGGTTCGGAGCCGGGGGCCGGGCCAGGTACGACCCGCGCCCCGGTGACCCCGACCGCTGGGACTGGACCGGCGACACTCCCTGACCGTCCCGGGCCCCGTGGAGGCGTCGAAGGGTGCCGGGACCCGGTGCGGCAGACGTTCAGCAGCTCACCAGGTTCATCCAGGTGCTCGCGCCGATCACCCCGTCGGAGGCCAGCTTCCTGGACTTCTGGAAGGCGACCACCGCCTTCAGGGTGCCGGCCCCGAACCGGCCGTCGACCGTGAGAGCGGCGCCGTGGGCCTTCAGCTCGTCCTGCGCGGCCCGTACGGCCGGGCCGGTGTCGCCCTGCCGTACGGTGACGACCAAGTGCTTCCAGGTGTTCGGTCCCACCATGCCGTCAGGGGTCAGCCCCTGGCTGTTCTGGAAGGCGACCACGGCGTCCCGGGTGGCCGTCCCGAACCGGCTGTCCACCGTGAGGGCCGCCCGGTGAGCGTTGAGCAGGTACTGCACGGTGGTCACCTGCCGTCCTGCCTGCCCCTGGAGCACGAGGGGCCAGTTGGGGGCCGGCGGCGGAGGTGTGTAGTCCCGCAGGGCGAACGTCCTGAGGTCTTTCAGGCCGCCGTTGAAGACGTCCTGGTCCCCCAAAAAGACCCCCGATTCCGCCGTCTGCCAGACGGTGTACGTGCTCCATCCGGCGGGCAAAGGGGTGGGCGTGCCGGACTGGTTGACGATCCACAGCGGGACGGTCGTGCCGAAGCCCCGGTAGTTCCCGGTGCAGGTCGCCCACCAGCCGGCAGGGGTGTAGATGACCGGGTGGCGTCCCGTCCGGGCGTGGTATTCGTTCACGAAGGCGGCTATCCAGCTGGTCATCGCACCGGGGCCGAGCCCCCAGCAGGGGTCGCCGTGCGCGTCGGCCTCCATGTCCAGGGCGCCGGGGAGGGTCTTGCCGTCGCGTGTCCACTTGCCGCCGTGGGCCAGGAAGTAGTCGGCCTGCGCGCGTCCGCCGGAGGCGTCCGGGCGGGCGAAGTGGTAGGCGCCGCGGACCAGGCCTGCGCCGGCCGCCCCGTCGTACTGCTGTGTGAAGTAGCTGCTGGTGTAGGTGACTCCTTCGGTCGCCTTCACGTAGGCGAAGGAGGCGCCCGCGGCGGCCGTCGCCCTCCAGTCGATGTGGGGGTTGTGGCCGCTCACGTCGAGCCCCCGTACCGGGGCCGCGGACCGGGCCGTCCCGGCGACCGCGGTGGTGTCGGCGTGGGCCACGCCGTGGGCGTCGAGGCACAGGGCCGCGAGCGCTGCGGCGAGCAACGCCGCACCGCGGGCTCGCCATCCGGCTCTGCTCGGCCGGCCGCTGCGGTGGTGAAGACGGGTCATCGCTGGCTCTCCGTTGTGGTTCCGTGGTCGCTCGGTCGTGGGCGGCATCGTCGGCGCTCCGGGGACTGTGGGACCGCCCACGGGCCCTCGCAGGCGCCTCAGGCACCGTGCAAGGGCCCCTGGAACGGTCGGGCGTGGCTCCGTTACGGGCGGACCAGGCCGTAGAAGACGGATGCGGACAGCGAGTAGGTCTTGTCGTAGACGCCGTGCTTGCCGGAGCCGGCGGGGTCGGAGGTGTTGCCGGAGACGACCCGCACGGTCCTGCCGCTGACCTGGTCGACGACACCGATGTGGTAGCGGTTGTGGGCGCTGCCGAAGATGATCAGGTCGCCGGGTTCGGCGGTGGCGAGGCCGCCGGAGCCGACCCACTTGTGGTGTGCGACGGCCCAGTCGTAGACGCTGGGCACGTACTTGATGAAGGGGATGTCGACGCCGGACTGCCGCCAGACCCAGGTGGCGAAGGCCGCGCACCACTCGTCGCACACGCTGTACGGCTTGCCGGGTACGCACTTGTGCGAGTCGGCCGTGACACCGATCTGGCTCTTGGCGGTGTTGACGATCTTGGCCCGCAGCGCGCTCGTGGTGTGGCAGCTCTTGACGAGCCGCTCGATGCCCATGGCCTTCATCGTCAGCTCACCGGCGATGCCGTCCGCCGTCAGACGGTGGGCGGACTGGTAGCGCTTCACCGCGCTCGTCGTGGCCGCCCCGTAGTCGCCGTTGGCCGGGGCTCCGGCCTTGCTCTGGACCTGCTTGGTCACGGAAGTGAGTCCGGCGAGCGTCTGCGGGCCGATGACGCCGTCGAGGTTCAGGCACCGGTCGCCCTGGAAGGCCTGTGTGGCCGCTTTGGTCCTGGGGCCGCCGACACCGTCCACGCCGCCGGCGTCGTAGGCCAGCCCGTTCAGGTCGCGTTGGGCCACCTTGATCTGCGCCGAGGTGGCCGCCGGCCCGGCCGTCGCCGCAGTGTGTGCCGAGGCCTGACCCGGCATGACCGCCAGGGCGCCGGCCGCGGCAGCCGCCGTCAGCAGACCGATGGCGGCCCGCCGGGAACGCCGCACCGGTCGGCGGGCCGCACGCTTGTTCGTCAACATGTCCTAGGACTCCTCACGTTCGGGGAGAGGCGGTGAACCGCCAGCGGCATCCGCACGGCGTTCGATGTCGCCGGTGCGCCCGCTGGCAGGTGCCCGGACGGCGGCTCCCCCGTGTCCGCCGTCGACGCAATCAGTTCTACGGCTCCTCGCGTTGTCCGGTGTCGCAGAAGAGGCTCCGGACAACCGGCTCCGGACAATAGGCTCGCCGCGTCACTTCACGAACCCTGGGGGAGGACCGCGTGCCGAGGAAGGAACGGCCGTTAGAGGACGACGGCAGCCCGCTGACCGAGTTAGCCGCGCGACTGCGCCTGTTGCGGGAGAAAGCGGGGAAGCCCACCTACCGCCAGCTCGCCGTCAAGGCGCACTACTCGTCGACGACACTCGCGGACGCGGCCGCCGGCCGGAGACTGCCCAGTCTGGAGGTCACCCTCGCCTTCGTCCGGGCCTGCGAGGGCGACGAGGAGGAATGGAAGGCGCGCTGGCACGCGGTCGCGGCGAGCGTCGGTCCGGCGTCGCCGGACGAGCGGGACGACACGGGGCAGAACCATGACCGGCCGTGTCCCTACGTGGGCCTCGCGGTGTTCCAGCCGGAGGACGCCTCCTGGTTCTTCGGGCGCGAACGGCTCACGGCCGACCTCGTCACCCGCGTCCGGGCCGATCGTTTCGTGGCGGTCTTCGGCGCCTCCGGGTCCGGCAAGTCCTCGCTGCTGCGAGCCGGGATGGTCCCCCGGCTGAACGGGGGCGATCCGAACGGCCGCCCCGGGTGGCCGACCGTGCTGTTCACCCCTGGAGCACACCCTCTGGAGGAGTGCGCGGCCCGGCTCGCGGCCGCCACCTCCGGGACGGCCACGGCGTTGCACAGGGAGCTGAGCGGCGACCCCCGGTCCTTGCACCAGACCGTGCTGCAGGCGCTGGCGGCGTCGGACTTCTCCGACGGCACGGATCTGGTGCTGGTCGTGGACCAGTTCGAAGAGGTCTTCACCCTTTGCCAGGACAAGACCGAACGCGACCGCTTCATCAGCGCGTTGGTCACGGCGGCCCGGGCGGCCAACAGCCGTACGCGCGTCGTCATCGGTGTCCGGGCCGACTTCTACGCGAGCTGCTCGCAACACCCCGAACTCGTCGCGGCCCTTCAGGACGCCCAGGTCCTCGTCGGCCCCATGACGACGGAGGAACTGCGCCGCGCCGTCAGCCGGCCGGCCGTCCGGACCGAATGCGCGGTGGAGACGGCCCTCCTGGCCCGTGTCGTGGCGGAGGCCACCGGACAGCCCGGCATCCTGCCGCTGGTCTCCCACGCCATGCGGGAGACCTGGCTGCGCCGCCGTGGCAACACGCTCACGTTGAGCGGCTACGAGACGGCGGGCGGCATCACGCACGCCCTGGCCAACACCGCCGAGGCTCTCTACCAGCAGTTGACCGCCGAGCAACAGCGACTCACCCGTTCCGTCCTGCTGCGGATGGTGGCCCTCGGCGACGGCACCGACGACACCAAACGCCCCGTAGCACTCGAGGACCTCGGCCCCGACACCGGCGCCGTGCTGGACCTTCTCGCCCGGGCCCGCCTGGTCACCCTGGACCGCGACAGCGCCGAACTCACCCATGAGGCGCTGCTGCACGCCTGGCCCAGGCTGCGCCGCTGGATCGACGAGGACCGGGCGGGCCTGCTCATGCACCAGCAGGTCGCCGAAGCAGCCGCCTTCTGGCACCGGCAGGGGCGTGATCCGGGCGCCCTCTACCGGGGCGGCGTCCTGGCAGCGGCGCGTCAGTGGGCCGCCACCCGTGGCAACTCGCCGGCCCTGGGTTCCCGCATCGACGAGTTCCTTGCCGCGTCCGCCCGCCACGCGGGCCGCGCCGCCCGACTGCGCCGAGCCGGCATCGCCGCCGTGTGCGCCCTGGCCCTCGTCGCCTCGGTGGCCGCCGGCGTCGCGTTCAAGAAGACCGCGACCGCCCAGATCCAACGCAACAACGCCATCGCGGGAGAGGTGCAGGTACAAGCCGGCCAATTACGCGACTCCGACCCCTCACTCGCCGCCCAACTGGACATCGCCGCCTATCGCCTCCGCCCCCGGCCGCAGTTGCGCACCGATCTGATCAGCGCCGCCGGCGCCCCGGTCGCCAGGCGCCTGGCCGCCGGCAGCGGCACCGTGTTCGCGGTGGCCTACAGCCCCGATCGCCGTACTCTGGCCGCGGCGGGAGCGGACGGCATGATCCGGCTGTGGAACGTCACCGACCCGGCCGACCCGGTGCCGCTCGGCAGCCCCGTGGCCAGCCACAGCCAGTGGGTTTACTGGCTCGCCTTCAGCCCCGACGGCCGCACCCTGGCCTCCGCCGGACGCGATCACACGGTGCGGCTGTGGAACCTGACCCGCCCCGCGCACCCTGCGCCCTGGGGGAAGCCGCTGACCGGGCACGGGAGTTACGTCTTCTCCGTCTCTTTCAGCCGGGACGGACGCACACTCGCCAGCGCGAGCGACGATGGGACGGTCCGGCTGTGGAACGTCGCCGATCCGGCCCGCCCTCAGCGGCTCGGGCAACCGCTCAGGGGACACGACCACGGCGCGGTGGCCTCCGCCGCGTTCAGCCCCGACGGCCGCACCCTCGCCAGCGCGGGCCACGATCACACCATCCGGCTGTGGAACGTCGCCGACCCCGCCCACCCGCAGCGCTTGGAACGGCTCACCGGCTTCAAGGACACCGTGTACGCCGTCGCGTTCAGCCCCGACAGCCACCTCCTGGCAGGCGTGGGCAACGACCGCACCGTACGGCTGTGGAACGTTGCGAACCCGGCCCATCCCGTGCCGCTGGGGACGCCTCTGTCCGCTCATCACGACACCGTGTACGCGGTCGCCTTCAGCCCCGACGGCCAGATCATGGCCACCGCCGGAGCGGACCACACCGTCCGCCTGTGGAACGTCACGGACCCCTCCGCACCCGTACCGATGGGGCAGCCCCTCACCGGCCACACCGAATACGTCTACTGGCTGGCGTTCAGCCCCGACGGGCACTACCTGGCCTCCGCCGGCGCCGACCACTCCGTAAGGCTCTGGCACCTCCCCGGCACCACTCTCCCGGATCCGAGCTACGTCAACACCGTGGCCTTCGGTCCCGCACGGCACGTCCTGGCCAGCGGCAGCACCGACGGCACCGTCCGGTTGTGGAACGTTGCCGACCCGGCCCGCCCCGCCCCTGTCGGCCACCCCCTGACCGGCCACCGAAGCGCCGTACGGAAAGTCGCCTTCAGCCCCGACGGCAGCCTCCTGGCCAGCGCCGGCCGGGATGGCACCATCCGCCTGTGGGACGTGCGCGACCCGGCGCGGGCGGCCCCGGTGGGACAGCCGCTCACCGGCCACAGCGGTGCGGTCTACTCGGTCGCCTTCAGCCCGGACGGCCGGACGCTCGCCGGCGCGGGCTATCAGGACCACCAAGTGCGCCTCTGGGACGTCTCGCGGCCGGCGCACGTCACCCGCCTGGGCGAACCGCTCACGCTGCACACGGGACCGGTCACCGCACTGGCGTTCAGCCCGCGCGGGCATGTCCTGGCCACGGCCTCCGCGGACGACACCACCCGGCTCTGGGACGTGACCCGTCCCGCAAGGCCGGTGCCCCTGGGCGGCCCCCTCGCCGCCGGCAGCGGCGGCGTGTACGGAGTCGCGTTCAGCCCCGACGGCCGGACCCTGGCCACGGCCAACGTCGACCACACCGTACGGCTGTGGAACGTCACCGACCCGGCACGGCCGCTGCCCACGGCCGAGCCCCTGACCGGACACACCAGCTTCGTCTACGGGCTCGCCTTCAGCCCCGACGGCCGCACCCTGGTCAGCAGCAGCGACGACCACACCCTGGACCTGTGGAACGTCGCCGACCCGCGACACCCCTCCCAGTCGGGTACCGCTCTGGTCGGCCACACCGGACCCATCGACGACGTCGCCTTCAGTCCCGACGGCCGCACCCTCGCGAGCGCGAGCGACGACCACACGGTGCGGCTGTGGACCCTCGACCCCGAGCAGGCGATCCGGCGGCTGTGCGCCGCCGGCGGTGTCACCGCCCAGCAGTGGCGCCACTACGCGCCCGAACCGGCTCTGAAGCAACCCTGCTCCTGACGCGGCCGGCAAGGGTGGACACCCCGCCCAAACCGGCCTGACCTGCAACATTCCGCCGCAGTTGTCCGGCCGCTGTTGTCCGGTGTTCGTCCGCCGACACCGGACAACGACGTCGGCCTAGAAAGGGTCCGGTGGCCGGCGCGGAACCCCGGCTCGCGACGCCGCGGGGTCCGTCGCCACAAGCCACCGCACCCATCGGACGAACGAACGGAAGAGCAGATGTTCACTCGGAAAATCGCTGCGAGGGTCGGCCTCCTGGCCGCTGCCGTGACGGTCGTCACCGGCGGCCTGTCCATGACGGCGAACGCCTCGCCTGCCGCGGCCACCCTCCAGTACGGGAGCCACGGCTGGGGAGTCAAGTGCGTGCAGGAGGGCGTCAACGACTGGGCGTCGCGGACCGGGCACGGCCGGCCGCTGCAGGTCGACGGCGGCTTCGGGTCGGGGACCCGCACCTGGGTCAAGAAGTTCCAGACCGCCTCGGGCCTCGGCGCCGACGGCATCGTGGGCAAGCAGACCGGCAACAGCGTGCTCGCCAACCTGCAGGGCGACAGCACCTGGCGGCACGACTGCTACTACTACGTGCCCAGCACCCACGGCTGACCTGCACCGTCCCCCCACGGGGCGAAGGACGAATCGCCCGTCCGAGCACGAGCACGACCACCATCACGCGGCCACCGCTTTCGGGGGAGGCGGTGGCCGCCCGGTGGCCGGCCGCCGACATCCGGCCCTTCACCACTCCGCACCCCCACCACCCAGCCGCACCCACCATTGAGGAGCTACCGTACTCATGCGCACCCTGGCTCGAAGGCTTCGTCGGAGCCGAGGCACGTCCGCGGCCCTGCTCGCCATGGCTCTGGCGTCCGGCATCACCGCGGTCGACGCCACCACCGCTGCGGCGTCCGCCCTCCCTGCGGCCGTGCAGGCAGGCGCACCTGCGGCCGTGAACGCAGGAGCACCTGCGGGCGTCACCGTGCAGGCGTCCTGGCCGACGGTCGGGCCCGGCCAGCGCGGCGTGGACGTGACCACCGTCCAACTGCTGCTCACCGCCCGCGGCTACACGACCACCGCGGACGGGGCCTTCGGTCCGGCAACCGCCGCGAAGGTGAAGGCGTTCCAGAACGCCCAGAACCTCACCGCCGACGGCATCGTCGGTCCCAACACCTGGGGCAAGCTGGTCATGACACTCAAGTCCGGCTCCACGGGGGCGGGCGTCAAGGCAGTGCAGGACCAGCTCACCGACAACGGCTACGCCGTCACCGTGGACGGAATCTTCGGGACCGGCACCGCCGCGAGCGTCAAGGCGTTCCAGGCGGCGAAGCACCTCACCGCGGACGGCACCGTCGATGTCAGGACCTGGGCCGCCCTGGTCGAGGGCGGCGGCGCCGCCGGCGGCGGCAAGCTCACCGACGCCCAGGCCATGGCCCGGCTCAAGGCAGCGGGCGTCACCCGGTCCTCCTCGGGCAACTGCACCGACCGCAACCGCAAGAACTGCACGAGTCTGCAGGACATCCGGGCCCGCACCGTCGACGGTGTCATCGCCCTGAAGAAGCAGAGCGGCTGCCGTATCGTCATCACCGGCGGCACGGAGGTCGGCCACGCGGGAGGCACGTACAGCCACTGGAACGGCTACAAGGTCGACGTGGCCCGCACCTCCTGCGTCACCAACTACATCGAGGCGCACTCCAGGAAGCAGTACAAGCGCGGGGACGGCGCCTGGGTGTGGCGCGTGACCTCCGCCGGCAAGACGGTCATCGACTACGCCGACGAGTACTGGGCCAACCACTGGGACATCACGTACTACTGACGCCCCCACCTGACGGTGCCCGACCTGCCCCGGATGCCTACCGCGCACACCGCGCACCGTCGTCGTGACGTTCACCCCCGCCCCTGCCCGCAGGGGCGGGGGCATCGCGCTTGACTGTTCGGGGGCGGTTCTCCGCCCGCAGGCGGTTCGCTTCGGCGGGGACGGGAGCCGGGGCCCCGACCTCCCCACCCGGATCCTTCAGCAGCGGCCGACCTCGGCAGCAACTCGGATGCCGCATGATTGAACGGTGCTGATCGAACTGGAGAAGCTCGCGAAGTTTCCCTGGAGCCCATGGCTGGCTCAGATCCGGACCCCGTTCGGACGGACCGCGGTCCGTTGGTGCGGTGACCAGACTGCGGTGCCTGGCGAGTACCACGTCGAGTGGACGGTCGATCAGGACATCGTCTGGGGGAAGAATGTGAAACCCGCTGACGATTCCGGACCGGGAGTCCGGCCTGGCGGCCACTGCGTTGTTCTGCGAGGAAGGCTGGATCCTACAGAGAATGGTGCCGCCGTGCTGGACTTGCACGGCACCTTGATCCTGCTGGATGTCGCTGATCAGCTGCCTGACCACGTCGCCCATACGTGGGTCGACCTCTTCGTCGAGCGCGAGAAGATCAGTCTCCACCCGTACGAACTCTGACCAGACGTCAGCCTCTGCCCGTCGCTATGGGTGACGCACGCCCAGCCGGCCGCTGTAGTTGAGTCTCTCATCCCGTACACGGAACGCCTGCCGGGTATGGGGCGTCTTCAGGTGCGTAGGCGCGCACTGACCTCGCGCGCCGATTCGTATACGAGGGGAACCCGAAACGTCATGAAGAGCAAGCTGACCGCCGTGGCCCTTGCGGCCGTCGTCGTCGCCGGCACCGCCGCCGCCGCTGTCCCGGCCTCGGCCACTCCCGCCAAGCCCCGGCCGGCCCGCTGCCACACCGCTGATCTGAAGGCCGGCTTCGCCACGGGGGATGACGCGAAGCCGGAGATGGGGCAGACCAAGAAGCAGACCCAGGCGTACATCTGGTTCACCAACCAGAGCAAGCGCACCTGCACCCTGTCCGGCTTCGCCGGTGTCGACATGATCGGCGCTCAGAAGACCGACGGGACCTGGTCGCTGGCACGCTCCTCCAAGAAGCCCGGAAAGCTGACCTTGGAGCACGGGGCCACGGTGGACTTCAGCATCACCCTGCTCCCGGTGGCCAAGTCCACGGCGCAGAAAGAGAAGTTCGTTCCGGCCAAGTTCCTGGTCACCCCGCCGAACGAGACGCAGCACTTCACCCTGAAGTGGCCTTTCGGCGGCCAGATCCTCAAGCAGGACGGCGCCACCCACCCGGCCACCTACCTCAACCCGATCGGACAGTAATCAGCCGGACGTCCCTGTCTCCGCCTGGAGCACCGGCAAAGAAGGCAAGCGCGCCATGAGCGGGACAGTGTCCCGGTACTGACCGGCTGATCCGCCTCTTCCTGACCGGGAAGAGGCGGATCAGCGGGGCGGCCTCCGTCACCGTCCGGCGGTGCCCGGGGGACCGGGGCGCTTCGCACCGGCGCCCGCGGGTGGTGAGCTGTGCGGGAGTGAGCTGGGCGTAACGGCCGGTTGTGCCTTGGACCGGCGGGTACTTGCGTCGCCATGGGATCTTTGGGTTCGCCGGTGCTTCTGGCGTTGTTCGTGGTCAGTGCGGCGGTCATCTGGTTTGCGGGTATCAAGCTGTCGGACACCACCGATGTGCTCGCTGAACGGCTGCATCTGGGCAGCGCGCTGGGTGGTCTGATTCTGCTGGCGATTGCGACGAACCTTCCCGAGATCGCGATCACGGCGAGTGCGGCGATGGCCGGCCAACTCGATGTCGCGGTCGGCAACATCCTGGGCGGCATCGCCATCCAGACCGTCGTCCTGGCGGTGCTGGACGCCGCGGGGGTCCGCCCGCGCGCCCCGCTGACCCGGCTCGCGGCCAGTTTGCAGCTGGTCCTGGAGGGCGCCTTGGTGGTGGTCGTCCTGGCCGTGGTGGTGATGGGCACCCAACTCTCCCCGACCCTGCACGCCGCGCGCCTGGCCCCCGCTTCGGTGCTGATCGCAATCCTGTGGGTGGTCGGTCTGATCCTGCTCAACCGGGCGGGCCGGGGCCTCCCGTGGCGGGAGGGCGGCGACGCCCCGGACAGTCAGCCCGAACCGCCCGGCCACTCCAAGGGCAAGAAGGAGAAGGCGGCCAGTGACAAGGGCGTGAGCACCGTCCGAGCCGTGCTGGTGTTCGCCGCAGCCGCGCTGGCCACGCTCGTGGCCGGTGTCGTGATCGAGCGCAGCGGCGAGGAGTTCTTCGCCCGGCAGGGCCTGAGCGGTGTGCTGTTCGGCGCGACCATCCTGGCCGCGGCCACCTCCCTGCCCGAGGTCAGCACCGGCCTGACCTCCACGAAGCTGGGCGACTACCAGCTCGCCATCAGTGACATCTTCGGCGGCAACGCCTTCCTGCCCGTGCTGTTCCTGCTCGCCACGGTCATCTCCGGCAAGCCGGTCCTGCCGGCCGCCCACGACACCGACATCTACCTCACCGCCCTTGGAATCCTCCTGACGGTCGTCTACATGGCGGGGCTGATCTTCCGGCCGCGCCGCCAGTACGCCCGCATGGGCGTCGACAGCACGGCCGCGGTGGTCATCTATCTCATCGGCATCGCCGGACTGGCCACCATCGCCACCTGACCGCGAGGCGCCACGGGGCCCAGGTCCGGCAGTGCTGTCAGGCGTCCGCCGGGCGCGGCACAAGCTCCAGTCAACGCCTCATCCGCCGTGCGGGAGTCCGCGACCGTGGTCATCGTTGCCTGCCTGCCTGCCTGCCTGCCTGCTGGCGGTCGTGTCGGTCCGGCGGTGCGGCATGGACCGTGGTGGGGACCGGCTGACGCGCACCAAGCAGCCGCTCCGGCAGGCCCCTACCCCGCACCTGTCTCTCATCGAGGGGTGACAGGCAGCGCTCCTTCGCGCGTTCACAGACCAGCCGGCGACGGTCGGATGCCGTCTGACCGCGCCCGCTCCCGCCTTCACCCTCGCGCCTCCTGGATGATCGATTCCAAGAGTTGGTGGTCGTAGCGATTCAGGACCGAGGGGTGGCGCGACACCCTAGGCTGAGCCTCCATCCGCACTGCCTGGGGGAGTAATGACCAGTAGGTTCACCGAATTGGTTGTCGACTGCCACGATCCGGAGCGGCTCGCGGCCTTCTGGTGCGCGGTCCTGAGCTTCAAGGTGATCGACCGGAGCGAGGGCAAGGTTGAGATCGGCTCATGGGAGCCGACCGTCGAGCAGGTCCGGGCCCGCCAGATGCCGCCCACCCTGCTCTTCATCAAAGTGCCCGAGGGCAAGACCGTGAAGAACCGGCTCCACCTGGACGTCAGCCCGATCGACGGCAGTACCGACGACGAGGTGGCCAGGCTGCTTGGCCTTGGTGCCACCAAGATGGACGTGGGCCAGGGCCCTGTCCGGAGCTGGGTGGTCATGGCCGACCCCGAGGGAAACGAGTTCGACGTCGTGCGCACCCTGGCACCGTCGGAATAGACGATCACTCTTAGGGGCTGGTGGTCGTAGGCGGTCGGTGAGCGCAGGATGGGCTGTCCGCTCTGGTCGTTGTGCCAGATGGCGGCGGTCAGCGTAAGAGGATGCGCTGGCCCTTGAAGGTCGGCCCTTGCTCGGATGAGATGGACATCCCAGCGCAAACGGCCGCCCACGAGGGCCTGGACACCGCAGCGCTCCAGCTCCGCACCACAGTCCTGACACACCGCGGGTACCTATCGGATTCGAAAACGGCCTGCTCCGTTTCCCACCCCCAACGGGAACGAGGTTGAACGTCAGGCTAGGCAGGCGTTGACCCGCCCGTGCCAGGAGGACGGTCAACACGTCGGCCTAGTGGTCGACCGGATCGCAACGGCGGCCCGCGTTTATCGTGAAGCGGTGCTGCCGCCGTTCATCCGCGCGCTGCGCCGCTCCCTCGATCACCACCGCCGGCGCGTACCGGCCCGGAGGGTTGGAGCCACCTGCGCGGCGCCGTGTCACTGGTATCTCGTAGGCTCCCGGCCATGAGCGATGGGGAATCCGGCAGACGGGTCATAGACGGGCGCTTCGAGCTGGAGGCGCGGCTCGGTGGCGGCGGCATGGGCGTGGTATGGCGAGCGCGCGATCTGGTCCTGGACCGGGCCGTGGCGGTCAAGGAGGTGCGGCCGCCCGATCCGGGTCTGGCCGAATACGACCCGCAGGGTGCGGCGATGCTCAGAGCCCGGGTACTGCGCGAGGCACGGGCACTCGCCCGCGTCGACCACCCCAATGTGGTGACCATCCACCACGTGGTGGACGGCGGGGAGCACACCTACCCGTGGCTCGTCATGGAGTTGGTGACCGGCGGATCGCTCCAGGACAGGCTCGCAAAGGGGCCGATGCCGCCCGTCGAGGCCGCCCGGCTCGGCCGCGAGGTGCTGGCCGCGCTGCGCGCAGCGCACGAGGTGGGCATCCAGCACCGGGACGTGAAGCCCGCCAACGTTCTGATGAGGCCCGACGGACGTCCCGTCCTCACCGACTTCGGGATCGCGGCCATCAGGGAGTCGACCGCCCTGACCGCGACCGGGTCTGTCATCGGCACGCCGGATTACATGGCGCCCGAACGTATCTCCGGCGGCGAGGGCGGGCCGGGCTCGGACCTGTGGTCGCTGGCGATGATGCTGTATGTCGCAGTCGAGGGGCATCATCCGCTGCGCAGGGGAACCACACTCGCGACGCTGGCGGCCCTTCTGAGCGAGGAGCTTCCGCCGCCCCTCCAGGCCGGAGTGCTGACTGGCTTCCTGAACGCCGTGCTCGTCAAGGACCCGGCCGGCCGGGCCGACGCGGAGAGCGCTGACTGGATGCTCGCGGAAGCGGCCGAAGGCATGGATAGGGCTCCGAGTGCTCCGCACGGGGCGGGCGGGGCCACCTCGTACCGGCTGGCACCTTCGCCGGGGCCGACACCGACACCCCCACCCTCCGCACCGGCCGGGTTCGGGCCGCCTTCGGGCTTCGGGCCGCAGGGGGGCTTCGGACCGTCGTCTCCGCACGACGCCGTGCCCGGCCTCATTGGGCCGCCGACCCCCTACCCGGTGGGCTCCACACGGCCGACGCCGCCGCGGCCGGGCGGTCGTGCGAAGAGCCGGATCACGATCGCCTCGTCCGTCGTGGTGACCGTGCTGGCAGGAGTCCTGGTGTGGACCCTGATACCGCAGGCAGGCGACAAGGACGGGGGAAAGGCCGCCAATTCACCCGTCTCGTCCTCGACCAGAACGACGGACCCCACTCCCACACCGCCGAGAGCGTCCCGTTCGGCGCCGGCGCCGCAGGCCGATGCGAAGACCGACCTGCTCACCCCGGACGGCATCCGGACGGCGGTGAAGGAGATCAAGGCCGCGACCGGCACGGACCGGGCGTGCGACTTCACCGTCTATCCGGACTACGTGTCCGCGGAAATCATGGTCAAGGGCAGCTACACCAAATACGACAGCTACACCTACCGACCGGGTCAGGGCGTTGAGAAAGGCATCATCAGCAGCGCCCTCATCGGCGGCGAACGCCCTTTCAGCCTGGACAACTTCGACTGGGACGTCCTTCCCGCTCTGCTGAAACGGGCGGAAAAAGACCTGAACGTGAAGCGGCCGACCATGCGCTACGTCCTGGTCCGCCCAGCCGACACCACGTTCAGCACTCCGCTGGGACTGGCCGTCTATCTCGCCGACGAGCACGTCACCGGCTATCTGGACGCCGACCTGAAGGGCAAGGTAACCCGGGTGATGCCGGCCCAGGACTGACCGGCCTGAGGCTGACCCCGGCGACGTGGTCGGCAGACGCCGCTGCGGCCCGAGCCCAAGGCGAAGACCGAACCCACGGGTGCTTGGCGTCGTAGGCGTGGATCGTGTCGGGCAAGCGGCGATCTCGACCGACCATCGCGTTCAGCTCCGCCAGGGAGCCGACCCCCACGTCGATATCAACGGGGGGGGCGTTGACTTTGCCTCCCGGTGCGCGCGCTGACAGATCCGGGTCAGCCGCCGCCCACGGCTCAGCTGCCCTGCTGGGGCACCGCGAAAGCGACTTCCCAGGGCTCGTGGTCCGGGGCAGTGCAGACCGCGCGGCCGTGGATAGATCCGCACCTACGTGGAGATACCCCTGTGCCGGTTGAGGCCGGTGGCACTTGTGCCAGTCCAACCAGTCGGGGAATCCTGCTTGGCGTTCGCTGTCTGAGGTGTAGGTCCGCTGGTAGGCCCGTTTGTCGGCCGGGGTGCGGTGGGCTTCGAGTTGTGCTTCTGCCGTGCTGACGGTTCATCGATCGGCCATGCTAGGTGTGCCCCAGTGCGAGCACTACGAGGAGGAGACGTGGCTGAGCTGGTCAGTCGTCAGCAGTATCCCGTGGACGTCGATCACGGCGGCTTCGCGCTGGAGGATGCCGACGACCGGCACGTGCCGGTTCGGTTCCCTGAAGGTTTCGAGCCAGACGCATTCCTTTCAGCTCACCCAGGGCGCCTTGACTTCACGAGTGCGGGTCACACGCACACCGCGGACGTCACTGTTGAGGTCTGGGATGCCGAGCCCTCCGTCCCGTCCGGCGCCTGGGAGGAGAGCGCGGCGACTCGTCTGTCCTGCTCGTCGGGGGAGCTGCGGGCACGGTCGATCACCGGCGGTCCGATGCCGGAGCTGATTCCCTTGTCGGATGGGCCGGGAACCTGGTACGTGCGAGTGGTGTGCACGGGCCGAAGGGAGCTCGCTGCGTTGGCCGAGGAAGGTGCTGTGGACGGAGTGGAGCGCTACGTCGCCCAGTTCTGGCCTCAGAGCTAGCGGACCAGCGGGCGCGGATCACGGGCTGCGTGATCCGTGGCCCGCCGAGTGGATGCACGTCCCGTCAGGAAACGATCTTGACGATGAACCCGTCGTCCGGTCCGTCGAGGATGCGGTTCTTGTCGTAGAACTGCGCCAGCAGGATCCCTGCGGCGCCGTTCTCCTTCTTGCTGACCGGCATCACGCTGAAGTTGTTCGGTTCGGCCCGGTGATCGTACTTCGATTGCGCAGCCCCCTCGTAGGTGCTCTGGAAGGGGTATTCGTCGCATTCCCTGGTGCCGTTCTTGGTATATCCGGCACCGTAGTACTTCTTGCAGTTGTAGACCGATTTGTTGTAGTTCTCCTTGCGACGCTTCGAGTCCCAGTACAGGCGTGTGAGCGGATCGTCGGCGGTCCGGCCCGGGAAGTGCTTCTTTGTGCTGGGCGGCAGCGTGCTGGACGGTTTGGTGAAGGCCTTCTGGATGTGGAGTGCCACACCCCGTTCCGGTGCCTTCGCTTTGGTGCTGTACTGCAGCGTGGCCAGGACGCTCCACGCAGCGGCGCCCTTGGCAGCGTTGGGAAGGTAGCCGGCCTTGTCCCAGCGCGGCGGCAGCATGAATAGATCGTGCTTTCCCGGATTGGTCAGCGCCCAGCCGGGCGGCGCTTCGAGGTCGATGGTCGGCTGGTAGACGGCGAAGACGGTGTCGGCCTTCATGCCGGTACTTCCCTGAGCCGCCTTGGCGTTGACGGTGTGCTTGAAGCTTCCCTTCGCCAGCAGTTGCGCCCAGGTCCTGGTGACCGGCATGGTCACGCCGCCTCGGGTGTAGTGGACTGAGGAGGGCCAGCTCTTCGTGATCCTTCCGTTGGTCACGATGCCCAGGCCGCGTGCCGCGTTGGTACCTTCCGCATTGAAGGCCTCGAAGTCGTAGGTGACCGTGATCGTGCGGCTGTCCTTGGGGATGGTCCCGATCGCCAGCACGTCGAAACTGCTCGTTCCGACAGGCTTGCCGTCCACCAGCCAGACCTGGCTGAGCAGGGTTCCCGAGCACACCGCGAAGCGTGACTTGAGGTAGAACTGCGAGCTTCCGAGCCCCCGGATGCACTCCTGCGGAGTCATGGAGTGGGCCGGCTCCGGCAGGGTGACCGCTGAGCCGGCTCCCACAGTAAGGCCATGTGGCGCTTGGATCGTGGGCACTGTCGAGTCCTCACCGGACAACGGCGCATAGCTCTTGGCGGGGCCGACCGTCTCACGTGGCAGGAGCGGCTGCGAGGCATCCCTGGCCGCCAGGCGCTGCAACTTACTGAGGCCGCCGGGCTGCCTGATCTCGCTGAGACTAGGTGCCTTGGTGTTCAGCGGCAGCGCATAGGTCTCCATGCGCGCGATGTTGCCGCCGGCGGCGTGCGCGGCCTCAAGCGGTACGGTCAACGAGGCCAGCAAGGTGGGGAGCAGTACGGCAGCCGTACGTATTCGCGCCCGCCAGGACGGACTTCTCTTCATCGATCCCCCTGTTTTCGAAAACGGCTTCGAGCGTGGCCCTGACAGGGGTATCAGTCACAGGAGCTTCACAGGCCCGGTCGGGCTCGTTCTGACGCGATTGCACCAATCGATGACCGGAAGGCAATACTGGTCGACGAGAGAAGCCGTCAACTCCTGCTAGATGTCCCGGAGTTCGCCGGGGCGGCTGGCGTGGTCAGGGGTGGTCTCGACGGCGGGGCGCGGCGTCACGATCGGGCCGTCCGTCGGACCCGGCCGACAGGCCCGGGGCGTCGTGCGAGGGTGGGCGGGCGGGTGTGGGACTTTGCTGAGGTCGTAGACCGCCATGTCCTGGGCGGGAGGGACCAGTTGACCGTGTGTCTGGGTGGCCGGCATCAGTACCGGGGTGCCACCTGGGGTGTCGGTGGTGAGTAGCCACCCGGCCCGGCCCGTCGTGCAGCTGCTGTACATCCGCTACCTCGTGGCCGGCCGGTCGATGAGATCCAAGACGGCCGGCTGAAATGCCGGGTCGTCCGGCGAGGTCGGGGGAGGGGTAAAGGCGCCGGCGTCGTTCAGTCGGCGGGTGTTCGCGGCCAGTGACCAGCGCAACCCGGCCCGTTCGGGCTGGGCCGGGGGAACATCTCGGGCGGGGCGGACGACGGCGTGCGACACTCGACACCAGCTACTGCCGTCTCCAGCCGGGTATGCGACACCGGAACTGACGTGCCACCGGCACGTGGTGGGTACCCGCGCGGCCGGCAGTTCGCGCTTTGGCGGCGGCGCAGGAGTCGGCTGATGCCGTCGGGGGAGACGTGCAGGGAACGGCGTACGCGGTGGTTGACCAGGCTGCGTCCCAGCGCCGGGCCGGCGGAGGAGGTGTGGAGCGCATGCGGGCGAACCTGCCAGCCAACACGCCGGATCCGTGGCAGCAGCTCTGCGGGATCGCCTAGTCAACGCCGCCCAGTGGGACTGAAGCGCGAAGGTGTGATAGCCCGACAGGGTCCCGGATCATGGCCCACCTTGCACGGCATGCGCGCGGTGCCCTGCCACTTCGGCGTGCGCGGCCATCCCGTATCCGCGTCGGCTCGATGCCGGTGCCGTCGGCCCCGCCCTGTGCCGCGGCTTGGCCACCGCCGCTATACAGGCTGGCAAAGACCTCATCGAGACCGCACGCCACGGCGGCTGCCGAGGTGCCCCAGGTAGGCCTCCAACCGTACGCGATTCGTACGCCAGCCGTAGGCACTTTGTGCGCTTTACGGGGTAGGGTGCCGGTCAGGAGGCGTTGCATCTCCGAGCTTTTCGACGCCGTCGACGCGCTGGTCGCGTCCCGCTCACCGCTGCCGCCGACGGAGGAACGCAAGCGTCTCCGCATGGCGCACGGCCTCACGCTGGACGACGTGGCCAGCGCGCTGAAGGTGCGCCGGGCCACGGTGTCCGGCTGGGAGTCGGTGCACAAGCCAACCGGTGCACAAGCCAACCGAGCCGCGCGGCGAGGCACGCGAGGCGTATGCGCGACTGCTGGGCAAGCTCTCGCAGCTCTACCCCCTGCCTTCCCTGGGCTTAGCGTCAGCGCCGGTCACGGACTCTGCCCACAGGTCCGGTCTGCGAGCCCTGCGGTCACGACTGCACCCGAGGCCCCTCAGGGCGCACCTGCTCCCGAGCAGGCCCCGCCGAGCCCGGCGCCCACCGCCAAGGCCACGTCGACGTTGCGCCGCCCGGGCACGAGAGAGACGACACCAGCGAACACTGCGACGGCCACCGGCCCGCGGTTCGTGAACGGACCGCTCGCGGTCATCGACGTCGACGCCGACGGCCAGGTGCTGGCGTACTGCACGGGCGGCCTGGTCCTGCACGTGCCCGCCAAGTCCTTCCCGGCCCTGGTGGAGTGGACGCTCGACGAGGCGAAGCTCGGGCAGCCGAAGTTGTCTGGGCCGGGCAAGGACGCCGACGCGCTGCTCGTGCTCACCGAGGCCGCGCTGGAGCGCTACGGCCTCCCGGTCGCTCTCACCGATGAGGAGCGGCTCGCCGGTGGGCTCCCGGAGAGCCACAAGGTCGTCAAGCAGCTGGCGCGCGCCCAGTGGAAGCTGTCGGATCCGGAGGCGCGCCGGTCGACGGCGGGTGGGATGCGGGGGAGTGGGCCGGGTCCGGGAAGATGGGTCAGTTGCCGGCCGTCGCGAACAGCGTCCACGCGCTCGCCGAGCTCCTGCGCGGTCCCCTGCTGGTGGCGCGGTCTGGCCCCGCGGACGGCAAGCTCGCCATCGCTTACCAGGCCGCACTCCACCTCGCTGCCATCCTCATCTGGGCCCGCAGGCGACCCAGATCCGCAGCTGAACTGATCACGGTGAACCCACCCAGTTACCCTTGCTTCTGCGTGAAGATCAATCCATGGACGACCTCGTGAAGTTCCTTCGGGACCGCAATATGGAGGACAACCACGCCTACGCCGAGGTGGCTCACCGCTTCGGCGCCGACGCCCTCCTCGACAGCCACCTTCCGATGCTCGACCTGGTCGACACGCTGGCCAGGGACTGCCAGGCAATGGACCCGGCGGATTCACGTCACGCAGGGCTCGCCTATGCGATCAAAGTGCTGGCGCAGTCCTACGCCGAGCACTCCCGGTACCGCCAGGAGTGGCGTCCGTAGGCCGACCATAGAGACATCCCCAGATGCAAGACGGCCCAGCACGGCGGTTTCGGCTGCCCAAGCCAAGCCGCGATCGAGTTCGTCCACGCATCGCCCCCAAGGTGTCTCCCACCCGTGCTGCCGGAACCCCACCGCACCACCATGCGTGACACAGCGAAGGCGACAGACGCCGCGGCCACGCCCGCCCGGTTTCTTCCCGAGGGCCCTGACCGTCCGATCATCCGCCGGTCGACATGTAACAGGGGGCGGCGGAGCAGGGCGAACGCCCGGCGGCGCCCGGGTCGAGGGTGCCGCGCTCGGCGGCGGCCGCCACGTGCCGAAGCACGGCGGATTGCGGCGGGCCGTCGTCGAGGAGGAGCGCGCCGTGCCAAGGCTGCGGCCAGCCGTCCATGCCCACGAAGTCGAACGGGACCGACGTACCAGCATTGCTCGTTCTTCAGGCGTTCATCGGGTCCAGACGCTCGATGGCGGACCAGGCGTCGGGCAGACGGTCCCCGTCGTGGCGGGCGACCGCATCGACGGTGCCGTCCTCGCATACGAGCCGCCCCGAGCACCGGGAACGGTGCGCGGGGTGGCTGTGTGTCTAGCAGTGAGGCAGACCCCCGGGCGAGAGCCGGAACCTCAGGTCGCCGTCCACATACGGTCCGTAGGTCCAGGTATACGGTTCGTCGACATAGATGCCGTTCGCGATGACCGCAGAGGTGCGGTACCAGACGTCGCCGGTAGTGCCGACGTATCCACCGGACACCCAGCAGTCCACAAGAACCTGATCGTTCGGCGGCGAGAGGGTGAGGTCGTCGGCCTTGCCGCATGTCGCGTAGGGGCATGTGTAGACACCCACGTGGTAGGGGGTGTCCAGCGTGGCCCACTGCGGGTTGGAGCCGTGGTTGTTCGAGTTCGGGTCGGCGGACGCCTGCGAGGTCACGCCGAGGATGGATGCCCCCGCTATGGCGAGCGCGGCGAGCGCCTTGATCGAACGAGTCATGATGTGTTCCCCCTGTTTGTGGCGGCGGCCGGCCATGGACGCCGGACGTTCGAGTTGTTTGCATCGATTGGGCCGGCCTTGCGCGAAGCGGCCTGACCATGCTCCTTCGGGTAGCCGGGTGGAGTCTCGTTCCCGTACAAGTCCGTACACCCCGGACGGCCCCTGTCGGCCGACCCGAATGTAGGACGGCGCTCTGATTTCGATCGTGCATGACGGCTCGCTCAGGGGCCGTGGTGCACGATCGAGGCTATGGGCTGTTGTCCTAGGTCCGTCCTAGGACTGTCCTGGTGCCCTCCGTGCACACGAGCGCATGTGACAGGTCGGATGCCTTGTTGGTGACAACCAGGCTGCTACGACCGTTTCCCATCACCAACTCAGCCGGACCGCTGGTGACAACTCCTGAGCTTCGGCTCATTTCAAGCGAACGACCTGGCCATTCTCGCGCGAGTCAACGGACACCACTTCCTCGGAGCAGGGCCCTGGTTGGCTTCGTTCACTTCAAGCAGCAGCGTTTGTCCTTCAGTTTGGGTGGCGATGGGCGGTCGGCGGGGCCGTGGATGTTCACGAGAAATGACGAAATGACGTCAGAACTCCTCCTCGCACCCGCAGAGTTAAACAGCGCGGCCTGTGGCCCGTTGGAAGTGGGATGCGAGTGCCTGGCCTTCGGCCCCAATCAGGACCGAGAGCTCGTGCTCCGTGAGTCCGAGTGCCTGTTCCGAGTGCCTGTTCCTGATGCAGCCATGACATGGTGGTGTCTGTGACGCGTTGACGAACGGCTCGTTGTTGACGCATGCGGCGCTCCTTGGGAAGGGCATGATGAAGCTTCTCCTCACCGACTCCGGCGTCAAGAACGCGAGCATTCAGGATGCGTTGGTTGACCTCCTGGGTAAGCCGATTGCCGAGTCCAGCGCCCTGTGCATCCCCACCGCGGGATATGGGGGCCCGGGCGCCGATCCGGGCGGGCCATGGCGATTCGTCAGCGGACGATCTTTCAGCCCCATGACCGAACTGGGGTGGAAGTCGGTGGGCGTGTTGGAGCTCACCGCGCTGCCCAGTATCGAGGCGGCGCTCTGGGTCTCCTGGGTCCGGGAGGCCGACGTCCTGCTGGTCAACGGCGGTGACACGCTGTACCTGTGCCACTGGATGCGGGAGTCAGGGCTGGCGGAACTCCTGCCGTCGCTGCCCGACACGGTCTACGTGGGTCTCAGCGCCGGGAGCTGTGTGATGACCCCCCGCATCGGGGAGGAGTTCGTGGGCTGGAAGCCGCCCACCGGCGGCGACAGCGCGCTGGGCGTGGTCGATTTTTCGATCTTCCCGCACCTGGATCATCCGGGTTGTCCTGAGAACACCCTGGCCGCGGCAGAACGATGGGCAGCCCAGATCGCGGGTCCGGCGTATGCGATTGACGAGCAGACCGCCATCAAGGTGGCCCACGGCGCTGTCGAAGTGGTCTCCGAGGGCCACTGGAAGTCATTTTAGACCGAGGTCGTGCTCGGCGGTGTCCGCACTCATCGCGATGAAGCCGGGCGAGCACGAGCTCCAGGTTCAAGGATGGGTTCACACTTCGTGGGGACGGCCCGCCGCCCGTGGGGGCGGCGGGCCGTCGAGGAGGGGTCTGCAGGTGTCAGCCGATCTTGGTGGGTTCCTCGACCCGGGCGTGGGTGGAGGCGAGCCGGTAGGAGTCGGTGCCGGTCTCGATGATCGTGCCGTTGAAGGCCAGCCGGTCGACGATGGTCGCGCAGAGCCGGGGGTCGGTGAAGGTCTTCGTCCAGCTGCCGAACGACTCGTTGGAGGCGATGGCGACGCTGTTCTTCTCCTCGCGCTCGGTCACGATCTGGAACAGCAACTCGGCGCCCTGCCGGTCCAGTTCCACGTATCCCGACTCATTGATGCACAAAAGATCGACGCGGCCGTAGCGGGCGATGGTCTTGGTGAGTTGCTTCTCGTCGGCGGTCTCGACCAGCTCGTTCACCGGTCCTCGCTCTCGTCCTGCGTGGCCGCCGTTGCGAGCCGGGCCTGAACGAACAGATCGTGGACGCCGTGCTCGCCACCTCGCCTACACGAAGTAACCGGTAAGCACCGTAAGGACGATGGGGGTTCTCCATGCCGCGTTCCAACTGGCCACTCCTTCGGGGCCGCACCCGGCCACTCAAGATGAAGGAGTGGGGCGACCTGGCCGTCATGGACCCCGACGCCCGCAAGCAGCCGCGCGGACGAGCGTTCCTGGCGGCCGAGAAAGACTGGCTGCACATCGACGCCGGAAGCGCCCCGGAGAACCCCATCGTCACCCTCTACGCCGGAGAGGACCCGGGAGCAGAGAGCGGCTGGGACGAGGTCGAAGAGATCACTGTGACCTCCACGACCGGCTTCCTCGCCCTGTGCGACAGCGGATACGAGCCTCTGCGCAAAGAGAACCTCGCCACCGCGGGAGCCGGCCCCTACCTGATCCGCGTCCATGCCAGTGACCGGTCCACGGACGGCAAGAAGCCCGGCTTCCTCATTCAGATCATCCCCGGCGAACGTACGAGCACGCAGCCCGAGCCGCCCTCCCTCACGATCGAGCAGGCCGCCGGCCCACTCCTGGTACGAACGTCCTTCGAACGGTCGGTCGAGTGGGTACGCTTGCTGCAGAGCCTCGAAAAAGGCTCGCAGCACTACGAGTCGATCACCGTCATCGACAACCACACCTACGCCGGTTTCACGGCAGATGAACTTCAGGCGCGTATCGGCCGCGATGACGAGGGCTGGCCCGACAGCACTCTCATCCTCATCGCCGACGAACGGGCACTGGACTCCGCGGAGTTTCCGCTGCTGGCAGTGAACAACCTGCCCGACGATGACGACGATCCGTTCAGGATCACCCTCGCAGCGGCCGGCTCCTTCCTCGTCAACATGCAGCTGGCGAACACGAGCTTCGGCGACTGGGGCCGTGGCGTAGACGCCGATGGTGTCTACCGGGAAGAGCATTACTGACAGTGCTTGCGTGAGGGGACTGATGGTGGAGACTTCCTCGGCTTCAGGCGATGTGCTGGAGCCGATCAGGCAGCACCTGCGAGACCGTTCCGATGGCGTCGACGTGGGTCCTGGCTGGCGGCAGTTGGTGCTTGAGTGCCATCAGGCGGTTGTCGCGGAGTTCCCTAAGTACGAGCTCCTGGCCGTGAAGCAGAAGTGGGGGGCTTTGGCCTTCCAGGCGTTCCCGCGGCCGTGGAAGCCTGGCGGCAGCTGGACAGCTGCGGAGTACTCGCGTCTTCATGCTGTCACTGATGCGTTCGCCGGCCGCAGCGAGGGCATCTGTGAGCGCTGTGGTGCCGATGGCTCACTGCGGGAGAGCCGACGGGTCCACCTCGCGCTGCGTGATCGGTGCGAGACGCTCGTTCCGGAGCACGGTCGTCTCTGACCGGTGCTGGTTGCTCGTCATCGCGCAGGCCAAAGAGAGATGCCTGCCAGCTGGGGCCCGGCGAGGTAGATCGTGTCGGCCTTCTCGTAGGGGGCGGCGATGCCCCGCCCCTGCTTGAGGACTCCGGTGCCGGCAGCGGCACCACATGGGACGGCGGAACACCCCCGCGCCCGCGGGGGTGGTTCGGTGCACCTGGGCCTCCCCGGCCGAGAGAGACGCCGTCGTCCCCGCGCCTGTGGGGGTAGTCCCGACAGCTTCCGCACCGGCGGCGGCAGCCAGTGGTGCTCCCCGTGCCCGAGCCGGAAAACAGTGCCTGGGCTCGCCGACGCCGACGGCGCCACCGACCGCGACCTCATAGAGCCCGGGGAAGCGCGACAGTTGCTCCGGCCGCCGGTGGACGAGGATCCGGCCACGCTCATCACGGCACATCGTCACGGCGACCCGATGCAGCCAACTCTCCCGGACGGCCTGCCGACGGGTGACTGCCCCCACCGCACGATCTTGACCGTCGACACGCTCCACCAGTTCATCCACGAAGCACACCCTGGCAGAGCGCACTGACAACGCCGTTTTCTCGGCGGTACCAACCGTTCTCGGGCATCAGCCGTTTTCGCGCTGCGCAGACGGAGCCAGACGCGCGATCAGGCATGTGGAGTGTCTCTGTCCGCTGCGAGGCGGGTGAGCCACTCGCGGAGCAGGAGCTGCTCGGCGTCGCTCAGGACATCCGCGTCGTCGGGGAGTGCGGCGCGTAGCGCGCGGGCCGCTGAGGTGGTGCCGGTCTCCGTGACGGGGATGGTCGGTTCGGCGCGGGTGATGGCGGTGACCATGGCCTCGCGGAGGGAGGTCAGCAGCGCCGGACTGCGGCGGTCTGCCGGGGTGGAGTGCCAGGTGGTGACCGCGCCTCGTCCGGTGGCCTGGATGATCTGGGCAGCCAGCTCCTCGTCGACCCGCAGCCATCCTCCGGCCGCCAGTCGGCGCACCCGGCCGCGGAGGATCTCCAGGCCCGCGCGGTGTGCCATGTCCGCCTCCCGGCCGGTGGCCCTGTCCATCACGGCGAACAGCCCGGGGTGGGAGATCCCGAACTCCACCACTGTGTCCCAGCCGCGGCGAAGGTCCTCCACCACGTCCTGTGGTTCGGGATCGAGCTGCGCGCGCTTGCTCTCCAGGAACTGCGCGTAGCCGTGCTCCGCGACCGCCTCAAGGAGACCTTCCTTGTCGCCGAAGAGCCGGTAGATCGCCGGCGGCTGCATCCCGGCCGCGGCGGCGACCGCCCGGGTGCTCACCGCATCCGGGCCGCCCTTCTCCAGTAGGTCGACGGCTGCCTCGACGATGCGGCGACGAGGGCTGTCGGTGGTGTCACGCGTAACCATGAATCGATGATATCGAAGATTTGATTCCACTGATTTTCCAGTGTTAACGTAAAGATGGTTCCACTGGAAACAGCGTCGGGAGAACTCGTGATCATCGTGACCGGAGCCACCGGAAAGCTCGGCCACCGCACCGTCGAACGCCTCCTGGAGCGCGTCCCCGCCAACCGCGTCGGCGTCAGCGTCCGCGACCCCCGCAAGGCCCAGGACCTTGCCGACCGCGGCGTCCGTGTCCGGCAGGGCAGCTTCGACGACCCCGCCTCGCTCCTCCATGCCTTCGAAGGGGCCGAGCAGCTGCTCCTCGTCTCCCTC
Organism: Streptomyces sp. NPDC051133; assembly: GCF_040682635.1. NCBI lineage: Bacteria > Bacillati > Actinomycetota > Actinomycetes > Kitasatosporales > Streptomycetaceae > Streptomyces > Streptomyces sp. NPDC051133. Next base: position 53,126 of record NZ_JBFBBK010000038.1, read on the forward strand.
GACCGCACGGGCGAGGAATGCGTCACCGGTCATCGCGCCGCCATCGACGCCGCCGTGAAAGCAGGCGTCGGCCGTATCCTCTACACCAGCCAAATGGGCGCTGCCCACGACTCTCGCTTCCAGGCGTGCCGCGACCACGCCCGAACCGAGGACCTGCTGCGCGCCACCGGCCTGCCCTGGACCGCGCTGCGCAACGGCTTCTACGCGTCCAGCGCCTTGCAGTTCCTGGAGTCCGCCCGCCACACCGGCGACATCGCCCTCCCCGCCGACGGCCCCGTCGCCTGGACCGGCCACGACGACCTCGCCGACGCCACCGCCGCAATCCTCGCCGACGAGGGCCGCTTCGAAGGGCCCACCCCGCCACTCACCGGCGCGGCGGCGCTCGACTTCGGCACCGTCGCCGAGATCGCCTCCCAGGCCACCGGACGGCCCTTCACCCGCACCGTCATTCCCGACGACGCCTTCCACGAGCAGGCCTTGGCGCACGGCGCCCCGGCCCCGATCGCCGACCTGATGCTGAGCATCTTCGCAGCAGCACGCAATGGTGAGTTCACCACCGTCGGCTCAACGCTCGCCGAGCTGATCGGGCGAGACCCCGCCACCTTCGGCGCCCTGCTCGCGCGCGCCTGGGCCGAATAGCCCGGTACGACGCAGGGTGTGGGCGCGCAAGGACGCACCCGGCGACGCACCGTCCCCGCCATAGCTGGATCAGGAAGGCACGCGCCTTCGAGCCGATGTGTTCAAGAAATGCCTCCCTGAAACCCTGGAGATCCCTTCGAGGGACGGCGAGCAGGCTGTTCGGGAGCTCGGATGGCTGGAGTCTTCGGGGTGTCCGTCAGCCTCAGCACGGTGCTGCGGCTCGTCGAGGCGCTGACCGAACCGGATCTGCCAGCCCCGAGAGTGGTCGGCGTCGACGAGTACGCGACGCGCAAAGACCGGCACTACGGCACGGTGCTGGTCGACGTGGAAACGCGACGGCCGGTGGACCTGCTGCCCGACCGGGAGGCATCAAGTCTGGCCGCCTGGCCGGCCAAAAGGCCAGGGATCGAGGGCGTCTGCCGGGACCGGGCCCCCTTCTTCGCCGAAGGCGGGCAGAGGGGCGGCCCTGCCATTGGCCGTGAAAGAGGTCTTCCGGAGGTGGTGGCGTTGGCGAGGAGTTCGACCGTGCGATAGGCGGCGGCCCCGGGACGATCCTGCGCTGATGACAGTCTGCAGGCCCCATTTGGGAGTGTGGGCGGCGCTGGGCACGGTGGCTGGTGAGGCCGAGCCGGCGGGCAGCGACGATTATCGACTCGTGGTCCCCCGGTGCCGTGTCCCCGGCGACGGCGACGGCGACGGCGACGGCGACGGCGACAGCGTCCGGCCGGGTGCGGGGGCGGCCGACGGGCCCGTGGACCCGGATCTTCCGCAGGACGGGGATGAACTGCGGTTCGTCGGCCGCCTGTCCGGCGGTCAGGACGAACGCCGGCGGGTTGCACCTGGGGTCGGTGGCGAGGTGGATCCTGCTGGTCCGGCCGCCTCGCGAGCGCCCCGAGAGGGCGGTCTTGAGGTGGAGCCTTCCCCGGCGGCGAACCCGTCTCGTCCCTCCTGCTCGGGGACCGCTTCGGCGTCGCGACCGCTTTGTTCTTCGGGGTTGCCGATCGGTAGGTGCGGCTCGCTGAGCCCACGGAATGATCACGACCCGCCCTGCCGCCCTAGGCGGGCTGCGGAGCGGGGGTTGCCGCAGCGGCCGCGACGTTGCGGGTCTCACGCATCATCAGCAGGCCGTTGACCACCATCAGTGTCGCGGTCAGGCAGTGGACGCCGAGCGCGGTGGCCACGGAGCCGTGGTGGACCAGCACGGTGGCCATGTCGCCGTACGCGGCGAGGGCCTCCACCAGCAGCACCCAGCCCAGCGCCCGGCGGTGGCCCGTCACCAGCAGGACGGCCAGGACCAGGGCCAGGACGACGTCACGGATTCCCTTGATGATCAGGAAGCCGTCGCCGTCGCCGGACGGCCAGCGCGGGAGGCCGAAGCCCGGCGCCGTCGCCTGCGGGCTCAGGATGAACTTCGTCCCGAACCAGAGGATGAAGAGGATGAAGGCGGCGGCCAGAACGGTATTGATCTTCTTGAGCGACATTGTTCTTCTCCTGTCGAGTCTTCGTCAGCTCGGTGAGTTCGTGGCGTTAGCTGAGTCGTTGCGCGCCACCTGACCGGCGTCGGCCCGCGGGGTCAGAAATCCGAAGCCTTGCAGGGCTCATGCCGACGGGCGCGAAAGCCGCCGGTGGACAGGGGCGGACCGGCCCATGTCGTGGCAGCGGTGGTATCAGACGAGGGCGGAGGCGAGCAGGGTGAAGGCGGCGATGATGACGGCGACGCGGACGTAGTGGTAGCGCTCCCAGCGGTGCAGCTGCTCCTTCCAGTCGGCGGGCCGGTTCTCGGGGGTCCAGGTCTTGTTCCGGTTGTTGATCGGGACGAGCAGCAGCATCGACATGACCACGCTGACGATCAGCAGGCCGGCGGCCGTGACGACGAGTCCGGCGCCGTGGTGGTGCCATCCGGCGACGGCCCAGATCGCGCTGAGGACGAGCGAGCCCATGTACCAGAACGGCATCAGCGCGCCGAGCATCCGGCCGCCGTGGGCGTGGCCGAGCTGGCCGCTGTCCTGGGGAAGCGCGTCCAGGATCCGGTTCATGATGAAGGCGACGGAGAACTCCACCCCCACCATCAGCCCGACGACGACGGTGGTGACGACCTCAAGTGCGTTGAGCATCACGATCCCTCCGTGAACTAGCGTTGCTAGCTGATGAGGCAACGCTAGTACTGCTGCCGCTCGATTGTCTAGCGATGCTAGAATTGATTCATGTCAGTACAGGAACGCAAGCAGCGCGAACGGGCGGAGCGCGAGCGCCTCATCGTGGCGACGGCCCGCGAACTCGCCGAGCAGGAGGGCTGGGACGCAGTCACCACCCGCCGGCTCGCCGAGCGCATCGAATACAGTCAGCCCGTCCTCTACAGCCACTTCCGGGGCAAGCGCGAGATCATCGGCGCCGTCGCCCTTCAGGGGGCCGCCGAGCTGGCCACGGCAGTGCGGGCCGCGACGTCCGCCGCGGACGGCCCGCGCTCGCGGGTCGCCGCCCTCGCCCGCGCCTACCTCGACTTCGCCGCACGCAACCCGGCTGTCTACGACGCCTTGTTCCAGCTCGACGGCGGCCTGGCGTACGCGCAGGAGGACACCCCCGAGCCTCTGAAGGACGCCTTCGCCGCCCTGCTGGAGACTCTCGGTGAGGTCGCCGGCGAGGGCGTCCGCCCGGGGCTGTTCACCGAGGCGTTCTGGGCGGCCCTGCACGGCCTTGCGACCCTGACCCGCGCGGGTCGCCTGCTGCCCGAGGACGCCGAGCCGAGGGTGGATCTGCTGGTGGACCGGCTCGCCATGGTCTGACACACCGCCCAGGCGGGCACGCGGCCGGGCCCGGGCCCCGGCCTCTGCCTGCCTGCGGCAACGCTTCTGTTCGAGCCCTGGCCTTGGTGTGCGACGCCCCGTCAACCCTGCGTCGGCGGGGCGTGCTGCCGTGGTGTGGACCGCCATCACGAACGGGCCGACCCGGAAGCGCGCCGCCGTGGGTTCGCCGCCGTGTGCCACCCGGCTGCCGGACCACTTCAACGGCCGACCGTTTCCTGCTCGGGCGCAGCTTAGGCCTCAGCCGATCGACAATTCTGCTCGACGAATTGTCACATCCAGCGGCCTTCCGATCATCCTGGATCGTTCTCGAGCAGGCTTCTCTTGCGTCGGGTCAATGCACATACGGTGCGATCACAGGCGGTGGGCCCGGAAACGGAGCCGGCCGCAGCCGACAACCAAGGGGAGGGCACCGATGGCTACGGTGGAAGTGGCGTTGAAGGAAATGATGACCGGGATCGAGGGGGCGATGGGGGCGGCTGTCGTCGACTACACCAGCGGCATGGCCCTGGGCACCCTGGGCGGGGGCAAGGACCTGGACCTGACGGTCGCCGCTGCCGGCAACACGGATGTGATCCGCGCCAAGGTTCGCACCATGGAGCTTCTCGGGCTCAAGAGCCAGATCGAGGACATCCTGATCACGCTGGGCAAGCAGTACCACCTCATCCGGCCGGTGACCGGCCGGAACGGAAACGGACTGTTCCTGTACCTCGTGATCGACAAGGACCGCTCGAACCTGGCCATGGCCCGCCACCAGGTCAAGCGGATCGAAGAGCAACTCGAGGTCTAGCCTCCTCTGAGGCCGGGCTGACGCACGCTCTTCAATTGAAGACTTCTTCAAGCCGTCACATGGAGAGGTCGACAATTCATGAACGGAAGCCGCCCGGACCGAGAAAAATGAACAGGCAGGAGTCGTGGTGCGGCTGTGTCCTCGGGGCGCCGCCGCACCACGAGAGGCCACCTAGACAGGCAGGAAGAGCGCTATGCAGGTTCCTCTCTACCAAGCCAAAGCAGAGTTCTTCCGCATGCTTGGACACCCCACACGCATCAGGGTCCTGGAACTTCTGCAACACGGCCCAGTCCCTGTCCGGGACTTGCTCGCCGACATCGAAATCGAGCCCTCCAACCTCTCGCAACAGCTGGCCGTCCTGCGTCGCGCGGGCATCGTCGTGTCCACACGAGAGGGCTCCACCGTCACGTACGCGCTCGCCGGCGGCGACGTGGCCGAACTCCTGCGCGCCGCCCGCCGCATCCTCACTGAGCTTCTGGCCGGACGGAACCAGCTCCTGGCCGAATTGCAGCAGACCGACGCCTGCCCGCCACAAACAATGAAAGCCACCAAACCCTCCGTCGAGAGCGGCGCCCGCTGAGCGGAACCCACGCTTGTGCCATCGCTGCTCCCGACGGGCATGTCCCTGTGCGTCGTCAGGACAGCTGGGTGACCCGGATCTCAGCCTCCGGGCGAAAGGCAGGGCCGGCCTCGGGCCCGGTATGAGCAGCGGCGTACACAGCCCTCCGCCGTCGGTCGGCCGCGGGTGCCCGGGCACCAGAAGGCCGCATCGGTGCGCTTCACCGCCGTTCCGGCTGCGTCGGAATTGCTGCCCGCGGTGGCATGAGGTCGGGCATGTACATGCCTGCGGCGAAAGGGGCGCTGTCCACGTAGACCACGCGCTCCAGGCGGTCACCGAGGAGCCCGGCTGTCCCGGTGACGGGAGCGGCCGCCTCCGCACGCTCGGCGAGTCCGGTCAGTGTCAGTGGCAGCACCGTGCGGCCGTGCCCCCGCAGAGCGCGGGCGGTGTCTTCCCAGGCCCACGCACCGAGCCAGGCGCCGGGAATGAGTACGAAGGTGGCCATGTGATTTCCCTGAGGTGAGGTGCTCGGGGAGCGTGTCTTCCACGACCCGCCCCCACCCCACCCCGCCCTGGTGCTGCCGCGCCAGCCCCCAAGGTTCCCCGTCGCGGCCCTGCGCACCACGCTGGTCGAAGCGGTCAGCGCAGGCCTCGCCGAAGATGTCGATCGGGCCGGGAAGGTGAAGAAGGTTGGCGTCTCCCTCGGGGACGTCAGGACCGACGTCGTCAAACTCCTCGACTGGTACATCCTGCGGGAACCGGACCGGACGCCGGTGCTCTTCGGCGAGATCTGCCTGAATGCCCGCCTGCGTCTCGGGCTTGAGCCCAGGGACGTCGGTGACCTCCTGTGACGATCCCTCCATCTCGACGGCCAGTTGGACGGCAAAACCGTCGACGCCCTGATGGACATGGCACTGCCGCCCTCCGCCACAAAAGCGGAGGGTTGCTAGAGATCTTTACTGCTGCGGGATACGACGGGTCGTAACGGCTGTCGTGGGCTGCGCTATGCCGGGAGGCTGAGGTACCCCGATGGCGGTGGGTCGACCGGCCGAGGAACGGGCTCGGCGTGAGGGAGTCCGGCTCGCGGCTGCCGATCTGATCAAAGCGGGGGCCAGTGACCGGGAGGTGGCCCGGCGGTTCAGGGTGACCGATGTCAGCGAACCGCTGGCGGCACGGTGGCTTCAGGGGGGCCGGCAAGCCCTGGCCTGGCTGACCGTCTACCGGCTGCCGTCGTATGCTCCGAGCTCAACCCCCTCAAGGGCGCGTGGTCGCATCTGAGGGGATCGCTGGCCAACCTCACCAGACACAGCCTCGACCAGCTCACCGCGTTGGTGAAGACGCGGCTGAGGCGGAGGCAGTACCGCCACTGCCTTGGAGGGACGCATCGCCAAAACCGGGCTCGACCTTCAACCGCCGTAACCTGAGCCGTTGAAGTTCTCTAGAGGGCGTCAAGGGGCAGCAGGTGCGGGGCGCGGATGCCGAGGATGCCGAAGACCTCGTCCTTCGCCGGCCCCCGCAGTTCCGCCATGAAGGCGGGGTCCGCGTGGCCCGTCCTGGCCCAGATTCCTCCGAGGGACTCCGCGCACTGCTGGGCCAGCACGCTGGTGAAGCCCTCGGCGCGAATGGTCCGGATCAGGCCCGACTCCACGAGTGGGCCGGAGAAGTCCTCCAGATACATCGCCGCGTCGTCCTTTTCATCCTCGCGTGCCGCGGGGTCGTCGAGGATTCCGACGAGCAGAACCGCCCGCTCCTCGGGTGGGATCTCCGCCCGGCCCACCGCCGCATTCTCGGGCGAGGTCACCGCCCAACTCTTCAGAGAGGTTTCATCCGCGGTGTGTGGCCGTCCCTTTCTGAACAGCCCCTGCAGGCAAGTCCTCATCTACAACAGATCCTCGATCCCGTCCACAATGCCGATGCCGATCACGCTACCTCCCAAGTTTCCGTCGACCACAGGCCCGACAGCGCCGCCGACAGACCCGAGGCTCACCCCGCACCTGGCGCGATCCGCAGCGAGAAGGGCTTCCGCTGAGGCGGACGGCCCATCGACTGCGCTGCCTGATCGCTCAGTTCGCCGACAACACGATGCTGTACACGGTGATGACCGAGCCCGCCGCGCTCGCCCAGCCGCCGACCGCCTTCCTCTCCGGCGAGGACTCACAGGCCAAGCAGGTCGTCCGCGGGTTGCTCGCGAACCTGGGCCGGCACGAGCAGTGGATCACGGACCTCGGTGGGATCGAGACCGCGCGGGCTGCTGAGGCCGCGATCCGTTCGTGCCGCACGTGATCCGATCCAGCGGATTCGCGCCCTTCGCAATCTCCATCGCCCGCTGACAGCCGGACCCGCCTCTTCATGACGCATGACCGTGGGACGTGGCGAGTTGGCGGGCCCGGCCAACCCTGTCACACGGCCCCCTTTCTCGTCCTCGCAGTCCGGGTCAGCTGCTCGGATGGGAGGCCGCCCAGCCGTGTTCGAGCAGCGCGAAGGCCTCGTCGGCGGCTCGGCGCGGCTCGGCATGCCGCAGGATGAGGGTGCGGGCCTCGAGGGAAAAACGGGCCAGGGCGGCGCAGCTGACGTCGTCCTCGGGGGCGCCCACGGCCTCGGCGATGACCCTCGCCAGGGCCGCTTCGTGGCGCGTCCACATGCGCTGGGCATAGTCGCGCAGCGCAGGGGTTTCCTGCACCAGGCGTGTGAAGTCGGCGAAGCGCGGGTCCGTTGCGTGGACGGCGAATTGAGTGTGTTTCAGCAGGAGGTGCTCGCGCAGCGCCTTCGGGATCGACTGGCCCGGCGGGCGCTCGCGCACGGCGGCGACGAGCTCTGCTTCCAGGTCGTCGTCCTGGTCGAAGACCAGGGCTTCCTTGCTGGAGAAGTGTTTGAAGAGAGTGGTCACCGAGACGTCGGCGTAGTCGGCGACGTCTTTGACGCCGACCTGGTCGTAGCCGCGTTCGAGGAAGAGCTCCAGTGCGGCGTCGGCCAGAGACTGGCGGGTCTGGGCCTTCTTGCGCTCGCGGCGCCCGGTTGGTTCGGTCACTCGCACACCGTACCGCGACGTGCATCCGATACGAAAGTGTAGTCGTTGCACTTATTGAGCGAATGTGCTTTCTTGGTGCTACTGGACCTCCCAGCGGCTCATCCACCTTCCGAGGGACACACCCCATGAACTCTGCTCGTGATCCCCGCATCGCGATTGTCGGCGCCGGCCTCGGCGGGCTCACCTGCGCCAGAATCCTGCAGCAACACGGCCGCTCGGTCACCGTCTTCGAACGCGAGGCCTCCGCCGACGCCCGACCGCAGGGCGGGACCCTCGACATGCATACCGACACCGGTCAGGCCGCCTTGGCCGCGGCGGGGCTCCTCGACCGATTCCACGCCCTTGCCCGCCCAGAAGGAGACGAGTGGCGCGTACTCGACTTCGCCACCGCCGCCCTCCTGGCACAGCAGGGGCCGTCCGACGACGGCGGAAAGCCGGAGATCGACAGAGGCCAGTTGCGCGGTCTCCTCCTGGATTCGCTCGCCGACGGCACGGTGGAGTGGAACCGCGCCGTCAGCGGAGTCACCCCGTTGACCGACGGCACCTGCCGACTGCTCTTCGGTGACGGCACCGCCGAGGGCTTCGATCTGGTGGTCGGTGCCGACGGAGCCTGGTCGCGCGTCCGCCCAGCCCTGACGCATGCCACACCCCGCTACACCGGCGTCACCTTCGTCGAGACCGGCTTCGATCACTGCGACTCCCGCCATCGCGACCTTGCGCGGCTGGTCGGCAACGGATCGATGCTGGCGAAGGGCACCGGCAGGACCCTGGTAGCACAGCGCAACAGCGACGGCCACATCCGCGCATACATCGCGTTCCGCGCGCCCCAGGACTGGCACGCGGCCGCCGGTATCGACCTCGACGATCAGCAGGCCGTGCGGACGCACCTGCTGAGGAAGTTCGACGGCTGGGACGAGAGCCTGCGCTACATTCTGCGGAACAGCGACAACGGGTTCACCAACCGATCCCTGTTCGTCCTGCCTGTTCCGCACACCTGGGAGCACGTTCCCGGCATCACCTTGCTCGGGGATGCCGCACACCTGATGCCCCCGGTTGGGCTAGGCGCCAATCTCGCCATGCTCGATGGCTCCGACCTCGCCCACGCCCTCGTCACCGAACCCAACGTCGACGACGCCGTCCGCGCCTACGAGAGCATCATGCTGCCACGCTCGATCGAAGCCGCGACAGGCAGTGCGCAAGGACTCGACCACCTCGTTCCCGCGACGGCCCCCTGAGCCGACTCCACCGCCCCGGCCCAGGCGCCCTCCGGCACCGAGTGGTCGCCGAACTCCGCATGCTCGCCCAGAGGCTGTGACATTGCGGGCTCCGCCATTCTTCAGGAGCTCACGACTGCCGTAGTCCTGATCCCGGACCAAAGCAACGATGCCGCGAGTCCGGCCGGGTGCTGCGGGGGCCGGCAGGGCCGCGGACCCGCACCTTACTGAGCACGGGGATGAACTGCGGACTGTCTGCGACATGCCCCACGGTCAGTACCAACGCCTCGCCGTCCGATGGGAACGACGCCTCGAACTCCACGATCCCTCCCTCTCGTTGGCCTGCAGTCTGATTCCGCTGGCGGCGCCTCAAGAGAAACCACTCATGAACGCGTTGCGAGCTGTAAACCGACAAGCGCCCAAGCGACGGGTCGTGAGAGGGTGCGGTTCGACTTGAGACAGGGGGAAATGTGGGGCTGATCTACGGCTACGACATCTATCTGCGTCCTCGGAATGTCGCGAGGGCGTTGGCCAATCTGGCCGAGCTGGCGCCACCGGCCCGTGCCGTGCCGCCGCTTGAGATCACCCTGCCCGGCGGTGAGCGGCTCGTCCTCCCGTTCACGTCCCATTTCGAGAGCGAGCCGGTCGACTGTTCAACGAGCAGCACGCTCGAGCTCGACACGTCCCTCATGTTCGACGTCGATGATGCACTGCGCGAGTATGCGTAGAAGGGCGGACGTGAACCCGATGCGGACGGGCGCATCCAGATCGGGTACATCTACGCGACGATCCGGTTCGAGTCCCTTCTGCACCCTGGCTACACGTCGGTGGAGTGCTGGGCAGCGACGTCAGGGATGAGCCGCTTGTTTGCGCGGTCGGCCAACATCCGGAAGGTGTTCACCGACCTCACTGCCGACAGCGGAGGAGTGTGCTGCCTGTTCGACACTGGCGACGGCGCTCCCGAGCAAGTGTGCTGGCTCAACGGTGAACCCACCCAGGAGATGGTCTTCGGTCCCCGCTTTCCAGATCGGCGAGCACTTGTGGCGACTTGGTCCGAGTCCGAGAAGTGAGCATCGGTCTCCCGTGCAGCCTGGCGGGCGCTGTCGTCTGGTTGTCCTTGGGGGCGGATGATGTTTGGTTGTTTGGGTGTTCTGCTGGTGGCGGGGTTTGTTTCGCCCAGGACGGCTCCGGGCCTCAGTGCGGTGGCTGCAGTTGTCTCGGGGATGCTGCTGCAGGGCGCTCGGCGTGTGGGGTGTGTTTCGGGACCGCTCGGAGGTTGTTGGTGGGGGCGGTGTTCCAGTTCGGTGTGGGTGCTTTCGTGGGGGGCGTCTCGGCGGTGTGGAGCGGCTGCGTGAAGTCGTGTGGGCGCTGGGTGGTGACGTATCGGTCGCACATGTCGAACAGTGGGGCCGTCTGCCCCCCCTCCCTTCGCTACCACGGTGGAGGCGAGCGGCTGCGGATACGGCCCGGAGGGGGGTTGGGTTTCGGCGGCGGGGGCTGATGTGCGTGCTCGCCGTGGATGGGAGGGGCGTTGACATGCGGGTGTACCGGTCGGGAGTTCGGGTGCGTGTCGTGGCGGTGGAGGAGGCCGAGTATCGAGCCCGTGGGCCGTCTCGGTACCCGATGTTCGAATCGGTTTTGGTTCCCGGGGCCGTTGCCGAGGTGGAAGAGTAGTTCGGTGTCGTGCTCCCTGGCGAGTACCGCACGTTTTTGGCGGAGGTCGGAGCCGGTGGCCTCGGTCCGGCATTCGCGCTCACGTAGTTGCGCCGGATCGGCGGGAAGCGGGGGTTGGGTCTGGGGGAACGACGAGGACCGTCCCTGGCTGATGGATCCCGGTGGGCCGTTCGTTGAGACGGTGGACTGGGCCGACCAGCAGATAGCGGCCCTGCGTGCCGCCGGGCGTGAGCCGGCTACGCGTGATGAGGACGACGACTGTCTGGACGGCTACCGCAAGGTCTTCGGCGACGCGGGCGGCGATGTCTGGTTCCTGGAAGGGGGGCGGGGTGCGATCCTCATCAGCGGCAACGGTTGTGGGATGACCAGCTGGCTCATCGTCGTCGGCCCGCGCCGCGGGGAACTCCGCCATCGGGACTGCGCGGTCGACTCGCCTTTCGAGCCGTACGTCGATGCAAACGGAAACGGTTGCACCTTCCGCGGCTGGTACCTCCAGTGGCTTGAGCAGCGCGAGAGGGCGGCTCGACGATCAAGGGCTGATGCCCCTGGCCCGCCCCGCGCACAGCGGCCCCGACCGCCGTGGCAAGAGCGGATCGAAGATCCGGCCGTCGCCCTACGTCCGCCGCGCGAGCAGACCGCACCCGCGCCAAGGGACGGTGGAAGGGAGCGGCTTCGAAAGGACGCGTGGCTCCGCGCGTTGTGCAAGGGGCTGCGGCGAAGCCGGGTCTTCGTGGTCCGGAATGGACCACGAAGCCGTCCTCGCTCGGGACCGTACTGAGCCTGCACGGACCGTCTTGGTCCGATACGGACCGGAACGAGACCCGCAACTGGCCGAGGGACGAGGGTGGGCGGCCGCTTCTTGCCGCTGTCTAAAATGGTCGGGACACCGTCGTCGGGCTTGTGGCCTTCGACGGGACCGGATACAAGGGGCCCTTGCCAGGCCCAACTTCCCTCCTGCCGGCGATCAGCCTGAAAGGATGACTGGTCATGGACGCTGTGATCAGTATCAGGGATGGCGACGAGATCGGGGAACTGGCCGCGCTTGCCGGCTGGCTCCGTGCGGAACGTGAGCTGGAGGGCACAATCCAGGTCGTACGCGGAGGCATAGCAGAGACGGAACTCGGCAGCGGGCTTGACGTGATCAGCGTCGCCGTAGGATCCGGCGGTGTTGGTGTGGCTCTGGCTCAGTCACTGTCCGCGTGGCTACGCAGTCGGCGTGCGGACATCAAGATGACCTTCACCGCCAACGGCCACACGATCGAGATCGACGCCCAGCGCGTCAAGGATCCCGCCAGTCTGATCACCCAGGTGTTGAGCAGCGCTGATGACACCAGGAACTGACCGAATCGACCGGTCCGGATCCCTAGCCGTTCTGATTGGTGTCTCCGACTACCAGGATCGCTCCTTCCCGTCCGTGCCCGCTGCGAAAAACAGCCTGTCGGGCATGCACCGAATGCTCGTCGACAAGGATCTGGGAGGCTGGCCCCGTGATCAGGTCATTCCCGTGGGTAATCCGGTCGACTGCCGTCGCGTGATGAGTGACCTGCGGCGCCACGCTCAGGGCGCCACCGGTGTGCTGCTGCTGTACTTCGTCGGCCACGGAACCGTAACCGCGACCGGAGATCTCGTCCTGGCCGTGAGTGACACCGTTGCCGACGAACCCGACGTCACTGGGCTGGAGTACTCCAAGATCCGGGGCATGCTGCTGGGGAGCCCGGCCAAGGTCAAAGCCGTCGTTCTGGACTGCTGCTACTCCGGGCGTGCCATCGATGTGCTCGCAGGGGATCGGCAGGTCTTGGCCGACATCACCGATATACGCGGCACCTACACTCTCACCGCCGCCGACCGCGCCGCCCATGCGGGGAAACCCGACACCAACACCGCCTTCACCGGAGAACTCCTCGATGTGATCAGCACCGGGATCGCTGGCGGCCCGCCCATCCTGACCTTTGCCGAGTTGTACCCTCATCTGCGCCAGAGGCTGATCGCACGCAATCTGCCGCATCCCAACCAGCGTGGCACGGATACCGCCGACAGATGCCCGGTGGCCAGGAACATATCCGGCAGTCCTTCGCCGACGAGCCATGGCCGCGACTCCCGAGATGTATCAGTCGTCCGGCAGGAGACGAAAACCGCTTCGACCCCGCCGGCCACGATGGAGCAGCCGTCATCGCCGCAGGCGAAGACCTCCGACGTCACCCGGAAACCGCCCGAACCGGATGCGCCCTTCACCATCTCGTGGACGGGAAAGGATCCCCTGTCCGCCTACACCGGTTCCTCGCACAAGGGTTGTCTGGTCGGCTTGGCGAAGGTGTTGCTGCCGGTGACCGCGCCGGGCGTGTTGGTACCGCTGCTGCTGCACCGCATCAAGGTCGGGACCGGGCAGGAGGACGGTTGGATGGCGTGGTTCGTGCTGTCAACCGTCTTCGGACTGTTCGCGCTCGGATTCCTTCTCGTGCTTCCTGTGCTGACGTACCTGCACCGGACGCGCAAAGGGTGGTCCCTGTCTGTCGGACCGGAGTACATCGAGACGACCAGCCACTTCGGCACGCGCAAGTACCTGTGGCGTCAGGTGCTTGAGTGCACCATCGAAGGGATCGTCACCAACTTCTGGGTCCTCCACGACTTCACCGGCCTCCACCTCAAGTTCACGAAGGATGTGGATCGCAGGCGTGGAACCGATCCGGCGGGGTGGCCCCCGAACTGCCCAGGGGAGAGGACCATCCGCGGGGACGGAGTGTGGCCCATCTGCGTCCTCGGGCCAATGACCGACAAGCAGCGCTCGGAACTCAACGAAGCCATCGCCCGGTACGGTCCCCCGCGATGAGGGGGCGGCACCAGGGCGGTGGCCCAAGCGCGTGCCCTGGGCAGCCCACCTGTCGGTGTCGCGCAGGCGAGATGCCGGCGCGACCCGGCCCCGGGCCTTGAGCGGAGCAGGCTCACGCGCTCTGCACGGCGGATGGGCCGGCCTCATTGTCCGCGCCACGGGGCCCTGGAACGGCCGCTCCGTCGGAATCTGCAAAAGTCCACGGGAATTGTCTGTGGTGCGATAAAGCCGCAGGTCAAGAAGTATGCTCCCCGCGTCCGCGGGGATGGCGCCACGCAGCGCACCGTCGAACGGTACGTGAAGGTCCAGATCAATAGGACCCGGCCTGACCTCGTGCAGCGGATAGAGCGCGAGGTCACCGGGCGGCGGCAGCCACGGGTCCGGGCCGGGGCCGGCCGACGCCGCCAGCGGCATGCGCGGAACGCGCCGACTGCCGTCGTCGCCTGGCCGGACGTTGCCGCCCCCTCGTTCCGGCCCGCCGCGGCGCAACTGGACTGGGGATAGCGGCGATGAGCGTCGCTCATGCGGATACGGCTTCTCAAGAGACCGCATCCCGCTGACACGCCGGCATTCGCGAACACCGCTGCCGTGCGGTCGGGGCCTCTTTACCTGTGCGGTAATCGCGGGGTCGGGCGGGAGGCGGCAAGGTGAAGCCATCGGGTTTCGGGCCGGCGTACTGCGGCTCGAAGCCCGGCCAACCGGCCTGCATGACAGGTCACTTGACCGGAACGGGAGTCCCGCTATGTCGATTTACGCTACCGCCGTCGCCCGCTACTTCGAGGCGTGGAACGCCACCGACGCCGACACGCTCGCCAAGGCGGTTGCCGCTGCGTGGTGCGAGGACGGCACCTACACCGACCCGCTGGCCGACGTGCGCGGCCACGAGCAGATCACCGCGGTCATCCGGGCGGCACACGATCAGTTCCCTGGCTTCGAGTTCAAGCTGGCCGGTGATGTGGACGGCCACCATCACATCGCCCGCTTCGGGTGGGAGCTGGTGTCCACCGCCGACGGCTCGGCCCCGGTCGCCGGCTCGGACGTGGTCACCCTGGCCGAGGACGGCAGGATCACCTCGGTCCTGGGCTTCCTGGACCGGCTCCCGGAAGCCTGAGATCTGCAGGAAGCGGCCGTCGTCCGGGTCGGCACCCGGGCGAGCCGGACACCTCGAGCAGTGCCGGCACCCGGCTCGGGGGAGGTGGAGCCGCCCCTGGGCTCTGGCTCCCGGACCCGCGAGGCGCCCGAAGCCGGAAGTGCGTGTTCCTCCATTCGGACGCATCATGGGCATGGCCCATTCAGGCGCCACAGCACCAACCTTCCGGGAGGTCCTGTGATCCTGCTTGCCCTGCTCACGCCTGTCGCGTTGATGGCCTTGCTTTTCGGAGTGACCGCCTTCGAAGAGCATCTTTTCCCGCAGGCATCCGTCACCGAAGACGCCGGTCCGCCGTTGTAGGGCCGGAGCGCCTCGGGCTCCTCCCACAGGGTCCCTGGTCGTCGATGCGCTCACGTCCGCGCGGGGGAGGGCCGTGTCTTTTGTGTTGGCACAGTTGGGGTGCTCCGGGGCCGGGCGGCGGCTCTGCCCGCGGCTGCCTCGGGCTCGCCGTACTCGGTGACGTCCAGGTCGCCGCGGCCCCGCCCGGCAGGAAACCCCGGGCTCTGTGTCGGGGATGATCGGGAGTGCCTCGCTGCGGGAGCGCCCCGACGTCTCGGTGTGCGGCGGTCGGCAGCGGCGCCGTGCGGGCGACGAGCCGGAGGCCGCCGGCCGGCACGTAGCGTCCGGTCGGCAGGGTGGCCGGCGCCCGTACGCTGCACGCCCGTACGCTGCACGCCGGTACGCTGCCGGGGTTCCCGCCGATCACGCTGTCCGCGGTCTCCCGGGCTCGCACCTTGATCCACCTGCGGCGGCCGGGCCAGTACGGCTGGGCCGGCCCTTTCATGACGACTGTCTCGATGCCGGCCACGCCCCAGCTGGGTCGAGCCGGTCCACAGCCCCGTCGTTGGCGGCCGGGCAGAGGGGGAACCGGTGCGACAAGGCCGCCGCGCCGCGGCGGCGTTCCCGGTGAGGCCGGACCATCAGCACGGTGTCGGCGGCCTCCAGGGCGTCGACGACGACCAAGGTCTGCACCACGTGGGGTTGCTCTCGCTCCGGAGGCCACCTCCACCCGCCTCGCCTTGTACCGGGTGTTTGACACAAGATCGCAGCCAGGGCATCTTGTGCTTGCCACTTGGTACAAGATGATGCGAGGGGGACCCTCTATGCTCGACGCCGCCCCGTTCCAGCGCCGCTTTCTCGATCACGCGAACTACTACGCCCGCTGGTCCGGGCTGGCCATCGGCATCCTGGCCGCACAGGCACTGTCCACGCTGGGGCGCATCGAGTTCGAGCAGCGCTTGGTCTTGTGCATCACGGCCTTCGGTCTGTGCGCGGTGGCGGGCGTGCTTCTTGCCGACGCGCTGACCCTGCTGCCTCAAGACCCGGTACGCACCGCGAGTCTCGCCCCGCGCCTGGTCAGAGACCATGTGCCACCCCGCATGGGCCCCCTGATCGCTCTTCAGGGGGTCTCGCTCGCAGTGCTGCTGGCCATCACATCTGCCACGGCCTCCGTCGACCCGCACCGCATTTTCAGCACGGGCAAGGTCATCGCCGTCACCTGCGACGGGGTGCCGGCAGCGCTGGGCCCCTGGCCAGGGATGTACTACAGCCTTCCGACGTTCGGCGCCCTGGCCATAGCCACCCCGACCTGCATGTGGGCTCTGCGCCGCATCGTTCACGGGCCGGGCGGGGCGCAGCAGCGTCGTGACCGCGCGTGGGCGGTCACTGGGGCCTGGGGCCTGCTGGTGTCGAGCCAGCAGCTGTACGCCGTGCTGATGATCTCCGTCTCGCTCACGGAGACGGGCTGCGCCGGTGCGATGGGTGCGCTCACCTTCTGGGTGTTCTATCCCTTGGCCCTGCTGAACCTGTTCACGGTCGTCTGGTCGCTGATCACCGTGGTGGCCCCCCGGGCCGTCGATGACGATGCGGTGAGGGGGGCCCACGACGATGAATGAGCCCGCCGTCCGCGTCGATACTGCCAGCCAGGTACCGCCGTACGCGCAGATCCGCGCCCAGCTCGGCGCGCTGATGGTCACCGGCCGGCTGGCCGAGGGCGACCGGCTGCCGACCGTCCGCCAGCTGGCCACGGACCTCGGCCTCGCACCAGGCACCGTGGCCCGCGCCTACCGCGAACTGGAGACCGCCGGGCTGATCCGCACCCGCCGCGGCGCGGGCTCCCGAGTCGCGGCCCCTCCAGCCGGCCCGACCCGTCCATACGCCTCCGAACTCGCCACCCTTGCCCGCGACTTCACCTCTTCCGCCCGCGCGCTGGGCGCCGATGCCGAGGCCGTCATGGCCGCCGTCCGCGACGCCCTGGGTCCGGACCGCCCCTAGCTGCTTGCTCCTTGGGAACTTCGCACGTACCTCCGAGCACAACTCGGTGGGGGCGTACGGCCACAGTCGCTCAGCCGCCCGCAATCGGCCCACCGCTCTTCTCGCGGAGCGTGAACGACTTGGGTGCGCCGCACGGTTGCGGCTCACCTGCTCTTGGCGTGCTCGCCGCGTGCGGCGGGCTCGTGCTGTACGGCGTCCTCGGCGGCGACGGGGACGGCACCCGGGCCCGGCAGCGACCCCCACCGCCTTCGTCATCTGCGAGGTGACCGGTACGGGCACCGCCACCGCCGACCTCACCTTCCAGGCCCGCAGCGAGCCCGGGACGGCCACCGTGGTCCGGGCCGCCCGGACGCCGAGCCGTTCCTGAACGGCCGTCCGCTGCACATCGCCCGGCCGACCTTCGAGGAAGTCACCGAGGCGTACATCACCGCCGAGCGGGCCATTGGCTTCGTTCACGGGATCGGGCAGCGGATGTCGACCACTTCGGCAGGCGCCACAGCACACCGGGAATTCGGACACTGAGTGAGTCGCCTGCCGTAGGCAGAGGCGGCGGCCGGCACGTGCCCACGCTGCGTTGATACTCCACGACGGCGGCGGGTGCCGTTGCCGCGACGGACGAGAAAACATGGTGGCCGGCCGCCGGCGAGCTGCGACGATGCGTCTGTTTCCCAGGCGGAGGACATTTGTTCGTTTTCGTGTGTGCGGGATGCGGCGCCGAGTTGACCACCCCGCTGTCCCAGGTCTGCCTGCCGGTCCACGCCCGTCAGAAGTACGGGAACGGGGCCCAGCTTCCGGTGCTCATGGAGTCGGGGACGTTTGCCGTGGACCCGGATGCCTGGGGAGGGTCGTGGCGGCTGTGGGACGGGATCGATCCGGGCGGGGCGGAGGCGCGCGGCATCTGTGCGCCGGTCCACGCCCTGTCTGACAGCACGCCCGGGGCGAGTGTCATCGCGCCCGGCGACATCCGTGGAACCCGGCTGATTCCTGAGAACCGCGGCGGTGCCTGCTGCGGCCTCGACGGAGCCGACGGGCCCAGAATGGCCTGCGAGGCATGCGGCCTCCCCGTGGCGACCAGGGTCGACGACTGCTCGCTCTGGCAGGTAGTGCGGTTCAGCGCGGACGCCGTGCGCCGCGTCCCCGTCGACCGTATCCACGAGCGCCCGCAGCGCTACATCCCTGAAGACACCATGGCCCGCGTGCAAGGCCGGCGTCAGGTGTTCAGGGCGGCGGTGGTGTCGGTGGTGGTGTCGAAGGACCGCAGGACATGATCGGCTCCAGTGATCGCCAGGACCCGGTTCAGCAGACCGGGACGCCTGCCAGGGCCGGCTCGACCCCTGCCCTGTCCGCATCACGATGGGCTCCCGGCAGCACGTTCAACCCCGCCGAGTCACAGGACGACACATCCGTCAGGTCCAGCACGACGGCCCGCTTCGCGCGAGCGCTCTCCTGCTTCAGCCGCTCAGCCGCTCAGCCGCTCAGCCGCTCAGCCGCTGAGCCGCTCCTGCTGCGGGACAGGGTCCGTGGCGCCGAGCTCCTTCGCTGTCAGGCAGGGGGCCTTGCAGGGTCGTCTCGTCCGGGGGGGGGAGAGAGAGATCATTCACGGCGTTTGCCCGATTCTCTCGCGCGGGATCTGAAGAGAGTGCCGACGAGCCTGTCCGGCAAGGCCTCTTTTGG
This sequence comes from Streptomyces sp. NPDC051133, assembly GCF_040682635.1. Classification (NCBI taxonomy): domain Bacteria; kingdom Bacillati; phylum Actinomycetota; class Actinomycetes; order Kitasatosporales; family Streptomycetaceae; genus Streptomyces; species Streptomyces sp. NPDC051133. The sequence continues at coordinate 71,756 of NZ_JBFBBK010000038.1, forward strand.
GACCGCTTGCCCGCCGGGGTCCTGCCGGACGGCCCGGCCGGAGATCATCGGTGCGTGCCGGTCGTCCCGGGGGGCGTCTCCGGGCTTGGCGGCGGCACCGGTCCCGGGCTGATGGAGCGGCCCACCGGGTACGTCCCTGGAGGAGTCGGGCGACGGCCTGGCCGGGCTGCTTCACCGGGCACGTGTGCGGTGAGGGAGAGGGCGTGTGGTGACACACGAGGGGCCTGCGGTGATCACCTGGCCCGTGATCACCTGGCCCGTGTCCGGCTGCTCAGCGGGCGGGGGACCGGGGCGTTTCGTAGATTGAACACAGAGGCCCCCGGGGGGCCAGGGGAATAGCGTGTGACGGCATCGGAGATCGACTACGCGGCGGCGTTCGCCGCCCTTCCGAGCCCGTGTCTGATGCTCGGCACGGACCTGGTGATCGCCGATGCCAACCGGGCCTTCAGTGAGGTGACCGGACGAAGCCGGGCCGAGCTGGTCGGGCAGTACCTCTTCGATGTCTTCCCGGACAACCCCGCCGACCCGGAGGCCGACGGAGCGGCCACGCTGAAGGCCTCGCTGCACCGTGTCCTTGCCTCCGGCCAGACCGATCACATGGCATTGCAGAAGTACGACATCCCGGTCGCCGGGAACCCGGAGGTGTTCAAGGAGCGGTGGTGGTCCGCGATCAACGTGCCCGTTCTCGGCCCGGACGGCAAAGTCGCCTGGATCATCCACCGGTCCGAGGACATGACCGACGTCGTCCGCGCCCGCCGCACCGCGCACCTGCCGTCGGTGAGCCCTGGCCGGGAAGCGGCCATGGAGGCCGAGCTGTATGTCCGGGCACGGCAGCTGCAGCAGCTGAACGAGGAACTGCGCCAGGCCCACGCCCGTGAGCGGCGCGTCGCCGTCGCCCTGCAGGAAACCATGCTGCACACTCCGGACCTGGCCCGGCACCCGGACATCGCCGTGCGCTACCTGCCCGCGGTCGGATCACTGAACGTGTGCGGCGACTGGTACGACGCGGTCGACCTGCCCGCAGGCCGCTTCGCCGTCGCGGTCGGTGACGTGGTCGGCCACGGCCTGATAGCCGCCACCGTCATGGGCAGGCTGCGCAGCGCTCTGAGCGCCGCCACCCGCACCGTCCACGGCCCCGCCCAGGCACTGGAGGTCCTGGGGCTGTACGCGCGCTCGGTCGAGGGAGCCTTGGCTGCAACCGCCGTCCAGGTCCTCATCGACTGTCACAGTCATCTGCTCATCTACAGCAGCGCCGGTCACCCCCCGCCCGTCCTGCTGCACCCGGACGGTACCTGCGAACTCCTCGACCAGGCCACCGACCCACCGCTGGGCGCCCGCCCCGACCACGTTCCCCGCCCTCAGGCCAACGCGACCTACCACGCCGAGGACACTCTCATCCTCTACACCGACGGCCTGATCGAACGCAGAGGTGAGGACATCGACGCCGGCCTGACTCGCCTGACCTCCACGCTCGCCGCCTGCACCGGGTTCGGCGCGGAACGCCTCGCCGACGCCCTCCTCGCCCGCCTCGGCCTCACCAGCGGGGCAGGCGATGACATCGCCATGGTCGTCGTCCGCCTGGAATCATCACCGTGATCCGGAGGGGCGCCGGGACACCCCTGCCAACAGCTGTCGCGCCAGCGTCGTGGTCTCCCACCCGGACCCCGAGCGCGCCGCCCGCCGACAGGTCGACCGCCACTACGGCGCAGTCGACCGCTGGGCGTCCGCGTGGCACCGCGCCGATGGCGTGCCGCCGCCCGGGGGTACGGCGGACGTCTTCAGGACTGGCGGGCACCGGCTGTCTACCCGCTGACCGTGCCGCAGCCTCAAGGCCCGGCCGGCGAGCCGGCCTGGGCGCAGTCGACCGAGGTAGGCAGGTCGGTCCATGGGCGAGGCTTGCCTCCGGTGGGAGGCGTCCACACGCCTTTGGGCGGGGCCGTGTCGCTCGAGGTCTTCCAGGACGGCGGCGCCGAGCCGGACTTCGCGGGCGAGCGCGGCTACGAGCGGGTGCTGAGCCACCATCCCCTGTAGATCACCTATTGGCGGCTCGTGACAGATGGCCGGGGCTCGTGGCCGTCAGCGTGGTCGAGGTCCGCCGGTGAGCTGACGAAATCCGAACCGCTCAACAAGCTGCTCCGTGACGACCGGTTCCGCAAGGCCGTGCGGCCTTGCGGGGGAGAGGTGGCTGGCCTCGCCATACCGGCCACCGTGCGGCGTCTGGCCCGCCGGGAGTTCGTCGATCCCTCAAACCAGAGGCCGCGGTCTTACGGTATCCCCCTGCGGTACGGCTGAGCGCGCCGCAGTCAGGACGGTGAGGAGCGGCGGGCTGCCAGGTCCTCGATGCGGGAGCGTTTCCGGCGTTGCTGGCCGGGGGCGGCCGGCGCTGTTGCGCCGGTACTCGTATCGGTCGGGTTGCTCGAGGTCGGGCAGGAGGCCGTGGCCGAGTGCGCTGATGAAGCTGTCGGCGTTGCGGTATCCGAGGATGCGGGCTGCTTCGGCGGCCCCGACCAGGTCTTCGTTCTCGTCCTGGCCGGCCGGCGGGAGCACTCCACGGTGGAGTGCTGCGGCGACGGCGGTGGCCCGGCGCCACTTCTTGCGGCCCGGGCCGCGGCGGCCTTCTTCTTTCTGCAGGGCGTCCGGTTCGGGAAGTTGGCTTGTGCGCTGTACGGGATGGATCGTGTCGAGGACTGGCTCACCCGCACCCCGCACTCTCCCCGCCACGCCCGCCGCCCGCACCTGCGCCTGATCCAGAGTGGCAGGCAAGAACCCCACGACCGCCACGCAGGCAGGCGACACTCCGACGCTGGCTGGCCGGCGTCGGCAGCGGCCAACGGGGGCTGGGCGTCAGCCTCGTGTCGACCAGCGCTGTGCAGTGACCAGACATGGGATCAGCGAGCGCGGAAGGCGTGGATCGGCGACGTTGCGTTTTGATCAGTCCGCGCCGGCACGGCGGCAGGAAGCTCAGCCGAGTGCGAGCAGTACGGCGGTTGCGACCGCGCTCAGCAGGCTGGGCTGGCGACCTGGGGTCCATCGACCCGCTCGCGCGCGACGGTCAGCCTCAGGACCACGGGCAAGGCCCGGCTAGAGGGAGGCGGGGGCGGCCGCGGGCATCTGCGGTTGAGTCGCGAGCAGGTACGGACTGAGTGCCAGGGCCGCGCCCGCTGGGGTGAGGTTCGCTTGGGCCCTGCGCATGGCAGGAGCTCGTTGGCGGCCTGCCGCGGTCGGCAGCAGCACGGCGAGGGCTGCGAGAGGGCCTGCGGTTGGCGGCCGCAGCCCGCTTGAGGGATCGGCCTGGGGCAGTGTCAGGTTCTGCATGGCGCCCCCATGTTCGCCGACAGGCCGTCCCAGGTATCTCGGCTCGTGATCGCGCCCGGGTTTTCCAGGAGGGTGGTGTGCCCGCGCGAGTGCCCGGAGAGGAAAGGGGGCGATGCTCCACCAGCGCCGCCACTGCCCCTGGTCGGCGCCTGGTTCACGCGTCACGCCCCGTACCTGATCCTGTGCGCCTTTGCCCCTGGGCGTCGGGGCCGGGTGTGACTGGCGCAAGCCGACGGGACCTGCCGGCCAGAGCGCCTGTCCTGAACTCGTGTGTTCGGGGTACTCGCGCGCTCATCGCAAGGAGGCCGGGAACGAGCCCGGTCTGCAGGAACGCAGAGGGACGGAGGTGACCGTCGTGTCGAGCACGCATCCGCAGCATGCCGGGTCCGGCCCGCGCACGGACCGTGCCGGTCAGGAGCCGGTGGGGGAGCTGGTGCAGCGGGCTTCGCAGCAGCTGACCGAGCTGGTGCGCGGCGAACTGCGCCTGGCACAGGCGGAGATGAAGCAGAAGGGCAGGCACTACGGCAAGGGCGGAGGCCTGTTCGGCGGCGCCGGCATCGTCGGATTCCTGATGCTGCAGACGCTGGTTGCCACCGCGATCGCCGCGCTGGCGGTGGCGCTGCCGGTGTGGGCGGCGGGGCTGATCATCACTGCGGTGCTGGGTGTGATCGCCGCGGTGATGGCCATAAGCGGAAAGAGGCAGGTCGACCAGGCAGCGCCGCCCGCACCCGAGCAGACCGTCGACAACGTGAAGGCCGACGTGGCCGAGATCAAGGAGAGTGCACACCGATGACCCAGCCGCCCCACGACGAGCCCACCGCCACCAGCCCCGAGGAACTGCGCGAGCAGGTCGAGCAGACCCGCACCGAGCTCGGGGAGACGGTCGAGGCGCTCGCTGCGAAGACCGACGTCAAAGCGCGCGCCCAGGAGAAGGCTGCCGAGGTTAAGGAGCAGGCCGCCGCGAAGGCCGCCGAGCTGAAGGAGCAAGCGGCGCTGAAGGCGGGGGAATGGAAAGCGCAGGCGGCGGACCTGGCACACCAGGTGCAGGACCAGCTGCCCGACCCGGTCAGGGACAGGGCCGTCCAGGCAGCGGGACAGGCCAGGGCGAGGGCGGCCCAGGCCGGTCAGCTGTGGCAGGACAAGGCACCCGAGCCGGTGCGGCACAAGACGGCCCAAGGGGCGCAGCTGGCGCGGAACAACCGCAAGGTGCTGCTGGCGGCAGCGGCTGCGGCTCTCGTGGCGTGGTCGGCCTGCCGCCGCCGCAGGGGGTGAGCCCTGCGAAGGCATCCAAGATCGCCTATCAGCCGGTCGGCCTGGCGCTCGGTGCCGGCAGCGGGATGGCTGGGGCGCATTGTCCGAGCAGACGTGGAAGGTGCTCGGCCACGACGAGGGCGCCTGGGACGCTACCGGCGAAGACGGCTCGTGGAGCGGGGCGCTGCTCGCCTTCACGCTCCAAGGTGCGGTCTTCGCCGCAGCCGAGGCAGCCGTCGGCCGCGCTGGCGCCACCGGTACCCGCCGCCTGACCGGAACCTGGCCCGGCCGACGGCGCTTAAGGAGGCCGGCGGGCCGGGGCGCCACGGATACAGGGGCCTTCCGCCTGCTGACCAGTAATCACGCGAAGGACCCTTCACATCCATGTCCGATCAGCACGCAGCTTCCGCACTCACCGCCGCAGCAGTCATCGCCACGATTCTGGTAGCCCGGGCCGCCGTCCTGCGCCAGAGCGGTCCTGGACGCGCCGCCCGCCCGGCTGGCCCGGTGCGCGGTCGCACCCCACCCAGCGCTGACATGGTTGCGCCCGGTGCGGTCACGCTCTCAAAGGACGCCTCCTGCGTTGTGCGAGAGGCTGAACAGCATGTCCATCACTGCTGGCAGCACCTGCAAACACGCGCGGAGCCGCCCGAGTGACCTGCCTCATAAGGGCAGCCGGTGAGGTGGATTTACGCGTCGCCGCCACCTCGTGACGAACAGCGTCAGGCGGTGGGCAGACCGGCCTGTCGCTCAGCATGCGCACACCACAGGAACTGGGCCCGAGCCAAGCGTGGCCGGCGAGCAGCCATACACCAGCTGCATGTCTGAGGCGAGTGGATTGACGAGGCTGCACCGACGGAACCCGGGTTCGCGTGTGTCATGAGTGATCAAGCAGTGACGGCTGTCGGCGCGTACCTTCATGAAGGTGCTGGTCTGGCAACCATCCCCGTCAACCCGTGACACTCCTGAGAGGCCGTGCGCTGATCGAAGTGACCCCGGGCGGGGTCATGGCGCCCAGCCTCCGGGGGGAGACATGCGGGCGCCGCAGGGGCAGGCTCGGTTTCCCCCGTAACCGGCCTGCCCCTGCTCACATCACTCCGAACTGCCCGGCAGGCAGCCGCTCTACATGTGCCGGCGCGTTCGGCGACGAGGCCGGTTCATCGCCGGGGCTGCCGTACCCCTGTGCCGGGTCCAGCCGCCATGCGTGCCCCGACGCTTTCTGCCAGCGGCCCCAGAGCCGGTCGACGTTGGAGACCCCCGCCCCTGTGCGACGAAGTACCCCCGCCGGGTATCGTCTCGGTGGGGCGACCACCCCAGGGAGAGAGAACGGGGAAGGAGAGCAGGCCGCTCATGGGGAGTACGCCGACACACCGCCCGGGCACCGCCCACCTGCTGGCGCTGTGTGCGGTCCTGCTCGGTCTCTTCCTCATGCATGGCGCCCCGGGCACTGCCGTTGAGGGCTGCCACGGCGGGATGAGCGCAAGTGGCTCGGTCCTCGACGGCCACGCCTTCCCGATGACCTCGCACCAGGCTGTCCTGCCTCATTCGGACGGTGTCCGACCTCAGGCCGTCGAAGGCATGGGGACACACGGGGAGCTGTGCGTCGCGGTTCCTGCCCACAACGACGTTTCGGTACCTGCTTCGGCCCTCGTCGGTGTGGCTGCCCTCGTGGCGCTGGCGGCCTGCGCTCTTCGCTGGGCGTGGAATCCCGACGGAACACGGCGACGCGGCCCGCCGGGCGGACGCGGGCTCCTGCTCCAGGTGTGCATCGCGCGGACGTGAGCGGACCGCACCGGAACCGCCACCAGCGGTATCCGGCAAAACGTCCTGCCCACATTGCGCCCCACCCGGCGTGGTGCGCCACCGGAAAGACCCTTGAGACACGATGTCCTCTTCCACCCGCTCCACCGCGCGCAACCGATCCCTTGCGGCAGCCGGCATCGCAGCCACCCTTGCTCTGGCCTTGGCCGCGTGCGGCTCGTCCGGTGACTCCTCGATGCCCGGCATGCACCACGGCAGCACGCCGTCGGCGGCTGCCTCGGCGAGCCAGGACTCCTCGGTGCGCGGCATGCCCGGCATGGGCCGGGCCGCCGGTGGCAACGGCCTGGCCGCCAGTGGGGACGGCTACCGCCTCACCAGTTCCGACACGACCCTGAAGGCCGGCAAGCCGGCCGCATACCGGTTCATGATCATGGGCCCGGACGGCAAGGCGGTCACCGGCTTCGCTCTCGACCAGACCAAGCGGATGCACTTCTACGCCATCCGCTCCAACCTGACCGGATTCCAACACCTCCACCCCACGATGGGCTCCGACGGCACCTGGACCGCCCGGCTACGAAGCCTGTGAAGTCTGGGCGGAGCTCCGCCGGCTCCTGACCGCACCCCGCTACCGGAACCCCCGCAGTCACCGCCGGTTCTCCTGCGAGCGGCACAGCAGCCCGACAGGCTGCGCTCGACAGGCGAAAAACTGAATCCAGCTGCGGACGCAGTCCCGTGGAAGCACAGATCAGCGACCGGGAAGACACGATCCGTCGCCCGGGTGCCGGTATCGTCGCGTTACTGCGCCCGGGGACGTAGGGACAGCAGCCAGCCGTCCTGTGATGGTCGACGGCTCGGCCGGTTCATGCCTGGAACTCGGTGAGGTCGATGGCGTGAACGCGCAGCGGGTAGCCGTACACGGGGTGCGCCGTCTCCCGCTCGGGCACCATGCCGAGCTTGCGGATGACGTTCTCGGAGGCGTTGTCACCCACCCGGTTGATGCTGATGACGCGGTCGATTCCGCGGTCCTGGAGAGCGAACTCCAGCGTGGCGTGGGCGGCTTCGGAGGCGTATCCCTGTCCCCAGAACTGTGAGCCGATCCGCCAGCTGATCGCCACGGCGGGCAGCACCTCCGGCAGGAACTCGGGCACGAACAGTCCCGCAAAGCCGATCAGTTCGCCCGAGGCCAGCAGCTCGACGGCGAAGAGCCCGAAGCCCTCCTCGTCCCACTCCTCCTCCCACCGCTCGATGTCCTCGGCCGTGCGATCCAGGTCGCGCACCGAGCCATCGTCGATCCAGCGCATGATCCGGGGGTTCGCGTGGATGTCCGCCATCGGCGCGAGGTCGTCGTCATGCCAGCTACGGAGGAGGAGGCGAGGTGTGCGGATCTCGGTCATGCGCCCATCCTGCCGAAAGAAAGGTCCTCTTCCGTAATCCGGCGTGCGCAGCTGTCCGTCGAGGCTACCTACCACGCTCAGTCACACCCAGGCCGTGTCCTGCGCTGCATCCGCCGGCGCATCACGAGACCGGCGAGGCGCGATCACCCGCGATCCGGGCCGCCCCAGAGCAATCACGACGCTCACCTGGTCGCCGGACACGGTCACAGCGACTCACCTCCGCTCGCTCAAGTGGAGAGGGCGGGTTTGAACGACGCCATGGTCGATGCAGTGGGGGCTCACCTCTACTCGCATGCCCGATGAACTGGCCCCCTCGATCGAGTCGGCCGCCTCGGAGGCCGGCTGGAGCGTGAACGCGCCGTTGTGCGCACTGCACGGCGGGCCGCCACCCGTGGCGGCCCGCAGCGCTTCAACTGGCCGATTGAGCGTGACGGATGACAGCCGCCACGTCTGCCGACGCGGTCCAGGCTTAGTCCGGGGGTGCCGGGTTGTGTGGCACGGTCATCGCACGTCGACGTAATCCGTGACCAGGGGACTCTTGAGGTACTGGTCGCCTATGGAGCGGTTCAAAGCAACCGCCCATGTGCCGTCCTGGGTGTCATTTTGGGTGATGTTGCAGATCCGGCCCTTGGAGTCGGTGCTCAGGTCACTGATGTAGCGGTAGGCGGAGGCTCCGCGAGGTCGGAAGTACAGGGCGGGGTTGGCGTCTGCGAGCGGCTTCCAGGCGGTACCCGTGTAGTACTGGAGCGTGCCTTTGAGGTGGATGAGGCCGTTCTTGCGGATCGGTTCGGGAGTGACGTCGAACCCCGTGATCCGTGTGGAGTAGCGGCGAAGGTGGACGGGCTTAGTGGTGCTGCTCGCGAGGTCGGGGTTGCCGTTGAAGCGGGCACGCCAGTAGGCGTCGTTCCGCGCGGTGAACGACGTGCTGAAGACTTCCGGGATGCTGGGCGTGTTGTGGCGGATCTTCACAGGGATCGTGGCGGCTGACTTCCAGCCGGTCTTGCCGTCCTTGGAGTATTCGATGGTGACGGCGGTGTGGGACGGCCAGTGGGCGCGGGGATCGCTGTACTCGATGTCTCCCGAGACATGGGGCCGGGAGTCGTCGCCGAGCGTGGCGTCCATGGTGAGGTCGGTCGTGTATGCCACGTGGAGGCTGAAGGGCTCAGCGGCAGGCTGCAGGAACGGCGTCTCACCGAGGACGAGTTGACCGGTCGGCAACGGATTGTCCGAAGGAACGCGCAAGCTGTAGAACCCATTGTCGTCCGTGGTGGTGGTGCCCCCGAAGCCCGGCGAAGGGCCGGTGCCGACGAGGCTGAGGGACGTGTGCGGCAGCGGCTGCCAGCCGTCTGGATCTCCGCGAGGCCGGTGACCTTGCCCGTCGTTCCCTGACGCAGGTCGAGGCCGTGTGTGCTCACCGTGAACCGGGTCGGTGCCTGCACGGGGTTCATGTGCTGCTGGGGCGAGCTCAGGAGTATCGCCCCGGGATAGGCGCTGGAGGCCTTTGACCACGCCGTCACGTCGGATCAGTACAAGGTGGGAACGAAAGAGAAGGTGAAGCGCCCGTCGGCGCCGGTCTGCGTGGTGAACCTGCCGTACGGGGCGGTGCCCTGGGAGGTGATGTCGACCGACGCATCGGCGACCGGGACGGGAGCTTCGGGCGTCCGCGGGTCTTCGGCGAGTTCGGTACCGCTGACGGTCACTTTCTGATGGAAGTAGTCCGGCCTGGTCGGCGTCACCGTGAGGTCCGGGATCGTGAGAATGGTCTGGTACTCCAGTGTCTCGTGTGACACCACGCCGGTGACCTTGGCACCGGAGGAGTCCTCCATGTCGACGGTGATCCGGTACTCGCCGAGGTCCGCGAGGTGCACCGGAGCCCGCCATACTCCGGACCGGCCGTCCGTGCCGGACTGCTGGGTGAAGTCGTCGGTGGACCCAGCCTCGGGGGCGTCGCCCTGGCTGCCGAGGGGGGTGAAGTGGGCAGTGATGTGGGTGATCGGATTATCTGAGTGTGCGGTGACGAAGACCATTCCGGGATAGCCGTACCAGGCGTCCGCGTTGTCCAGAACCGGTCCACCACTTGGAGCGGCATCGGCACGGGCCGGCGCGGAGCCGGTGAACATTGAGGCGGCCAGCGCGGTGGCACTGGCAGCCGAAAGCAGAGCAGCGCGTCGCACGGTGATATCCCCCCACAGGATCACATGGCCCCAGCTCACGGCGGGCCATCCGGTACCAGGCCCGACATCACCGTTCGTCCGGTGCGGATCGTGACCAAGTGATCAATGAATATAGCGACCGTTTCGAACACCTGGCCACCGAAAAGGAATAGGAAGCCACGCGGCTCCCCGTAACCGGTCCGGCAGCCGCAGGGACACGCCACCAGCGGCCACTACTGACTTTGTAGTCGTGGTGTCGTCGGCGTGAGTCCTGTTCCGGTGAGGCATCCGTCGATGATGCTGCTGCGGTATTGGAGCTGGCGGAGGC